>PIYN01000014.1:0-80560 GCA_003601775.1 Candidatus Bathyarchaeota archaeon
TCTCCTGGAGGGGTATAGGGGAGGAGACAGCCGATGACATACTCCTCTACGCCGCGGGTAGGCTCTCCTTCCCCGTGGACAAGTACACGATGAGGATGATAGAGAGGCTGGGCCTCGAGGAACGTGGATATGCTGAGATCAAGGCCCTCTTCGAGGAGTCGATGCCGAGGGACCTCGAGGTCTATAAGGAGTACCATGCCCTCATCGACGCCTTGGGGAAGACCTACTGCAGGGCAAAGCCACGATGCGACGGCTGCCCCCTGAGAGACCTATGCAAATGGCCCGGAGATCGGGAAGGGAAGAGAAAACGAGGTGAGGTCAGTCCTCCCTCGGGGCGAGGCCGAGCTTCCTCACGACAAAGTTGATGGTTAGGCCTTGGAAGAGGAGGGAGAAGAGGACGACCCCGAAGGATATGGCGAGGATCTCACTGCCGTGATCCAAGGGGAGGTTCATCACACCCAGGGAGAGGACCACGGAGACGGCTCCCCGAAGACCCGCCCATGTCAGACCATTCTGCCAGGACTGAGGGAGCTCCTTCTTCCTAATCCTCCTTAGGAGTTCCGCCAGGAAGTAGATCATCAGCCTCCTCGCCCCCAGGATCACTGCTATGGAGGCGAGTATCGCCAAGAAGTAGGCCCATAGGAGGTCGAGGTCGAGGTAGAGGCCGATGAAGAGGAAGGCGATGCTGGTAGTTATGAAGGCGATGAACTCCCAGAAGACATCCAGGAAGGACTTGGACTCCTCCGTTAGGCCGCCTCTCTCGTTGATCATGTACCTGGTCACGAGGCCTGAGGCCACCACGGCGATGACGCCGCTCGCCCCTATGAACTCACTTTCTACAATTCTGTAGATCCCCATCGCAGAGAGGAAGGTGAGAAGGCTGTGGACGAAGCGGTCTTCACTCAACCTCATCATCCAGAAGACGAGATACCCTGATAGAGCACCTATCAGCGATGCGCTAACAATGCTGTAGATGATCTCCTTTGCTAAGGGGAGCCCCTCGAGACTCCCGGTCTTGGAAGCCGTGAGGAGGGCTGAGTAGAGGACGATGGCGACGCCGTCGTTGAAGAGGGCCTCCCCCTCTATGATGAGGGAGAACCTCTCCGAGATCCCCAACCTGCGGAAGGTTGAGATGACGGCGACGGGGTCAGTGGGGGAGGTTATTATGCCGAGGAGGAGGGACTCGATGAGGCTGAAGTGGAGGATGAAGTAGGCGGCTCCGGCGATCAGGAATGTCGAGAGGATCGTGCCTACGAAGGCGTAGCTCAGCACCACATCCGCCTCCTTCATCATGGAGGAGACGTCCAGACGGTAGGCGGCCTCAAAGACGATGGGGGGAAGGAGGAGGGTCATGAAGAACTCCGGGGAGAGCTCGGGGAGGTTGAAGGAGGGGAAGAGGGGGATGAGTAGGCCCACGAAGACGAGGACCACGGTATAGGGGAGGCGAAATCTTCGGGCAAGTAGAGCGATGAAGGTTATCAGTATGAGAAGGTTGAAGATCGGGTCGAAGGGCGTCGCCGGAGCCATCCCATAAGATGGCTTCCTTCAAACACTTAAATATATTTTATTGAGGAGAAAAAATAAATAAAATGAAATATTTCCCGGCGTGAAATAAAGCCGATGAGGACCCCATTTATTACTTTTTCTGTGTTGGACGCACAACATTTTTATGTTAAGAATGAAACTTAAATGTGTGTGGCGATGGAGTGATGCCTGTTTCTGACTTTGATAATTGGCTTGAAGGTTTAAGAAGGGATCTAATGGAGAGGATCAAGAGCAGTCGAGAATACATCGATTACGTTGGAGAAGTAAGGTGCAGTGGTGAGGGATTTTATGTATGGAAGAAGAGCGGCCGAGTTACGATAAGGAGGAGGGGTGGTGCAATACTGATGCAGTTAACTCCCTTTGAATTGGAAGTAGTCACTCCAATCTCAATAAATCTTCAATTTAACCAAGATTGGCATGAGTGGTACGAGAAAAAATTGCCCATGGACCTCCTCCTCAGCGGTATGCGTAGATACATCGTGGCATGTGAAGAGAGGGAGATCCTCAGGATGCTCACAGAGGATGCCAAAGTATTCGATTTGAGTGACGAAGAACTCGGAAGGGGTGAGTTGGGGGAGGTCATCGATTACATCCTCTCTCAAGGATGTTATCCTGATACGTTGCTCGTCCACCCCTTGCAGCTGCTGAAGCTGTTAAAGGAGGCGTCCTTTACTTCAAGATGGAACCTTGACCAGGAGGTCATGATCGGGAAAGGACGGAGATTCCTTGGTTTACTGGGAGACCTATCCGTCTATGGGACGATGATCCTCCCCCAGTCGACGGGGATCCTCTATGAAAGGGAGCAGGTGATGGTGAGAAAGACGCCCCTCTCCATCTCCTTCCTCGATCCCTCAGACCAGACGGTGATGTTGGTGCGAGAGGACATATATGCCTGGACTGTAGATGACGGGGCCATAGCAAAGATAAATCTCAAGACTTAGCCTCATCTCTCCCGCGTACAATCAACCAAGTCCCTCTAATTCGCTGAGGTTGCTGAGACCGATGAGGTGGAGGTTTCCCACGTTCACCCTCCTCAGATGCCTCTTTGCCGCCCTGTAGCACTCCACGACCTGCCTGACCGGGGTGACGGGGAGGTCCTGCATCCTGAAGTCGGGGTGGAAGATCAATAGACTGTAGGGGATCTCCTCGTTGAGTTCGGCGATGAAACGGGCTATCCGTTCGACCTCCTCGACGTCCACGTACCCGGGGACCAGGAGCGTCGTGGCCGTCAGGACTGGAGGCTCTGGGCGCTCATCGTAGAGTTCCTCGGCGATCATCCTGAAGTTCTCGTAGGCTCGTTTATTCGAGACGCCGCTGAGGGCGAGGCTCATGGTGGGGTTGAAGCACTTCAGGTCGAACTTGATATTTCCCCCGCTCGTCAGAGCGAGTTCCGCGGCCTCCCTGACGAGCCGAGGATTCCCACATCCATTCCACTCGAAGCAGATCCTCAGGATCCGACCCGGGTTCTCCTCCAATAGAACCCGAGAGGCCTTCAGGGCGAAGGGGAGCTGTGGCTCGGGGGAGCCTCCGAAGAAGCAGATGCAGGAGATCCTCTTGTTCCTCCTCACGACCTCGGCGAACTCCTCTACGGTGGTCACCTCTCCTCGGTTGATCTCCTTGTGGGAGGCGTTCTGGCAGAAGAGGCAGTCGAAGTTGCATCCATAGAAGAAGACTGCGAGGTTATAGTATCCCAGCTCCGGTCCCCGTCTATGGGCGAAACGAGGGTACCCCGCCCCCGTACCAGCCGGGCAGAACCAGGCAGCACAGCAGTTAGTCACATGGGGGTCGAGGTACATATAAAGGAGGCCCCGTGAAGGGCTGATTCGCGACCACAGCCTTCCACCCTTATTCTCCCTGAGCCCGCAGTAGCTCCTCTCCCCCTCCCCCATACGGCACTCGTTGGAGCAGACCCTACAGAGGATCCCATCCGCACTCTTGGGGATCTCGGTGGGTAGGCCGTAGGGGCGGCGGGCGGAGGCGTGTGCGGCCTCGATGTGGGGGAGCGCCTCCTTCGGCCTCTCCCGGATGCAGGTAGCGCAGACGCCAAGGGCTTGGGAGATCAGGGGAGACTCCTCACCACAGACTCGGCACCTCTTCTCCCCGACGGAGGAGATCCTGAAGACCCCTCTTATCCCTGTCATGTATAGAATCAGGATATTCTTTGTGAAGGGGTGTGTAAAAGGGTTTTGAGTGGTTTAAGTCCCGAGGGAAGTGGTTCGGTCGACTATGCTCGTTAAATTGTTAGGTTTTAATAAAGAGAGATAAGTAATTAAGTGTTAAAGGTTATCCTATGATTAAAGGTGGGATCATGAGAGTTAAGCCCATGATCATCGGGACGAGGAACGCGAGGGAGATGCTCCACATAGGGGTGGAGATCCTCCGTGATGGGGGCTCTGCCCTGGACGCCGTCGAGGCGACGGTGAGGGCCGTGGAGGATAACCCCCTCGACTTCACGGTGGGGTACGGGGGATTGCCGAATCTCCTGGGGGAGACGGAGCTCGACGCCTCGATCATGGATGGGAGGACACTGCGGGCTGGGGCCGTCGCCGCCGTGAAGCACTTCAAGAACCCCATCTCCATAGCCAGGAAAGTCATGGAGGAGTCCCCCCACGTCCTCCTCGTCGGTGAGGGGGCGGAGCTCTTCGCGGAGTCCATGGGGTTCAAGCGCTGCGACCTCCGAACAGACCATAACCGCAAGTTCTACGAGGCCTTCGTCAAGGATAAGATACCCGAGTTGGGGGACGAGTTCGCCAGGTGGAGGAACTACCTGATGGAGTATATCAGGAACTATCGGCTGAGGGAGTGGTACGAGAGGCTCTCGATGGAGCACCATGGGACGGTGAATGTCATAGCCATCGACTCCAGGGGAGATATCTGCACCGGCGTCTCCACGAGCGGTCTCTTCCTCAAACTCCCGGGTAGGGTGGGGGACTCCCCCATCATAGGGGCTGGGAACTACGCCGACAATAGGGTGGGAGGAGCCGCCTGCACAGGGCGGGGGGAGCTCACCATACGCCTCTCCACAGCCCGGAGCATCATCGCCTACATGAAGGCAGGGATGAGCGTCGCCGAGGCCTGCATGCAGGCGATCAGGGATGTGAACGCCCTCGAGGAGACGGGCGGGGTGAGCTGCCTCGCTATGGATAACCGGGGTAATACCTACGCCGCCTCCAACAGGAGGACGCCGATCTACTATTACATGGACGTGGACTCAGAGGCCCCTGAGGAGCGGAAGGGGAGCTTGGTGTGAGGTCGGGAGGAGGGGCGGAGTTAGGCCGCCTGGGCCCAAGCATCTATGGGGATAAGAGGGATGTGGTAGGAGAGGTCGTCGCCCTCGTCGACGTGACCTTCAAGAGACGCGGACTGGAGCTCATCGAGGCACGGTCCAGGGCCCTGCCGAGAGGGGAGATCCATGAGCTCATGATCACGGATGAGGAGGCTGAGTTGGGCGGGAGGGTCGACCACGTGATGGTCCTCGGCTTCTTCGAGGTCGAGGTCGGGGGCATCGTTCTCGTCGGGGACAGAGTCTACCTGGACGGCGAGCCCTTAGGTGAGGTTGCCGGCTTCGACCTCACCCACATGCCCAACCACATGAACATCGTCGTGAAGGTCTGCCATATGGAGAGGCCTAAGGTGGGATTGGGGAGCAGGGTGATCTTCAAGAAGGAAGAGAGTACTCCCTCGCAGGCCAACCTCCCATAGTTTTTCCCAAGTGTCAGGGTTTTAATGGATCTCAAGTATGGATGAGAACCTCTCAAGGTTTAAATAATCTTTACTTCTCCCTTGTTTAAACCACGGTTCGATCTGGGGTAATAACTCCCCACCGCCTACTATGTCTGTCCCCTTAGAGACAAACACAATCTTTTGAATCATATCTATAATACGGATTTTGGAGCGGGACTGATCATAGATGGGTCTCTATGTGCCGGAGCTACTGTTGCTGGTAGCGGTGGATGTCTTCTTAGTCCTCAGTCTGCTCACCTGCCTATTGGAGGGGGAGTTCCCGACCCCGGTCCCCTACCTCCTTCAGCTGGCGGCCCTCGCTGGCTTCGGTCAGACCTATGTCAGCAAGGAGTTCCTCAACGTCTTCAGCCAGGACCTACGCTTCTGGTACAGCCTGTCGTACCTGACCTCTGCTGTGGCCACCGTCTTCCTGACCAACCTGTATATGTTCGTCGTGAGGAGAGAGATCGCTAAGGGATTCCTCTTCTCTGGCAGCGTGACCGCGCCGACCGCCATCTTCTCCATCTTCTTCATCTCCGTCTACGTCCACGACGTCGAGGTGCCCATGACCCTCTTTCCAAGGATCCCCCTCAGCCTCGTCCCCCTCGCCATCTCCCTCTCCGTGGGGCTCCTGGCGATCGGGATAGTCTTGAGCACAGAGCCCGGCGTACTACAGAGACTGCGTGTACTCAAGGGACCTGTAACCAGAGCCAAGGTGGCCGTCGGAGATGAGATAAGGGCGAAGGTGATTGGAGAGGCGAAGCGACCCAAGAGGAGGAAGACCGTTCCCTCCGCGAGGAGGCGTCAGAGGCAGAGGCCCAAGGTCCCGCTCCACTTCCTCACAGACCAAGAGCAGATATTAGAAGAGGGAAAGGAGGTGAAAGAGTGAGTTTAGAGAGGATCCTGGGGAAACGGTCGGTGAAACTGCTCTTCCTGCTGATAAGCGCCTCACTCATCATGACCGCGAGCGCCGCCGTCTACTACGCCCTCCTCATGGAGTCCCAAGTTACTATCACCGAGGCCGTCGTCCACTTCACCCAGGGAAACGACTCAACCGCGGCCGGTCTCTCCCTCGGGACGAACGAGACCTACGCCCACCTGGCCAGCCTGAAGGCCTACCCCAACGTCACCCTGACCTATGAACAAGCTGTGAACGTCACGAACACCGATAGCTCAACCCATAACATAAGGCTGAGGCACATCTCCATAAGCCCCGCATCAGGCGATGACTCCGTCGGGAACTTCACCAGCATAACCTTCAAGCTCATAGACGACAGCGGGAACGTGAAGGCGACCTTCCAGTACACCACGAGCGGCGACGACTGGAGCACGCCCAGCCCGACGAGCTGGATCTCCATCCCCGCAAGCACTGAGTGGACGATCCAGGTGGAGACGAAGGCCGTGGCAGGGGCGAGAAGTAACGTGAGCTGCAGCATCACTGTGGCCATAGACGTGCAGTAGCACCCCGTTTCCACTAATCCCCGCGAAGGAGAGGAGACAGGAGGATGGTTAGTCCAGATTGGAGAAGGGCTCGGGCCTTAGTCCTGGCCATGACGATCGTCGTCCTGTTAACCCAGCCGAGGATCGCGGTGGGCGTAGTCTACTACGACATGTTGACGGGTTCCGGGGCCGCCGTCACCCCACCCGAGGTCGTTCTCCAGTCTGGCACGGCGGGGGCGAGCACCATCTATACAAACGGGACGGGGGCTGAAGTCACCGTCTCAGCCTCAGGCTCGGGCCTCAACTTCTTCCATGGACCCACCTACTACTATGACGTCACACCCACCACCGCGGGGAGCTGGGTGGACATCGACGTCTCGAGCTTCATACCGGCTGGGAGCACCGGCGTCATCCTGGAGATCGTGAATACGGGCGATAGCAACTACCGTGCGAGCGTGAGGAAGAACGGCGCGACCTACGACATCACGCAGAACAGGGTTAGGCAACACGGCCATATCTACGCCCTCTGCGCCGTAGACGAGGACAGGATCTTCGAGGCCTACGTGGAGGATCTCTCCGTCAAGCTTTACCTCGTGGGGTACACGGACAGCGCCGTATTCTTCTTCGACGACCCCACGGCTCACGACTACAGCCTTAATGTAAATGGCTCATGGCAAGATATTGATCTATCTGGTGATGTGCCTGCGAACGCCACGGGGGTAATCATATGGGAGGTCAACACTGGAGCTGCGGGAGAGATTGGGGCGGTCCGTTGTAGGGGGAGCACAGATGACTACTCCTCGAATGGGCAGTTCATCAATAGGGGGCATCGCTACAGCCTGATCGCCGTGGACTCGAACAGGTTTATAGAGGGCTACATCAGCGACGTGGTAGTGGACTTCTACCTCGTGGGATACGTGACGAAGCCCGTCACCCTCTTCGTGAACGGGAAGGACGTCTCCCTCACCACGGCCGGGAGCTGGGAGACGATAGACGCCACGGGCGAGACCTCCCCAATAGCCGATGGATTGATCGTCCAGGTCATCAACAGAGCCAGTGGCTTCCGCCAATCGCAGGTGAGGGAGTATGGAGGCTCTCAGGACTGGCATACCGAGACGGATCTCAGAAGGGAGTCCTACTGCTTCTACTATGTAGGATGCGATGAGGAGCAGAGATTTCAGGGGTGGATAGAGGATACAAACCAGGACTTCTACATCTTAGGATTCTGCGAGCCACGGACCCATGAGTTCGTAGATTACGTCGACAGCATATCCAACGTGGACTCTTCACCTGATATAGGAATCCACAGCAACTTCACCGCCCAACAGTCTGGACCAGACTCAATATACGATCTATTGACAGAGGAGAATACTGCCGATAAATATAATGTGACTCTCATCGATGCTGAGTCCTTTGAGGGCACTTGGCCTCCGACAGGATGGAGCGCAACTGGTCGATGGGGGCAGGATAGTAGCCAAGCATACGATGGAGCTTACTCGGCGTACTTCCCTGGTCTGGGGAATGGGAGATCGGGGGACTTGGACACCCCTGACTTGGACTGCTCAGACGCCGTCGCGATCTATGTGGAGTTCTGGTATCGGGATGATGACCTTGATGCTGATGACCTACTCCTTCAGTACTTCAATGGGACGAGTTGGGTTACGGTCTCCGACCTCGGGGCTACGACTCAGGAAGACCAGTGGCTCCACTATCGGGAGAAGATCACCGATAGCGGGTACTTCGTCTCTAACTTCAAGGTGCGTTGGTCCGCAGTCACCGTAAGAACTGGCGAGCATGCTTGGATTGATTATGTCACGGTAAAGAAGGAGGTACAACCATACAATTACCAGCTTGATTTGGAAGTTCAGTGGACAAATGTGGACTTTGATGAGGGAAATGAGGAGCTCTGTATATACTGTGGGACGATGGGGTCTGAGGACCTGGGGGTCGACGTGTGGTACAACTCGACCTGGCAAGTCCTCTTCACCGACCTAAGCCCTGGGTGGAATAATATCTCCGTTACCCCTTACCTTGATTCCTCCACGTTCACGATCAGATTTAAGGGTGGCACAGAGACCGGGGACACCACCCAGGATAGCTGGGAGATCGACGTCGCTCTCCTACATCTCTGGACTAACGTAACTTATGATTATGTCCTCCAGGTCGTGAATCAGGTCGCGGACGACAGGATGATCCAGCTACAGGTCTATAATAGCTCTAACATCGATCGGATATCAACCCTGACGATAAGCCTCCATGACAGCACGACGAGCGACCAGATCGTCATCACGGATGGAAGCATCACACAATCGGAGGGGTCGATGTATAACCTGTCAGGGTCGACAACTATCTACATAAGCATAGATGGGCTCCGGACGAATGGGAATGGGGTATCATGGCTCTACGTCTACCTCATCATCCTCGTCCCCGGGACCTCCACCTATACGCGGTACCCACTGGTCTTTGAGGTCGTGTAGCCTCTGTCTGGCTGGACCGATCTATTTATAGTCCTCATCCCACTATCTTTGGTGAGAATCCATGGAGTTGAGGTTTCTGAAGAGCCCAAGATTCGAGAGCCCCTCGATGGTCGCCGCCTGGCCCGGGATGGGGTACCTCGCCAAGACCTCAGCGGACTACCTCAGGAGGCAGCTCAGGGCGGAGCCCTTCGCGGAGATCCTCCAGTACCAGAACGCGATCGTATACAAGGATGGGATCATCGATAATCCCATCATAAGGCATAGGTTCTACTCCACCCCCGGCGGCGAGATCATCCTCTGCGTCGGCGACGCCCAGCCGAGCATACCAGAGGAGGCCTACAGGCTCGCCTCCAGGGTCCTCGACGTGGCCGAGAGGTGCCATGTGAAGCGGATCTACACCATGGCAGCCTACCCAGATGAGTACTACGGCGACCCCAAGGTCTTCGGCATAGCGACGAACGAGGAGCTCATGGCCCTCCTCAAGGAGCACCACATCGAGATAGGGGAGGGCGAGGGGGTAGTCAACGGCCTCAACGGACTCCTCCTCGGCGTGGCGAAGACCAGGGGGATCGAGGGGGTCTGCCTCCTCGGGCAGATAAGGTACGTCAACGTCCCCCAGCTCAGGTCCTCTAAGGCCGTCTTAGAGGCCTTGACTGGGCTGCTTGGTGTGAGGATCGATATGTCGACGCTGGAGAAGCGTGCGGTGAGGATCGAAGAGAGGATCAGGCGTAGGCTCGAGAGATATCAGGAGAGGATGATGAGGGAGCAGAAGGAGGCGAAGGGCCCCCGATACATCAGTTAGCCCTGGAATCCTTTATAAAGTTCTTAGGGGGAAAGGTATCTCAAGGCTGTGGGAGATGGAGGCTGCGGAGAAACTCTACTGGAGTAAGGTCTTCCTCGCTGTCGTCGTCGCGATGTTATCCACTCTCCTACAATCCATGCTCCAGTTTAGCGGCGTCACGGCCTTCACCTTCGGCCTCCTCCTCTACCTCATCTTCTCAGACCTGTTAAGCAGGACATTCAAAATAGAGAAGCAGAAGGCGCTGAAGATCGGGGTCGGGGCCTACTTCTTCACATGGCTAACAGTCTGGATCATCATCTTCACTGTGCTGAATGTGTCCCCCTAACCCCCTCTCTTCTCCTCGCCTAAGAGGTTCAGTTGATGGATCACGAAGTCGGACCATGCCGAGAAGAAGCCCCGGTCGAAGGGGGAGTGGATCTTGTTCCTGATGAAGGCGCTGAAGCTCCGCCTATACTTCTCCAGGGATCCAGGGTCGGAGGACATGCGGCTGAGGAAGGTGCGCTCATCCCCCGACCTCGCCGCTATCAGTATCCCCTCCAAGGCCTTGATGTATCCGGCTACGTACTCAAGGTTCTCCTGCCGCTTCCTCTTCGACATGGACCTCCTCCGAGACGGCCTGTGGATCTTGGAGAAGATCAGCCCCAACTCGATGGAGGAGAGCATCCTCTCCGCATCGGCGAACTTCCTCCCCAGGATGTTGTCGAAGAAGGCCACGATATCCTCCTGGGTCTTACCCGTCCCGAGCATCCCCCTACATCACATCCTCGTCGCTCTCTACCCCCCTCTCCGTGATCCTTATCGGGACCTCCCCCTCGGGGAGGAAGGGGCTGACGGTGAGCCGCGCGATGCGGGTCTCCCCCCTACCCTTGCGGAGGAAGATCCGAGTATGGCTCATATGACCCAGGATATGCCCCCCGACGGGCGCGACCATCTTAGCGAAGAAGACGTCGGGCTGGGCCATCACCTGATTCGTGACGACGGCACAGGCGTTGAAGGCCCTCGCCAGCCGGATGAGCTTATGTAGGTGCTTGTTCAACATCTGCTGCCTCGCGGCCAGCATCTCCCTCCCCAGGTACTCGCTCCTGAAGTGGGAGGTGAGGCTGTCGATGATGATGAGCCTGATGTTGTTCTCCTTGATCACCTCATCTGCATTCTCCAGGAGGATCATCTGGTGGCTGGAGGTATAGGCCTCCGCGTATATGATCCTCTTCAGGGCCTCCTTGGGGTCGAGGCCGAACCTGGGGGCGATCTGCATGATCCTATCCGTCCTGAAGGTATTCTCGGTGTCGATGTAGAGGGCCCCCCCATCGAGGCCGCCCTTCTCCGGCGGGAGCTGAACAGTTAGGCAGAGCTGCTGGCAGATCTGCGACTTCCCGGTCCCGAACTCCCCGTAGAACTCAGTGATGGACTGGGTCTCGATCCCCCCAGCGAGGAGCTTGTCGAGGGCGCCGCATCCGGTCGTCAGCCTCCGGACGTTGCTCCTCAACTTGATGAGCTCATCCCCCCTCACGAAGGTGATCGCCATGGACTTCCTGGCGGCCTCTATGATCTTCGCGGCCGTCGCCTCCCCGATCCCCGCCGCCGTGACCTCCTGGACGGCGGCCGTCGCGAGGGACTCGACGGTCTTGAAGCCGATCTGCCTGAGCTTTGAGGCTGTGGCAGGGCCTACCCCTGGGAGGTCCTCCAGGGTCTTGTACTTCGCCCTATAGTAGTCCATACGCTCCGAGGCCATTTTTCTCACACGAAAAGGGGTCTAAACCTTCTTTTTAACTTAACTATCTCGAATAGATCATCTACTGTTACCCTGAGCCCTTCTCCTCTTCCCCTCCTCTACAGGCGCCCTATTCGCCTCTGCGTCCTTCCTCAGAGCCCTTCTCGTCGACCTCGACTATAAGGTGCCCCCTGTAGCCACAGTCCTCACAGACGTAGATGGCAGGGAGAAACCCGAGACCCATCCTCTCCATACGAATATGGCTCTTACCGCATCTGGGACAGACTTTAAGGCCACCTCTCCCACGCCTTATCTGCCTCAGGGCCTCGAGGAACTCCCTCAATGTCTTCAAGTCCTACTGGACCTCTATATTCTCAGCTGGGAAACCCAGCTCGATGAGGATCTCCCTCACAGCCTCCCTGTGGTCTCCCTGGAGGAGGATCTTCTGGTTCTTCGCGGTCCCACCACATGCACACTTGGACTTCAGCTTGGCCGCCAACTTGCTCAGCTTCATCTTCTTAGAATCGATCCCGTCGATGACCGTCATCGTCTTCCCCCACTTCCGCACCTCCAGCCTTATACGAATCCTCTGCTGCTCCTTCTCCATCTCCCCGCAGACACAAAGGTCCTTGGGCAGCCCGCAGACAGGACAGATCTCCGCCATTATCTGGAGAGGATGTACCCATAGGGCTATTTAAGCTTTGACGCTAATTCTCCAGTTATGAGGGCTGGAAGTATCTCTGGAGGAGGGAGAAGGCCTCCAGGGCGTCCTTCGCGTCGAGGATGATGACCGTGTTGGTGAAGCAGGAGATGAACTCGAGGATGTTGATGTTCCTCCCCGCGAGGAGCTGGGTGATGAAGGCGACGAACCCAGGCGTCCTCTCGACCTCAGGCGGACTCGTCAGGATGAGGGCCACCAGGTTGCTCGTGACCTCGACGTCCTCCCCCAGTGCATCCTCGTCCTTTAGCTCCGTCTGGTCGACTATGTAGACGTGGCTATCCGTCAGGTGGGCGGTGAAGAGATAGGGGATCTTTAACTCCTCGCGGGAGATGATCACAGCTATCTTATCCTGTAGCCGGACCTTCGTCCTCCGCAGCAGGTCTATCACCTTCTCCTCCTGCAGCCCCTTCCTCCGGGCCAGCTCATCCCTGACCCTGAGCACAGCAGCCTTAACGGCCTCGGGGCTCCCCCTCCCAATCTCCTCGTGCAGCATCCTGGAGAGGGCTGAGTAGTTCACTATGTTCAGCCTCAGCGCGTCGACGAGGAAGGGCCTCTTCTCCAGGATCTCCTTCACGAGTCGTGCGACCGATTTTGACTTATTTGAAACACTATTGCTCATATCTGCATTAAATATGTCATAAAATATATAAATTTATTCCATGATCCTTCTCTAAGCCTCTGGGAAGAGTGGATGAGAATGGTGAAGAAGGTCGTCTTGGCCTATTCGGGCGGCCTGGACACGTCCGTCATGGTCAAGTGGATCCAGGAGCACTATGGGAGTGAGGTGGTGACCGTCACCCTCGACGTGGGGCAGGGGAAGGACCTGAAGGCGATCGAGGAGAAGGCCTGGATGCTCGGGGTCGTGAACCATTACTCCATCGACGCAAGGGAGGAGTTCGTGAACGACTACGTCGTCCCCGCCATCAAGGCGAACGCCCTGTACATGGATGCCTACCCCGTGAGCAGCTCCCTCTCCAGGCCCCTCATAGCGTCGAAGCTGGTGGAGGTCGCGGAGAAGGAGGGTGCCGACGCGGTGGCCCATGGGTGTACTGGGAAGGGGAACGACCAGGTGAGGTTTGATATCACGATAAAGTCGCTGAACCCTGACCTCAGGATAATTGCGCCGGTCAGGGAGTGGAATATGACGAGGGATAAGGAGATCGAGTGGGCGAAGGAGCACGGCGTCCCCGTCCCAGTCACGGCGGACTCCCCCTACAGTATCGACCAGAACCTATGGGGGCGGTCCATAGAGTGCGGCATCATAGAGCACCCCGACGTGGAGCCCCCCGAGGAGGTCTTCGAGTGGACTGCCCCCATAGAGGAGACGCCCGACGAGCCCGAGTACATCACCATAGGCTTCGAGGAGGGGGCGCCCGCCTCCCTCAACGGGGAGGAGATGACCCCCCTGGAGATCATCGAGGAGGTCCAGGGGATAGCCGGGAAGCATGGAGTCGGGCGCATAGACCACATGGAGGATCGGATAGTCGGCCTGAAGTCCCGTGAGGTATATGAGGCCCCGGCCGCCACCGTCATCCTGAAGGCTCATGCCGATTTGGAGAAGATGGTGCTGACCCGCCACGAGAAGCTCTTCAAGAGGCACGTCGACCACGAGTGGGCCGTGCTGGTCTACACTGGGCTCTGGATGGACCCCCTCAAGGAGGCCCTCGACGCCTTCATAGAGAAGACCCAGGAGAGGGTGACGGGTGAGGTGACCGTCAAGCTCTTCAAGGGGAACGCCCAGGTGGTGGGGAGGTCCTCCCCCTCCTCCCTCTACGACCTCAGCCTCGCGACCTACGATATCACCACCACCTTCGATCAGACCGCTGCAATCGGGTTCATCGAGCTCTGGGGGCTGCCGACCGTCACTTACTGGGCCCTGAAGAGGAAGCAGGGGCGGGTTCCTCTCCAACAGAGGACGGCGATACCTTAGGTCGGGTCCAACGTCGATAGGTAGCCCTCAACAGCCTTCCTCAGGCGCCTCTTAGCCGCCTCCACGGCGGACCTCTTCCCCTCCAACTCGCCTCTACACGCCTCAAGCCTCTTCCGCCGGTCCCTGAGCATCCTCTCCACCTCCTCCGGCCGTGGACCTCCTCGTGACCTCCTCCTCGAGAGGCTGGAGAGGGGGTCGGTCACCTCTCTGAGGAACCCCTCATCCACCTCGACCCGTCTCCCGAGGACCCTGAACGAGGCCTCCGCCACCTCATCCGGCTTGAGGTCGCGGAGGCTCCCGCCCTCCTCCAGCGTCTTCTTCACGAGGGCCGCGACGAGCCAAGGGGAGTCCCTTCTCCGCGACGAGGCCCTCCGCGACGTCGAGGGCGATGGCGAGGCTCCCCTCAACTGCCTCTCGCATCCGACCCTCCCTCACCTTCAGGGTGGAGATGATGCCCGTCATGACCTCGAGGCACGTCTTAACAGTGTCGAGGCACCTCCAGAGGGGGGGCTTCGTACCCTGCAGGTCCTGATAGTAGCCGCTGGGGACCCCCTTCACCATCGTCAGCAGCTCCATCAGGGCGCCGTAGACCTCCCCCGTCTTCCCTCGGATGAGCTCCAGGGTCGAGGGGTTCTTCTTCTGGGGCATGATGCTCGAGGAGGAGGAGTACTCGTCGGCGACCTCGACGTAGCCGAACTCCGCCGTGGACCACTCGATGAGGTCTGCGGCGACGCGGCTCAGATGGGACATGAGGATCGCGGAGACGGAGGCCGTCTCGATGGCCCAGTCCCTCCCACTCGTCGCGTCGATGGAGTTCTCGACGAGGCCGTCGAAGCCCAAGAGCTCCGTCGTCCTCCCCCTGTCGATGTTGATGCTGGTGCCGCCCACGGGCCCGGACCCGAGGGGGTTCCTGTTGACCCTGCCGTAGCAGTCCATGAGGCGCTGGAAGTCGCGGAGGAGGGCGTCGGCGTAGGCCATCAGGTAGTGGGCGAAGGTCCCGATCTGTGCATGCTGGCCGTGGGTATAGAGGATCATCACCGTCTCCCTGTGCCGATCTGCCTTCTCCAGGAGGGCCTCGACGAAGTCCAGGACTCTCTCACCCATCTCCAGGATCTCGTCCCTGACCCTGAGGCGTACGTCGACCATCACCTGGTCGTTTCGACTGCGTCCCGTGTGGAGCATCCCCCCCGCCTCTATGCCTATCTTCTTGATGACCCGGGCCTCGATGTACTCGTGGATGTCCTCGAACTCCGCCCCTATCTCCACCTCACCCCTCCGCCACTCGCCCCGGATCTCCTCCAGCGCGGAGAGGATGAGCTTCAACGCCTCTAAGGGGATGACGCCCTGCTCGTGGAGCATGATGTCATGGGCCTCCGTCCCATCTATGTCGTCCTCGAAGATCCTGAGGTCCTCGACGACGGAGGTATGGAACCGGGCGGTCCTATCATCGAACCTCTTATCCAGCCTCGACCTGAACAAGCTGCCCGTCAGGGATACCACCGAACACCTATAATCTTCTTACGACTAAAAAGCATACGGATCTGCCCATGAAGTCATCTCATATGTGACAGTTTTGAGTGCAATTGCAACATTCATATCATAAAATATATAAATTCGTTGTAGGGTTTGTCCTCTGAAATCCTTGGAGAGAGGTTGAGTAGGTGATGGGGTGGACGAGGGGAGGCGAATGGTCAGGCATCTTTTAAGCGACTTCGACCTCAACAGGGAGGAGATCCTGGAGATCCTGGACCTCGCCGAGGAGATGAAAGGGGACCCGGGTAGATATGGGGATGCGCTCAGGGGGAAGACCCTGGTCATGCTCTTCGAGCTGCCGTCCCTCAGGACGAGGGTCTCCTTCGAGGCGGCTATGACCCAGATGGGGGGACACGCCATCTTCTACAGCATCGCCGGAGGGAGCTTCACGAGGGGCGAGACCCTGAGGGACGGCGTGAGGGTCCTGAGCAGGTACGCCGACTGCATCATGGCCCGGGTCTTGAGGCAGGAGGACATCGAGAGGATCGGGGAGGTGGCCTCCGTCCCCGTCATCAACGGGATGACGATGAAGTACCACCCCTGCCAGAACATCGCTGACCTCCTCACCATCAGGGAGAAGAAGGGGACCTTGAAGGGTCTGAAGATCGCCTACGTGGGAGACGGCGGGTGCAACACGGCCCACTCCACCATCATCGGCTGCAGCAACGTCGGGATGGACGTGACGGTCGTCTGCCCGGAGGGGGCGAGGTACAGCCCCGACCCCGAGATCCTGAGGAGGGCGAGGGAGCGGGCGTCGGGGAGGATAGAGGTCTGCCACGACCCCCTCGAGGGCGTGGAGGGGGCGGACGTCATCTACACGGATACCTGGATCAGCGCGGGAATGGAGGAGGAGAAGGAGGAGCGGATGAGGGTCTTCCCACCCTTCCAAGTCAACTCGGAGCTGGTGGGGAGGGCGAAGGAGGACTGCATCGTGATGCACTGCCTCCCAGCCCATAGGGGCTACGAGATCACGGACGAGGTGATGGACGCCCCCTACTCCGCCGTCCTCGACCAGGCCGGGAACAGGATGCACACAGAGAAGGCGATCATCTACTGGCTCCTGAGGCAGTGAGGGAGTTCCATGGCGATCCAGGCGTTGGAGGCAGCCAGGGATGGGGTCCAGAGGGCTTCCCCCAGAGGAGGGGGAAAGGCCCATGAAGCCTGTCTATAGGGCCGCCCTGGCGCTTGAGGACGGCTCGGTCTTTTTAGGATCCGGTTTCGGCTACCCCTGCGAGGTCTCAGGGGAGGTCGTCTTCAACACCGGGATGGTCGGCTACCCCGAGTCCCTGACCGATCCATCCTACTCCGGGCAGATCCTCGTCCAGACCTATCCCCTCATAGGGAACTACGGGGTCCCCTCCAGGGACATCGTGGACGGTTTCGGCCTGCCTCTGCACTTCGAGTCCGATAGGATCCAGGTCAGGGGATACGTCGTCCACTCCCTCTCCCGGCATCCGAGCCACTGGTCCTCGAAGCGCCCCCTCAGCGAATGGCTCTACGAGGAGAGGATCCCCGGCCTCTCCGGGATAGATACAAGGAGATTGACGAAGAAGCTGAGGGTGAAGGGGACGATGCTCGGCGTCCTCAAGGTCGCCGAGGAGATCGACTTGGACGAGCTGGTCGGAAAGGTCAAGGAGGTCGAGGACCCGAATGAGGGGGACCTCGTCGCGGGCGTCACCGTCGAGGAGCCCGTCTTCCACGGGGCCGAGAGGTCCCCGAGGGTCGTCGTGATAGACTGTGGGGTGAAGTACGGGATACTGAGGGAGCTCCTGGCGAGGGGGGTGGGGGTGGTGAGGGTCCCCTACGACTACCCGCTCGACGGGATACTGGACCTCGACCCCTCAGGCATCGTGATCTCCAACGGCCCCGGGGATCCGAAGAGATGCGTCGAGACGATAAGGACGGTGGAGGGGCTCCTTGAGACAGGCCTTCCCGTGATGGGGATCTGCCTTGGCAACCAGCTCCTCGCCCTCGCCGCCGGGGCCGATACCTATAAGCTCAAGTTCGGACATAGGGGGCAGAACCACCCCTGCCTCGACCTGTCCAGCGGCAGGTGCTACATCACGAGCCAGAACCACGGCTTCGCCGTTGACGCCGAGAGCCTGAGGGGGACGGGCTTCGAGGTCTCCTTCATCAACGCCAACGACAGGAGCGTCGAGGGGATCAGGCACGGGGAGAAGCCCGTCTTCGCGTCCCAGTTCCACCCAGAGGGGTCGCCTGGGCCCTACGACACGACCTTCCTCTTCGACGATTTCCTGAGGGAGGTGAGGGGATGCCGAGGTTAGAGTGGGTCAGGAAGGTCCTGATCCTGGGGAGCGGGGCGATAAAGATCGGGGAGGCGGGAGAGTTCGACTACTCGGGGGCTCAGGCCATTAAGGCCCTGAAGGAGGAGGGGATCGAGGTCGTCCTCGTGAACCCAAATATCGCGACGATCCAGACGGATGAGAGGTTCGTCGACAGAGTCTACTTCGTCCCCATCACCCCCGAGTTCGTCGAGGACGTCATAAGGGAGGAGCGCCCCGACGGCATCCTCCTGGGCTTCGGGGGGCAGACGGCCCTCAACTGCGGGGTGGAGCTCGACGAGAGGGGCGTCCTGGAGAGGTACGGCGTGGAGGTCCTCGGGACGGGGATCGAGTCCATAAGGATCGCCGACGACCGCGACCGCTTCAGGGAGACGATGCTGAAGAATGGGGTGCCCATCCCCAGGAGTGGAAAGGCGACGAGCGTGGAGGAAGCCGTCGAGGTCGCCGAGCGGATCGGGTACCCCGTGATGGTGAGGGTCTCCTACACCCTCGGGGGGAGAGGGACGGGAGTCGCTGAGGATGAGAGGGACCTGAGGTACCTCGCCTGGAGGGGCCTCGCCCAGAGCAGGATAGGGCAGATCCTCGTCGAGGAGTATCTGGGGAAGTGGAAGGAGGTCGAGTACGAGGTGATGAGGGACTCCGCAGACAACTGCACCATCGTCTGCAACATGGAGAACTTAGACCCCATGGGCATCCACACAGGGGAGAGCATCGTCGTCGCCCCCTCCCAGACCCTGACGAACAGGGAGTACCACCTCCTCCGTTCGACGAGTTTCAAGGTCGTGAGGGCCCTCGGCATCGTGGGGGAGTGCAACATCCAGTTCGCCCTCGACCCCGACGGCGAGGAGTTCAAGGTCATAGAGGTGAACTCCCGCCTCTCCAGGAGCTCCGCCCTCGCCTCCAAGGCGACGGGCTATCCCATCGCCTATATCGCCGCGAAGCTCGCCATAGGCTACACCCTCCCGGAGCTCATGAACAAGGTCACGGGGGTCACGACGGCCTGCTTCGAGCCGGCCCTCGACTACGTCGTCGTCAAGATCCCGAGGTGGGACTTCCAGAAGTTCAGGCGGGTGGACCGGGAGATCGGGACGCAGATGAAGTCCGTGGGGGAGGTCATGGCCATCGGGAGGAACTTCAAGGAGGCGATCCAGAAGGCCGTCAGGATGCTCAACATCGGACGGGAGCTGACGGATGAGGGGGAGGAAGAGAGCGAGGCCAAGATCCTCTACATGCTCAAGCACCCGACGGACGAGCGCCTCTTCTACATCATCAAGGCCCTGAGAAGGGGGATGACCCCTGAGGAGATCCACAGACTGACGGGGATCGACCCCTGGTTCCTCCACGAGCTCAAGGAGATAGTGGAGCTCCACGAGTCTCTGAAGAGGAGCCCCCTGACGCCGGGGCTCCTCAGGAGAGCTAAGCAGCTGGGCTTCTCTGACAGGAAGATCGGGGAGCTGACGGGGAGGAGTGAGGGGGAGGTGCGCGAGATGAGGCGGTCCCTCGGCATCACCCCCGTGGTGAAGCAGATCGACACGCTGGCCGCCGAGTGGCCAGCCGTGACCAACTACCTCTACATGACCTATAACGGCGACGAGGACGACATAGACTTCAGGCCGGAGAGGAAGGTCATCGTCCTCGGCTCCGGCTGCTACAGGATCGGCTCGAGCGTCGAGTTCGACTGGTGCTGCGTGAACATGGCCTGGGCCCTGAAGGAGCGGGGGGTCGAGGAGGTGATCATGGTGAACTACAACCCTGAGACCGTCTCGACGGACTACGACGTCCTGGACAAGCTCTACTTCGAGGAGCTGACCCTGGAGAGGGTGTTGGATATCGTGGAGAAGGAGAGGCCCCTGGGCGTCGTCGTCAGTGTCGGGGGGCAGATCCCCAACAACCTGGCCCTCGGCCTTGCGAGGAACGGCGTGAGGATCCTCGGAACCTCGGCGGAGGACATCGACAGGGCAGAGGACCGGTCAAAGTTCAGCAGGCTCCTGGACGACCTCGGGATCGAGCAGCCCCCTTGGAGCAGGCTGGAGGACCTAGAGAGCGCTAAAGCCTTCGCCCGGGAGATCGGCTACCCCGTCCTGATAAGGCCCTCCTACGTCCTCTCAGGCTCCGCGATGAGGGTCGTCTTCGACGAGGAGCACCTGGAGGAGGCGCTGAGGGAGGCGGCGAGGGTCTCGAAGGAGTACCCCGTCGTCGTCTCAAAGTTCATCTTAGGGGCCAGGGAGGTGGAGGTCGACGCCGTCTCCGATGGGGAGCACGTCTTCATCGGCGCGATCATCGAGCATGTGGAGAACGCCGGCGTCCACTCTGGCGACGCGACGATGTCCATACCCCCGCTCTCACTCCCCGAGGAGGTAAAGGAGGAGATCCGGCGCTGCACCAGGAGGATCGCGAGGAGCCTGAGGATCAGGGGCCCCTTCAACATCCAGTACCTCGTGAAGGATGGGCGGATCTACGTCATAGAGTGTAACCTCAGGGCCTCGAGGAGCATGCCCTTCGTCTCCAAGACCGTGGGCGTCAACCTCATGGAGGTGGCCGCCGACGCCATCCTCGGCCGGGGGGTCGTGGATGGGGAGGGGGAGCCCAGGAGGTGGGGCGTCAAGACCCCCCAGTTCTCCTTCATGAGGCTCGAGGGGGCGGACCCCGTGACGGGGGTGGAGATGGTCTCTACGGGGGAGGTCGCCTGCTTCGGGGAGGACTTCGAGGAGGCCTTCCTGAAGTCCCTCATCGCCTCCGGCATAAAGATCCCCGAGGAGGGAGACCCCATCCTCATCACCGTCGGGGGGGAGAAGGACAGGATCATCCCCCTGGCGAGGAGGCTCGCCGAGGCCGGGTTCAGGCTCTACGCGACGGAGCACACGGGGGAGGCCCTCCGGCGGGAGGGGGTGCCCTGCGAGGTCCTGAGGAAGGTGAGTGAGCCCGGGGACCCGAACATACTGGATTACCTCATGGAGGGCAAGATCAAGATGGTCATAAACATCCACGGCCTGAACGACGGACCCCTCTCGAGGCAGATACTGGAGGACGAGTACCTCATCAGGAGGAGGGCCGTGGAGTTCGGGGTCCCCGTCATCACAAACCTGGAGCTGGCCGACGCCCTCACGAGGATTCTCGTTAGTCGGAGGGGGAAGAGGTTAATAAAAGAGGTGGGGCATACTTCTCCCCGTCGATAGGGAGTTGCTCTGCGGATGTCTCAGGTAAGGGAACTCCTCGAGATAGTGGAGAGGTCGATGCCCTTCCCCCCGAGGGTCATCGCCGGCTATAGCAGGCTCAGCCAGGTCTTCACGAGCGGGGACCTGGCCCGGGTCTGCGGGATCCCCCCCTCCACGGCGAAGTTCTACGTGAGGAAGATGGTCGCCCTCAGGATGGTGACGAAGATACCCAACAGGAAGAAGTACCAGAAGTACGCCAACGCCAAAGAGTTCTCCAGCTGGCTCAAGGACCTCATAAGGCTCGTCATCGTCCCCCTGGAGCGGGGGGAGATCGAAGTCCCGGAGTAGGCGACCCCGAGGCGCCGGAGTCCGGATTAACGGGGACCGGCTATATTTTTAATCCTCAGATGCCGTCTTTATAGACGGGGATGTCGCTGAGGGATCTGGCCCGCGGGGGGAAGGGAGGCGGGAGGCCCTATAGGAGGTTCCTGACCGCGAAGGAGGTGAGGAGGATGAGGAAGAGGGGCTACGACGCCGAGCGTGAGATCGTGGGGAGGCTCCGCGAGGCCGGGTTCATGGCCGTGAGGATCCCCGTCAGCGCCCCGAGCAACGAGCCCCTCCCCGACGTCTTCGCCGTGAAGGGCGACAGGATCCTGGCGATAGAGGTCAAGAGCCAAGGGAGGTACGCCTACTTCAAGAAGAAGCAGGTGGAGAAACTCTTCCAATTCCTGGAGATCCACAGGATCTACAGCAAGAGGATGGCCGTCCTCGCTGCCAAGTTCAAGTGGGCGGGCTGGTCCCTCATCATCGCCGATGAGCCCCGGGACTACTCCATAAAGCGGGGTGAGGGGCTGAGCTTCGAGGAGTTCCTGAGGAAGTGTCTCGAGTAACCCCTCTGCTGGGGGAGATAATCTTTATTGTGGGGGAAGGGGAGTAATTCTTTGAATGAGATGGTCGAGGAGTTATCCTACCAGCAGGTGCGGAGGTTCTGCTCCTTCGACTTCGGCTGTGAGACGACGGAGGAGGTCCCGTCTCTCAAGGGGATCATCGGCCAAGAGCGGGCGGTGAAGGCCCTCCTCTTCGGCCTCAACATCAAGGAGAGGGGCTTCAACATCTACGTCTCGGGCTACCCAGGGACGGGGAGGAGGACGGCCTGCCTGAGGTTCCTGGAGGAGATCGCCAGGGACAAGCCCACCCCCTCCGACTGGTGCTATGTATACAACTTCGACGACCCCCACCACCCGAAGGCCCTGGAGCTCCCCCCTGGGAAGGGGAGGGAGTTCAGGGAGGATATGAGGGCCTTCATAGAGAACGTGGGGAGGGCCCTCTCAAAGGCCTTTGAGAGCGAGGAGTACGGGAAGAGGAGGGCCTCCATCCTTGAGGAGGTGAACAGGGAGCGGGCGGAGCTCTCCCGGAAGCTCTCCCTGACGGCGAAGCAGCAGGGCTTCCTCCTCCAAAGGACACAGATCGGGGTTCTCCTCGTCCCGGTCATGGAGGGGCGGCCACTCAAGGAGGAGGAGTTCGCGAGGCTCCCCGAGGAGGTGAAGAGGGAGATACAGAAGAGGAGGCGCTACCTGGAGGAGGAGCTGAGGACGACGATGAGGGCCTTCAGGGAGCTGGAGAAGAAGGCCGACGCCAGGATCCAAGAGCTGAACCGGGAGGTCGCCCTCTACGCCATGGAGCAGTTGATGAATGGGATGATGGAGAAGTACGGCGACATCGAGAGGGTGAAGGAGTACCTCGAGGAGGTCCGGGAGGACATCGTCAAGAACCTCAGCCTCTTCCTCGGGAAGCAGGAGGAGAAGCCGACCCCCTTCCCCTTCTCCCAGATGGCCCCTCCGCCCATGAGGAGATATGAGGTTAACCTCATCGTCGACAACTCCAAGACGAAGGGCGCACCGGTGATCATGGAGCTCAACCCGACGTATCCGAACCTCTCTGGGAGCATAGAGAAAGAGGCGCGCTTCGGGGCCCTCGTCACGGACTTCACCATGATCAGGGGTGGGGCCCTTCACAGGGCGAACGGCGGCTACCTCGTGATGTATGCTGAGGACCTCCTCGCAAACCCCCTCTCCTGGGAGACGCTGAAGAGGGCTCTCATGAACGAGCAGATAACCATAGAGGACGTCACGGCGAGGCTGGGGCTGATCGCGACGAGGTCCCTGAGGCCTGAGCCCATACCCTTCACCGGGAAGGTCGTCCTCATAGGGAACCCAGCCCTCTACTACTTGCTCTACCAGTTCGACAGGGACTTCAAGGAGCTCTTCAAGGTGAAGGCGGACTTCGACGTGACCATGGACCGGAACGAGAAGAACCTCAGGGACTACGCCTCCTTCGTCTGCACCCTCTGCAGGAAGGAGGGGCTGAAGCATCTGGACGCCGAGGCGTTGAGGGAGGTCGTCGAGTACAGCTCCCGGCTGGCGGAGGACCAGATGAAGCTCTCCACCCGCTTTGCCGAGATCTCCGACATCATCAGGGAGGCCTCCTTCTACGCCGAGCAGGAGGGGGCGGATTACGTCTCGAGGAGGCATGTGAAGAGGGCCCTGGAGGAGAAGGTCTACAGGTCGAACCTGATCCAGGAGAAGATCAACGAGATGATCGCCCGTGGGCAGCTCTTCATAGACACGGACGGGGAGAAGGTGGGGCAGGTGAACGGCCTCGCCGTCATCAGCCTCGGGGACTTCGAGTTCGGGAAGCCCTCCAGGATCACGGCGACCGTGGCCGTGGGGAAGGAGGGGGTGATAGACATCGAGCGCGAGTCGGAGCTGGGGGGGAGGATCCACACGAAGGGGGTCCTCATCCTCAGCGGCTACCTCTCGGGGAGGTACGCCCAGAACGCCCCCCTCAGCCTCTCGGCGAGGCTCGTCTTCGAGCAGAGCTACACAGGCGTCGAGGGTGACAGCGCCTCCAGCGCCGAGCTCTACGCCCTCCTCTCCGCCCTCTCGGGGCTCCCCCTCAAGCAGTACATAGCCGTCACGGGCTCGGTGAACCAGAAGGGGGAGGTCCAGCCCATCGGGGGCGTCAACTCTAAGATCGAGGGCTTCTTCGAGGTCTGCAAGAAGAAGGGCCTGACGGGGAAGCAGGGGATCATGATCCCCTACAGCAACGTCCAGAACCTCATGCTGAAGGACGAGGTGGTGGAGGCCATAAGGGAGGGGAAGTTCCACATCTACCCCGTGAAGACCATAGACGAGGGGATCGAGATCCTCACGGGCGTGAAGGCCGGAGAGAGGAGGCCTGACGGGACCTACGAGGAGGGGACTGTGAACGACCTGGTCCAGAAGAGGCTCCTGAAGATGGCCGAGAGGCTCAAGGAGTACACCACACCCTAAGGAGGATCCCTCTTGAACGGACCCTACGACGTCATCGTGATCGGGGGAGGACCCGCCGGCCTCACGGCGAGCATCTACACCTCCCGAGCAGGGCTGAGGACCCTCCTATTGGAGCGGGACCGCCTGGGAGGACGGGCCCTGGAGGCTGACCTCATAGAGAACTACCCGGGCTTCCCAGAGGGCATCTCCGGACCGGAGCTCATGGGGAGGTTCATCGACCAGGCCAGGAGGTTCGGGGCTGAGATGAGGGAGGGGGAGGCGGTGGTCTCGGCGATACTCCAAGGGGAGGAGAAGATGGTGACGACGAGGAGGGATATCTACACCGCCCCCGCCGTCATCCTGGCGACGGGCGTCGAGAGGAGGAGGCTGAGGATACCGGGTGAGAAGGAGTTCAGGGGGAAGGGCGTCAGCATCTGCGCCATCTGCGACGGCCCCCTCTTCCGGGGACGAGAGGTGGCGGTGATCGGGGAGGGGGAGGAGGCCGTGGAGGACGCACTCTACCTCACCGAACTCTGCAGGAAGGTCTACCTCATACCCGTGGGGGAAGGAGTCGAGTTAGCGAGGCTGGAGGGGTCCGCCGTGGAGGTCCTGGGGGAGGTGGAGGTCAAGGGGATCGAGGGGGGCACCGCCGTCAAGGCCGTGAGGGTTGCGGACCCTGGGAGCGGCGAGGAGCGCCTGATACCCGTGGAGGGGGTATTCATAGCCCTCAGCAGCGCCACGGAGATGGTGAGGGAGGCCGGCGTCGAGTTGGATGAGAGGGGATGCATCGTCGTCGACCCCCTACAGAGGACGAATATCGAGGGCGTCTTCGCCGCCGGGGAGTGCACCTGCGTCGGGATGCAGATCGTCACCTCAGCCGGGGACGGGGCGATGGCTGGCATCTCGGCGACGAGGTACGTGAAATCGAAGAAGAGGAACCGGAAGGAGGGAGACTGAAGAACTCCCCCCACCCCAAGCAGGAGGAACATCCATAACTTTATCTCATCCTAACTGGAACTTCTGATGGGGACTCCAGATGGGAATCTTCGAGATAGAGGCCGTGAAGGCGAGGGAGATCCTGGACTCGAGGGGAAACCCCACCGTCGAGGTCGAGGTCCACACTGGAGGAGGGGTCGTCGGAAGGGCGGCGGTCCCAAGCGGGAAGTCTCGGGGAAGATACGAAGCGGTGGAGCTGAGGGATGGGGGACGACGCTACCACGGGATGGGCGTCCTCAACGCCGTGAGGAACGTGAACGAGGTCATAGGACCGAGGCTGAGGGGGATGGACGTCAGAGACCAGAGAGCCATCGATGAGACGATGATCCAACTCGACGGGACGGAGAACAAGTCGAGGCTCGGCGCCAACGCGATCCTCGGCGTCTCCCTGGCCGCCGCTAAGGCCGCCTCCGCCGCCGAGGGCCTCCCCCTCTACCTCCACCTCGGCGGGGAAGGGGCGAAACTCCTCCCCATACCCTTCATGAACATCATAAACGGGGGGGAGCACGCCGGGAACGACCTCGACTTCCAGGAGCATATGGTGATCCCGCTGGGTGCGCGGAGCTTCTCCGAGGCGCTGAGGATCGGCGTCGAGGTCTACCAGGAGCTGAGGGCGATCCTCGTGAGGAGGTATGGGCGGGCCGCCGTGAACGTCGGGGATGAGGGGGGCTTCACCCCACCGATGAAGAGCTCTTCGGAGGCGCTGGAGGCGATCATGGAGGCCGTGGAGGAGATGGGGTATGAAGGGGAGTGCTCCCTTGGCTTGGATGTGGCGGCCTCCTCCCTCTACAGGGAGGGGAAGGGGTACCTGGTTGAGGGGAGGTACCTGAGCCGGGGGGAGCTCATCCAGCTCTACAGGGACTTGGCGGATGCGTATCCCATCGTCTCCATCGAGGACCCCTTGGAGGAGGGGGACTTCGAGGGCTTCGCCCAGGTGACGCGGGAGATGAGGAGCGTCCAGATCGTGGGGGACGACCTCTTCGCGACCAACGTTGGGAGGCTGAGGATGGGGATTGAGAGGGGGGCGGCGAACTGCCTCCTCTGGAAGGTCAACCAGGTTGGGACCCTCACGGAGGCGCTGGAGGCGGCGGACCTCGCGAAGGAAAACGGCTACGCCGTCCAAGTCTCCCACAGGTCTGGTGATACAGAGGACACCTTCGTCGCGGACCTCGCCGTCGGGATCTCCTCCGGCCAGATAAAGACGGGGGCGCCCTGCAGGGGGGAGAGGACGGCGAAGTACAATAGGCTCCTGAGGATCGAGGAGGAGCTGGGCGGCAGGGCGAGGTACCCCAGGGGGCTGAGGACCCCCTGAGTTAAGGGATATATAGGAGTTCCCCAGGTAGGTTACTGTCCATCGATGAGGAGGGACCGGGTTGAGGAATGAGTTGAAGAGGAGGCTCAAGGCCGGGGAGAGGACCCTCGGCCTCTGGATGAGCATCGAGAGCCCCATCGTCTCGGAGCTCCTCTCCGGGCTCGGCTTCGACTGGTTCGTCTTCGATCTGGAGCACAGCCCCCTGGACGTCTACACCGCCCAGACCCTGATGCAGGCGATGAGGGAGGAGACGACGCCCATCATCCGCGTCGCATGGAACGACCCCGTACTCATCAAGTTGGCGCTGGACGTCGGGACCTATGGCGTCGTCATCCCCTGGGTGAATAACAGGGAGGAGGCGAGGAGGGCCGTCGAGGCCTGTAAGTACCCCCCAGAGGGCATAAGGGGGTGCGGCCCGAGGAGGTCCGCCCTCTTCGACCCCGAGTACTTCGAGACGGCGAACGAGGAGATCCTCGTCATCGCCCAGATAGAGACGAGGGAGGCGGTGGAGAACATCGAGGAGATCGCCTCAGTGGACGGCATAGACGTCTTCTTCATAGGGCCCTACGACCTCTCGGCCTCCTACGGACATCTCGGCAGGCTCGAGGCCCCGCCCGTGCAGAGGGCCATAGAGAGGGTGTTGGAGGTCGCGAAGGAGGCGGAGGTCGCCCCTGGCATCTACGGGGGAGGAGGGAAGACACCGAGGGAGCGCTACGACGAGGGATTCCAGTTCATAGCCCTCGGAGAGGATCTGGATCTGCTTAGACGTGGGGCCAGGGAGGTGCTCAGGCCCTTCAGGGAGTAGTTCAGGAGGAGCTATCATGCCCCGGAGGAAGAAGAACCTCTGCCCCAACTGCGGGACCGAGGTGAAGGAGCCCTACAAGACCTGGCAGCTCATCGCCCCCTTCCCGGATAAGAAGGGGAGGATCACCATCACCTCGATGGGGATGTACGAGTGCCCCAAGTGCGGGAAGAAGTTCAGGGGCGTGGTGGGAAAAATTAAGCTGGGCGTAGAGGAGTAGGAGCCTCTTACTCGAACTCTATCGTCGCCGGCGGCTTCGGCGTGATATCGAAGTAGACCCCAGAGACCTTGGGACAGGCCTCGAGGATCTCCGCGGCGGTCGCCTTCAGGAGGGACCAGGGCGCCTCGGCCACCTCAGCCGTTATGAAGTCCTTGGTCTTCACCGCCCTGACGGCTATGAGATAGTCCCCCTCCTCTCTCCCATCGATCCGATATAGGATGTGTGTGAACTCCCGATGCCTCTCTTGTAGGGCCGACTGCAGACGTCTCATCCTTCCCCACTCCAACTCCAGCGTCCTCCCCTGGGGATCCTCCGCCGAGACCGTGAGGACGCTCCCATAGGCCCTCCTCCCCTCGAAGATCCCCGTCCCCCGATCCCTTAGGGTGCGGGCCCTCACCCGGGTCGCTGGGATGCCGAGGATGGACGCCGCCTCCTCTTGGACCTCCCCTCCCTCCTCCTCGTAGGCCTCGTCGAAGATCGCGGCGAAGTACTGGGCCGCCCCGATCCCCTTGAGTCCCTCTTCCACCGCCGCCGTCGCCCTCTTGAGCTCCTCCAGCTTCTCAGCCCTTATCTCCCCGACGACCCTGACGGAGAGCCCCGGCCCTGGGAAGGGCTGCCTCTCCGAGACCTCGGGTGGGGCGCCAAGGTAGCGGGCGACCTCCCTGACCTGATGCTTATAGAGGGCTTTAACAGGCTCTATGACCTTGAAACCGAAGCGCTCCACGGGGTCTATCCCGATCTGCTCCAGGATGTTGTGCTGGGTCTTTATCCCTCCCACCGTCTCCACGATATCCGCCTTTATCGTCCCCTGGACCAGGTAGGTGCACCCCTCCCTCTCAGCCGTCTCCCCCAGCACCCGGTAGAAGGTCTCCCTGAAGGCCTTCCTCTTCTCCTCCGCGTCCCTCAGCCCCCTCAAGGCCTCCATGAAGCGCTCCCTCTCATCCAGCACCTTCACGGGGAGGCCTAGGGGCGGCGAGGAGAGGATCCTCTTAACCCGCTGGGGCTCCCCGAGCCTCATGAAGTTGTCGTCTATGAAGACGCAGATGAGGTTATCCCCGATCGCCCTATGGGTCAGGACGGCGGAGGTGGTGCTGTCGACTCCCCCGGAGACGGCGATGAGGGCCTTGGCGTCCCCGACCGCTCTCCTTATCTCCTCCACCTGCCTCTCCACGAAGGCCTCTACATCAAAAACCTCAGACATCGAAACCTCCAATAAATACCTCCTGAAGTAGTGATATAAATAGGGTTTCTTACTTAAGCCCCTTCATCAGATCCTCCTCGAAGATGGGGCGGGCCATCTCCCAGGCGTCCTCCCCATCCATGTAGTACCCCACAATCCTCCTCGTCTTCCTGAACCCCAGCTTACTATAGAGCCTCAAGGCAGGCTCGTTCGATACCCTCACCTCCAAGAAGCACTCCGTTGCACCGTACTCCACCGCGGCGTTCCTCATAGCCCGGAGCATGAGGGCGGTCGCGATCCCCCTCCTCCGATAGGCCTCCATGACGGCTATGGAGACGACGTGGCAGAGCCTCGTCAGGCGTAGGGCCCTGAGCTTCGATAAACCCCTCTCGATACGGCACATGATGTAGCCCTGGATCTCGTCGTCCGCGACGGCGACGAGGAAGGTCTTGGGGAACCTATTATATAGGTCGAGGTAGAAGAAGGTGCTGTAGTTCTCAGGCAGGCACCGGGTATTTATCTCGATGACCCTATCGAGGTCCTCCCGCCGGAAGGTCCTGATCTCGAACCCCTCCAAGATCAAGGGCGACGCCTTCAAACACTCTCTGTTAGAACCTTTAAAGGTTTTCACTATAAAACCTTCATGGAGTAAATGCCCTTTTAAATACTGAGAGAGGAAGATCCTCTGAGGGTCGAGACATGATCGTCATACCTGGGCCCTCCTCACCGGGGCTTGGAGAGAAGGTCGCAGAGGGATTGGGCGTCGAGGTAGTCCCTGTGGAGCATAGGCTCTTCCCCGATGGGGAGAGCTACATACGTCTAAAGGGCTCGGTGAGGGGAGAGGAGGTCGTCATCGTCCAGACGACTTCGCCGCCCCAAGATAGGCACCTCATCCAGCTCTTCCTCCTGGCCCGGACGGCGAAGGACTATGGGGCTGAGAAAGTCGTCGCCGTCGTCCCCTACCTCGCCTATGCCCGACAGGATAAGCGTTTTCTGGAGGGCGAGGCCCTAAGCATCGATGTCGTCATCCGCCTGATCGAGGCCTCGGGCGTCGATGCCCTATTGACCCTCGATATCCACTCCCCCGATGTCTTAGAAAGGTTCACGATACCGGTCAAGAGCCTCTCTGCCATCCCCCTCATCGCCGAGCACCTCAAGGCCAAGGGCTTCGAGGGAGCCTTCAGCCTCTCCCCCGATAAGGGGGCCATCGAATTGGCCAAGATGGGTGACGCCGTCCTCGGCGGAGGATACGACGCCCTGGAGAAGGCTCGGGATCGACACACGGGGGAGGTGAGGACAAGGGAGAAGAGGCTCCCAGTGGAGGGGAGGGACGTCATCATCTTCGACGACATGATCTCCACGGGAGGGACGATGGCCCTGGCTGTGGGCCTCGCGAAGAAGTGTGGGGCGAGGAGGGTCGTCGCCGCCTGCACCCACCCGCTGCTGGTGGGGAGGGCGGTGGAGAGGATCCTCGAGGCAGGGGCGGATGAGATCGTGGGGACCGACTCGGTCCCTGGGCCCCACAGCGTCGTCTCGGTCGCCCCTCTCATCGTCGAGGGACTGTCGGACCTCCTGTGAGGGCAAGACATATCTGTCCCCTCTCCCACATCCTCCCCGGAGTTGGCTGTGATGAGTAGCAGGATACGCCTTAAGGTCGCTTCCGTGAGGGCCGTGAGGGACGTGGAGATGAGGGAATGCTACCAGATAGAGTTCGTGGAGGTGAGGGAGAGACCCCCCATGGTGATGATGACCCCTCCCGAGGTCCCAAAGGAGATCAGCGACATGATGATCGAGATCAGCAGAGGCGTTCAGAGGATCCTCCCCGGCGCCCAGGTGAAGCAGTACGAGCTGAAGAAGATGACCCTCATACTCACAGCGGAGGAGCTGGAGGCCTTCAAACTGAAGCCCTACCCCAACCAGACCTACGAACTCACAATAACGGAGGGAACCCTAAACTTCAAGGAGATATGAAACTTAGAGACCGCAGAGATTGAGAAAATTAACTATCTATGTCACCTATTCTGATTGGGATCTAAGGGAGAGGAGTTATGTGTTTGCTCACTCCTTTTTAAGCTGATGATCCCCATTCTGTCTTAGAAGGCTCTCGGAGTGGTTGGCGGTTGAATCTCCTCGAGTTTGAGGCTAAGGAGGTCTTCTCCAGGTATGGGATACCGGTCCCGCGGGGGGAGGTCGCCTCGACGCCCTCTCAGGCGGAGGAGGTGGCGGAGAGGCTTGGAGTGCCTGTGGCCGTCAAGGCGCAGGTGGCGGCTGGAGGGAGGGGGAAGGCCGGTGGGATCCTCTTCGCCGAGACGCCCCAGGAGGCGAGGGACGTGGCGGGGAGGCTACTGGGGAGCGAGATCCATGGCCTCAGGGTGAGGAAGGTCCTCGTGGAGGAGAGGCTCAGGATAAAGAGGGAGCTCTACTTCGGGATCACCGTGGATAGGTCGAGTAGGTGCTACGTCGCCATCGCCTCCTCTGAGGGCGGGGTCGAGATAGAGGAGGTCGCCGCCACGGCCCCGGAGAGGATCGTCAGGTTCCCCATCGATCCCCTCTATGGCCTCAAGTCCTACCATGCCCTACGGATCGCCAAGGCCCTGGGCTACAGCGGCAGACAGTTGAGGAGCCTCTCCTCCCTCTTCCATCGCCTATATACCTTGGCGGTGGAGCAGGACGCGGAGTTGACGGAGATCAACCCCCTCGTGGAGACCCCTGAGGGGGAGTTCATCGCGGCGGATGCCCGGTTGAACATCGACGACAACGCCCTCTTCAGGCACCCCGAGTTCAAGGAGAGGCTCTTCTCGGAGGAGCGGGGTGACCTCACGCCGGAGGAGCTGGAGGCGAGGAGGAGGGGGCTGGCCTACGTCAAGCTCGACGGGGAGATCGGCGTCATCGGGAACGGCGCTGGGTTGACGATGGCGACCCTCGACATGATCAGGCTGCAGGGAGGGAGGGCGGCGGACTTCCTCGACTTGGGGGGCGGGGCCTCCTCGGAGAGGATGTCCTCGGCCCTGAGCCTCCTCTTCTCCGACCCGAGGGTGAGGGTGGTCCTCATCAACATCCTCGGGGGGATAACCCGATGCGATGAAGTGGCCCGGGGCATCCTCGAGGTGAAGGAGAAGATGGGCTTCCGGAGGCCGATAGTGGTGAGGATGATAGGGACGAACGAGGAGGAGGGGAGGCGCATCCTCAGGGAGGCCGGCGTCGAGGTCCTGGAGAGCATGGAGGAGGCCGCCGAGAGGGCGGTGGAGATCGCGAGGAGGGAGTAGGATGGGCATCTTCGTGGACAGGGAGACGAGGGCGATCGTCCAGGGGATCACAGGGACCCAGGGGCGCTTCCACACCAGGCTCATGCTGGACTACGGGACGAAGATCGTCGCCGGCGTCACCCCGGGGAGGGGGGGGATGGAGGTCCACGGCGTGCCTGTCTACGACACCATCGAGGAGGCCCTCGGGAAGCACGAGGCGGAGGCCTCCATCATCTTCGTCCCCGCCCCCTTCGCCCTCGACGCGGCCCTCGAGGCTCTGGAGAACGGCCTCAAGACCATCGTCATCATAACGGAGGGCATCCCCATCAGGGACTCGATGGAGATCGTGGCCAGGGCCAAGCAGCGTGGCGCCACCATCATAGGGCCCAACACCCCAGGCGTGATAACTGTGGGGGAGTGTAAGCTCGGGATCATGCCCGCCCAGGTCTTCAAGGAGGGATCAGTGGGGGTCGCCTCCAGGAGCGGGACGCTGACCTACGAGATCGCAGCAGCCATCTCCCGTGGGGGCTTCGGTGTCTCGACCTGCGTAGGGATCGGCGGCGACCCCATCACGGGCCTCAACTTCGTCGAGGTCCTGGAGCGGTTCAGGGACGACCCCTCCACGGAGGCGGTGATCCTCATAGGGGAGATCGGCGGGGACCTGGAGGAGAGGGCCGCAAGGTACATCTTGGAGCAGGGTTATCTGAAGCCCGTCGCGGCCTTCATCGCCGGGAGGAGCGCAGTGGCGGGGAAGAGGATGGGGCACGCGGGGGCGATCATCCAGGGGAGGGCTGGGACGGCTGAGAGCAAGATCCAAGCCTTGAGAGAGGCGGGAGTGGAGGTCGCTGAGAGGCCTGGGGAGATCGCTAAGATCGTGGGAGAACTGCTGGGCAGAGATTAGGCAAAAAAGAGGGAAAAGCCCTACTTCATCGCCTTCAGAGCCCTTTGGAGGCTCCTCACCACCCCCTCCATCCCCTCGACGGCCTCGGATAGATGAGCCGCGGCGGACGATAGACCCATCTCCTCCGCCCTCTCAGCCCACTCCCTGAAGCTCTCCCCGTGCTCTCGGCTGTGCTCGATCCAGTGCTCCAGGAGTTTCTCCAGTCTGAGCCTGTCTTCCTCCAAACCCTTAACCTCAGAGGATAGAGCCCACATCTGGATATAAGCCTATCCGCCCTTCTCCACCCTCATCCTCACGAGGCAGGGCTCCTCAACCGAGGCCCTGTACCGTTCCAATAGGAGCCTCAGCCTCGGGTCGAACCTCCTGAGGACCGCCTCTATGGAGGGGAGGGTGATGTGGGTGCAGAGGCCCTCCATCCAGAAGCCGCACTCGAGGCCTATATCGAGGTAGGCCTCGTAGATGGGGCACCTCCCCACCCGGATCAGGGCCCCCTCCTCTCCCTCCTTCTCCACGGTGAACTGGACGCCGAGGTCCCCCATGAAGCAGCGGTAGACCTCTAACCCCCTTTCCAAGGAGTCTGTCATCCCCTTAAGAGAGGATAACTCCTTCTCAACGATCTCCGCCTGGCGCTCCACAGCCCTTGAGAGGGACTCGAGGGCCCTATCAGTCCCCAGTCTCTCTATGACCTCCATGAGGAATAAAAAGCAGAGGGCGTAGACCCTACGGACGCCGTTGAATGGGTCCCTCTCCCCCAGGGGGCTTCCAGACCTCACTCCTTCCCAGCCTTTTCCAGGTACTGCTTGTACCTCCAGAGGGCGCCCATCACCTCGGCGGCCCGTTCGGGGGTGATGTAGACGGGTACCCTCGCCTCCTCCAAGATCTTCGAGGCCTCGGGCTCTATATCCGCCGCGGGGTTGATGACGAGGACGGGCTTCTCATACTTCTTGTAGGTCGCAATCAGTTGGTCGTTCAGCCACTTGTAGATCCCCATGAAGTCCTCGGGCTTCACGTCGGGGAACATGGTGTGCATAACGGAGGTCCCAAGGCCGATAGTGATGAGGCCGTCGATCTCGGGGTCGCTGAGGACGATCTCAGGGACTCTGAGGAAGGAGTTCATGTTCAGCGAGGCGGTGAGGTCCACGGGGTTCCTGGGGTTCCCGAAGGGGGGTATCACCTTCAGTATCTCCTTCTGCCGCTCCTCCGATAGCGTCGGGACGGTGAGGCCGTTCTGGACGAGGGAGTCCGTCGTCTCGACGCAGATCCCCCCGGAGTTCGAGACGACGCCGATCCTGTTCCCCTTCGGGAGGGGCGCGTAGAGGAAGCCCTTGATGATGTCGAACATCTGCGTCGCATCCCTGGCTCTTATGATCCCCGCCTGCTTGAACATCGCGTCGTAGAGCTTATCGGACCCCGCAAGGGCGCCGGTGTGCGACGCGGCGGCCCTCCCCCCCGCCTCCGTCGTCCCCACCTTGATAACGACGATGGGTTTCTTCTTCGTCACCTCCCTCGCCACCTCGAAGAACTCCCTCCCCCGCTTCAGGCCCTCGATGTACATCGCGATGACCTTGACCCTATCGTCCTCGCCGAAGTACCTGATGTAGTCGACCGCGGTCAGGTCGGCCTCGTTCCCGGAGCTGATGAAGGAGGAGATGCCGACGCCCATCGCCGAGGCGCGGAGGTAGAGTTGGAGGCCATATCCGCCGCTCTGTGAGATGAAGGCGACCTCTCCCTTCTCATGGAGGAAGGGTATCATGAGGGCGCTCAGTTTCGCCTCAGAGCTGCAGATGCCCATGCAGTTGGGCCCGATGAACCGCATCCCCCCCTTCCTCGCTATCTCGACGATCTCGTCTTGGAGACGCTTCCCCTCCTCTCCGGTCTCGCCGAAGCCTGAGGTGATGATGACGGCGCCCTTCACGCCCTTCTCGACGCAATCTCGCATCACCGTCGGGACGATCCTCGCCGGGACGACGATGATCGCCATATCCACATCCTCGGGGACCTCCGTCACCCGCGGATAGACCTTCAGCCCCAGGATCTCCTTCTCCCTCGGGTTGATGGGGTAGAGCCGCCCCTCGTAGCCGCCCTTGATGATGGCTGAGAGGAGCATGTGCCCCCACTTGAAGGGGTCCTTAGAGGCGCCGATGACGGCTATGCTCGAGGGGTAAAGGATCTTGTCTAGGGCCTCTTTGGCTTCCATCTCTCCTCAACTCCAAGCTTCCTCTCTAATGGGATGGGAATCTATATAAAAGTGGTCCCATAGACTTATAGGGATTGCCCAAGAAGGGGTTAGGTGAGTTGGGATGGTAAGGTTTCTGAGCGAGGAGTACTTCAAGCACGTCCAGAAGGTCGCGAACACCGACGAGGAGTTCCAGATAAAGGCGAGGGGCTTCACCGGCTCCTTCACCTTCAAGGTTACGGATAAGGAGGACCTCCCACCCATCTACGTGATGTTCGAGGATGGGAAGATCACGGAGGTCAGGGAGCTCAAGGAGGGGGAGGAGACGGACTACGCCCTCGAGGGACCCTATGAGATCTGGGTGAAGGTGAACAAGGGGGAGCTGGATGGGGCGAACGCCATAATGACGAGGCAGCTGAGGTTCCTGGGGAGCATGAGTAGCATCATAAGGTATAGCAAGGCCTTCCTGAGGCTCTTCACCGTTATGTCAGAGGTGGAGGTCGAGTACTGACCTGAGGAATCGCACCCCTTCCTTTTTATAAAAATGGAGGTTTAGACCCTCTCCTTCAAGAGATCCCCGAGGATCTTGATGCCCTCGACGATGCCCTCCTTCGAGGGGAAGCTGTAGTTGAGGCGCATGTAGTTCGTCTTAGACGGGTCTGTGAAGAAGTTGGAGCCGGGTATGTAGGCCACACCCCTCTCGACTGCCTCGAAGACCATCTCGGAGGCATCTACTCCTTCGGGAAGCCTCACCCAGAGGAAGAGACCCCCTCTCGGCCTGTTCCACTCGGCCTCCTTCGGGAAGTAGACCTCCATCGACTCGAGCATCAGGTCCCGCTTCTCCCGGTAGACGTCGGTCACCTTCCTGACCTGCCTCTCTACCACCCCCCTGCTGAGGAGCTCTGAGGCCACGTACTGGCTGAGGCCGTCGGAGCAGAGGTCTACGGCGCTCTTGGCTATGGCCAGCTTCTTCACGATCTCCTCCTCTGCTGCCACCCACCCGATCCTGAGGCCTGGGGAGACGATCTTCGAGAAGGTGCTGAGGTAGATGACCCTCCCGCCCTCGTCGAAGGCCTTGATGGGTGTGGGTGGCTCCCCCTCGAAGGCTATGTACCCATAGGGGTTGTCCTCCACTATGAGGAAGTCATGCTCCTCCGCCATCTCGAGCAGTCTCCTCCTATTGGGCTGAGGCATGACGACCCCCGTGGGGTTCTGGAAGGAGGGAACCACGTAGAGCATCTTCATGCCCTTACCCTCTCTCCTAAGCCTCTCCAGTTCCTCCTCCAGAGCTCCCAGATTGAGGCCTTCATCGCCGACGGGGATGGTGAGGAACCGGGGGGAGAACTGCTTGAAGGCGGAGAGGGCCGCCAGGTAGGTGGGTGAACCGACGCCTATGATGTCGCCCTCATTTATGAAGACCCTGGAGATGAGGTCGAGGGCCTGCTGGGACCCCGTCGTCACGAGGACCTCCCTCTCCGGGTCCACGGTTATCTCACTCCCCTTCATGAACTTTGATAGGGCATCCCTCAGCCTCCAATACCCTTGATTCGAGCCGTATTGGAGGATCTCCCTCCATGCAGTATCGGGGACCTCCTGGAGCACCTCCCTGATTTCGGCGACTGGCAGGGAGGGGGGGTCGTAGCTCCCTCCGGTGAGGGAGATGAGCTTCTTCCCCTTCTTCGCCATCTCGAAGGCCGCCAACACGATTTCCGTGATGATCCCGGGCTTGTAGCTCCTCCCGAGGTCTGAGAAGAACCTATCCTTCCCAACCATCTCCCGATGCTCTCCAACCCTTAAATCAAAAGCACTATATTTAACCCTTGGGACTCCCATAGGAGGCTTGAGGGTGGATCTCCCTTGATCGAGGAGATAAGGCTTCATGGGAGGGGTGGACAAGGCGTCGTCGTAAGCGGGGAGCTGATGGCCATAGCGGCCTCCTACGAGGGAAAGTTCTGCAGGGCCTTCCCCTTCTACGGGGCGTCGAGGAGAGGTGCACCCGTCGTCGCCTTCGTCCAGATAGGAGACCCGGAGGAGGCGACGAGGGCCCAGGTCTACACGCCGAGGTACCTCTTCATCCTCGACCCGAGGATGGTCGGGGCCGCCGGCGTGATCAAGGGGCTGAAGGAAGGGGGGGTAGCCGTGGCGAACTCCGGTAAAGAACCTGAGGAGGTCGCGGATTCCCTCGGGGTGAAGCTCTCTAAGGTGGGTGTCGTCGATGCCACCGCAATAGGGATCGAGATCCTCGGGAGGCCGATCCCCAACACGGCCCTCTTAGGGGCCTTCGCTAAGACGACCGGCCTCCTCCGCCTGAACTCTCTGGAGAGGGCGATCAGGAAGAGGTTCCAGGGCGAGGCCGCCGAGCTGAACGTGAAGGCCGCCGAGATGGGTTATGAGAGGGTCAGAATCTGGGAGCCTTAGGAGGTTGCCGTCTTGGTCTTGGCGAAGGGTGAGGTCTCCGAGGTGAAGGGGCTGATGCTCCGGGGAGGGAGGAGCGTCGGAGGGCGGTACGTCGCCGACTGGCGTACCTTCAGGCCGGTCGTCGATGCCAGTAAGTGTAGGAAGTGCTGGCTCTGCGTGATGTACTGCCCCGAGGGGGCGATAGGAAGGGGAGAGGAAGGGGCCGTCATTGACCTCCGCTTCTGTAAGGGCTGCGGCATCTGTGCCAATGAATGTCCCGCAGGGGCGATAGAGATGGTGAGGGAGGAGTGAGGATATGACCGAGTTCGACGTGATGCCGGGGAATAAGGCCGTCGCCTACGGCGTGAAGCTCTCAAGGGTCGAGGTAGTCCCGATCTACCCCATCACCCCCCAGACCACCATCGTCGAGTACATAGGGGAGTTCATAGCCAACGGGGAGCTGGAGGCGGAGTACATCCAGGCCGAGGGGGAGCACAGCGCCATGGGTATGGCCATAGGCGCCTCCCTCGCCGGCGCCCGAGCCTTCACGGCCTCCTCCTCCCAGGGGGTCGCCTACATGCACGAGTGCATAGCCCAGGCCCCAGGCTACCGGACCCCCATCGTCATGGCGGTGGCGAACAGGACCCTCGGCTGGTACTGGGCCCTCGGCCCCGACTACTCGGATATCATGCCGGAGCTCAACCTCGGCTGGATCGTCCTCATGGCGGAGAGCAACCAGGAGTGCCTCGATACGGTCATACAGCTCTACAGGGTCGCCGAGGACCCCAGGGTCCTCCTCCCTGCGATGATGTCCCTCGACGGCTTCTACCTCTCCTACTCCTACGAGAAGGTGCTGATACCAGACCAGGAGGTCGTGGACGAGTTCCTACCCCCCTATGTGGCGAAGTATCCTGTGGACCCGACCATAAGCGATAAGTGGCCGGCCCCGGGGCTCCCCCCTGCCCTCCACACGACCTACCGGAGGCTCTTCGAGGAGGTCCTGGGGGACGCGAAGAGGGTCATAAAGGAGGTGGACGAGGAGTTCAGGGAGATCTTCGGGAGGGGGTACGGCGGCCTCCTGGAGGAGTACAAGTGCGAGGGGGCCGAGGCCGTCCTGGTCACGATGGGGTCCATGACGACGGCGGCGAGGAGGGCTGTGGACAGGCTCAGGAGGGAGGGAAAGAGGATCGGCCTCGTGAAGCTGAGGGCCCTCAGGCCCTTCCCAAAGGAGGAGTTCAGGAGGATCGCTGAGGAGGTCAACGTCATAGGGGTGGTGGATAGGATGGTCCTCCATGGGACGGGAGGCGGCGGGGTCTTCGCAGACCTGAAGTCGGCGCTCTATAGCCTCGAGGAGAGGCCGAAGCTCCTGAACTTCGTCGCTGGTATGGGCGGCGATGATATCTCGGTGGAGGACTTCATGGCGATGGGGAGGAAGGTCCATAGGGTCCTGGAGACGGGTCGTGTGGAGAGGGAGGTCGAGTTCGTCGAGCACCCACTTCCGCCCTCCCGCGGCCCCGTGCCCATGGAGAAGATGCCCATCTACCCCTCGAGCGGCGGGTGCGCCGGCTGCGGTGCGAGCATCGCCCTCAGGAACATCCTGGACGTCCTGGGCCTCAACACAGTCGTCATAAACCCTCCGAGCTGTGCCACGGTCAACTACTCCGCGCAGGTCTCCGTCCCCTGGGTCCTGGCCAACTATGCGGCGGGTCCCGCCTATGAGACGGGTGTCTTCCGCGCCTACAGGATCAAGGGGAAGACCGGCAGGATCGCCGTGATCGGCTTCTCGGGGGACGGGGGGACGGTGGATATCGGCCTCCAAGCCCTCTCCGGGGCGGCTGAGCGGGGGGAGTCCATGATCTGGATCTGTTACGACAACGAGGCCTACATGAACACGGGGGTTCAGAGGAGCGGCTCCACGCCCCTCTTCTCGAGGACCACCTCCACGCCCGTGGGGAAGCTATGGAGGGGGAAGGGGCAGCGGCGTAAGAACATGGTCCTCATCATGGCCGCCCATAGGATACCCTACATCGCGACTGCCTCCATCGCCTACCTCCCGGACCTGAGAAGGAAGGTAAAGAGGGCGGCGGAGATCACCGCTGCCGGGAGGGGCCTCGCCTACATCCACATCCAACAGCCCTGTCCGACGGGCTGGTACTTCCCCGTGGATAAGACCGTGGAGGTCGCGAGGCTCGCCGTGGAGACAGGCGCCTGGCCCCTCCTGGAGATCGAGGAGGGAAGGCTGAGGATCAACTTTAAGCCGAGGAAACTAAAGCCCATCGGGGAGTACCTCAGGCTCCAGGGGAGGTTCAGGCACCTGACGGAGGAGGAGATCGCGGAGATACAGAGAGTCGTGGAGGAGGACTGGAGGTCCTGGCTCGAGCTGGAGAAGATGGGGAAGCTACCCTGGTACTGAAGGCCCCCCTCTTTTTTATCAGAAGGCTCTAATATCTCCTCCAAGTATCCACCTTCGGTGGATATATGAGGGTCCTACAGCTCCACTGCTCGGAGTTCAGCTACTCCGTCAGGAGGGAGACGCCGGTCGCGGAGAGGCCGGCGGAGCCGAGGGAGGAGCGCCTCGAGAACGTCCTCGTCTGCCTCATCTGCTTCGAGAAGGGGGATGAGCACCGCATCGAGGCGCTCATCGAGAGCTTCGTCGAGAGCCTCAGGGTCGATACCTCGCGCCTGGGGTGTAGGAGGCTCCTCCTCTACCCCTACGCCCACCTATCTAAGAACCTGGGCTCGGCCAGGTCGGCGAAGGAGTTCATGAAGAGGCTCAGGGACCGCCTTGTAGAGGAGGGCTTCGAGGCCCATAAGTCGCCCTTCGGCTGGTATAAGGCCTTCTCCCTCACCTGCCTCGGCCACCCCCTGGCAGAGGCCTACAGGGAGTTTTAGGGGATTCAGAGGCGGGTGAGCTGCTTCTCCGCCTCCCCCACCGCCGTCCCCGCCTCGACAGGGTATCCGAGTTCCATCAGGGACATCTCCAGCGCCGCCAGCGTCGCGACCACGTCGTTCGCCGTCACCGTCCCCATGTGTCCGATCCTGAAGGTCCTCCCGGCCAGCCTCCCGAGGCCGCCGGCGACGATGACCCTGTACTTCTCCCTCATCAGCCTCCTCACCTCCTGCTCCGCCACCCCCTCAGGGGCCTCTGGGACGGTCAGGGAGTTGGCCCTGTACCCCTCCCTCGGGAAGAGGGTCAGCCCCAGGGATTGGACCCCCCTCCTGACGGCCTCGGCTATGACCTCGTGCCTCCTCCACCGCTCCTCCAATCCCTCCTCCATTACGATGCGGAGGGCCTCCCTCAGGGCCAGGAGCAGCGGGACGGAGGGGGTTGCGAAGTACCTCTGCGGGTTCTCCATCACGGGGAGCCACCTCCTCAGATCGGCGTAGTAGTCGGTCACCGGCGTCTCCCTCCCCTCAACGACCCTCCAGGCATCATCGCTGAAGGTGAGGAGGGTGAGCCCCGGGGGAGCCCCTATCGCCTTCTGGCTCCCCGTGAGGCAGACGTCTATGCCCCACTCGTCCACCTTCACCGGCATCGCGCCTATGCCGCAGACGGTGTCGACGATGTATAGGGCATCGAAGTCCCTCGCCGCCTCGCCGACCTTATCGATGGGGTTCGCGATCCCCGTCGAGGTATCGACGTGCTCAACCGTCAAGGCCTTGTAGGGCTTCTCCTCCAACCTCTCCCTCACCAACCCCACGTCGACGGGCTCCCCCCACTCAAAGGTGAGGCGGTCCACCTCCCCTCCATGGGCCCTGACGAGGTCCTTGAACTTCTCGCCGAAGAACCCATTCTCCACGCAGAGAACCCTGTCCCCCGGCTCGACGACATTAGCTATCGCCGCCTCCATCCCGAGGGTCCCCGACCCAGAGAGGATGAAGACCCTCCCCTCCGAGAGGAAGAGCCTCCTCGTGAGCTCAAGAGCCTCCCTGAAGGCCTCGACGAACTCGCCGCTCACGTGGCTCACAACGGGCTTCGCCATGACCCTCAAGACCCTCGGGGAGACCATGGTGGGACCGGGGATCATTAAGAGTTCACGTTCATCACCCATACTCAGCACCGATGAAATATCTCCGGATGGGGTAATTAACGTTTTTGAGAAGCCGTTCCCCTCGATCCTTCTGCTGGGGCAAATTAAATATAGGGACAGGTCGAGTCTCTAATGGGGTTTCTCGCCTTGAAGAGGGTTGTCGTCCCTAACCTCGAGTGGTATGGCGATCAGCCGCTTGAGCTGCTCTTCCCGGAGCGATGGGAGGTCACGAGGTGTAGGATGGAGGGGGAGGGGAAGCGGGGGCTCCGGGACGAGGAGATCAGGGCGGCGCTGGAGAACCCCGTGGGGACGAAGCCCCTCTCCCGGCTGGCGGAGGGGCATGAGGAGGTCGTCATCCTCTTCGACGACATGACCCGACCCACCAAGACATACAGGGTCCTCCCCTTTATCCTCGAGACCCTGGAGAAGGCGGGGATACCAGATGAGAACGTCCGCCTCATCATGGCGACGGGGTCTCACGGCCCCCATGGCCGCCTCGACTTCGTGAAGAAGCTGGGGGAGGAGGTCGTCGAGCGCTATCCCGTCTATAATCATAACCCCTACGACAACCTCGAGGACCTCGGGGAGACAAGTAGGGGGACGCCTGTGAAGGTCAATGCGGAGGTGATGGGGTGCGACCTGAAGATCGGGATCGGCTCGATCCTCTTCCACAGGCTCATGGGCTTCAGCGGCGGAGGGAAGATCATCATGCCCGGCGTAGCGGGGATCGAGACCATCCAGCACAACCATGGGGATGTCGGCGGCTTCGGGGCTGGGAGGAGACCCCATCCCTCCACGGGGTACCTGAGAAACGAGGGGAACGTGATGCGCCTGGACGCGGAGGAGGCCGCGAGGATGGCGGGCCTCGACTTCAAGGTCGATATGGTTATAAACCTGAGGCGGGAGCCCATAGCCCTCTTCGCAGGGGACTTCGTCGAGGAGCAGAGGCTCGGGGCGCAGAGGGCCTACAGGGAGCACGCGACGGAGACGCCGAGGGAGATGGACATAGTCGTCGTGAACGCCTACGCCCGGGCGAACGAGCCCCACATCGCGATGTGGGCCGCCTACACCTCCGTGAAGGAGGACGGAACGATCGTCCTCATCCCCAACGCCCCAGACGGCGAGATCAACCACTGGATCTTCGGGCGCCACGGGAAATGGCATGGGGGGCGGCTCTGGGGACCCAGGCCCAGAAGACCGCTTCAGAGGGGGAGGAGGCTGATCATATACTCGCCCTACAGGGAGCGGACCCTCGAGATGAAGTTCGGCCTCCCGGAACAGGTCACTTGGGTGAAGACCTGGGTGGAGGTCCTGGAGGAGTTAAGGAACAACTATCCGGGGCGCGCCAGGGTCGCGGTCTACCCCGATGCGACGCTCGGCTATCCGCGGACCGCCTGAGCCCCGGGGACCCCGCCTCCTCCGATCTTCGAGCGGAGGCAAATGAGATAAGTCAGGTCGTGGGATTCCTCCGTGAGATGCCTGTCTCAGAGGAGGCCCGGGCCCATTCAGGGGAGCACGTCCTCTTCCAATCCCTATCGAGGGTCTTCAGGGGGATGGAGTCCGTAAAGGTCGTCCTGGGCCCTGGGAAGAAGCAGCTCTTCGTGAGATACAGCGGTGAGATCGACTGGGATGGGGTGTTGGAGGCGGAGAAGCTGGCGAACAGGGTTATACGGGAGGACAGGAGGATAAGGGTCGTCGTCGGCGACAGGGAGGAGGTGAGGAGAAGATACGGGAGGAGGCTGAGGGGGAGGTGGGACCTGATCAAGGATAAGCAGATCAGGATCGTCGAGGTCGAGAACTTTGACTACGTGGCCTGTAAGGGGGAGCACGTCCAGAGGACCGGGGAGATCGGCTTCATCGTCGTAAAGGGCTTCAGGAAGACCAGGAGGGGGGAGTACGAGATCCAGTTCGAGGTCGGGGAGAGGGCCTGGGAATACGCCCTGGAGTCGAAGAGGCTCGCCATGAGACTCGTCGAGATCCTCGGGACGACCCCGGAGATCGCTGAGGAGACGGCGAGGAACCTCAGGGAGGAGGCCCAGAGGCTGAGGAGGGGGATGAGGGAGGCGAGTAAGAGGGCCTTGGAGAACCTGAAATATGAGGAGGTGAGAGGAGTACGGGTCTACTCCGGGGTCTTCGAGGGCCTCGATAGGAGGGAGCTGGTGAAGAGGGCGGCGGACCTGAGGAAGGAGGGGAATACCGTTGTGGTCCTCGGGGACCTCTCAGGCTTCCTCGTCATGGGGAGGAGCGACGACCTCGGCTTCAACGTGATCCCCCTACTGGAGAAGGGCTGCCGCTTTCTCGGCGGGAGGTGTGGGGGGAGGGAGAAACTCGCCTTTGGAGGAGGGTTTAAGTCCAAGGACCTGAGGGAGGCCGTCGACCTAATAAAGAGAGAACTGACTAAGATCCTATGAAGGGGGAAAGGAGGTATTGGATGTTCAAGACATCGATAAGCGGTCTCAGCCCTGATGAGATCTGGGAGCGCGTCCAGGGCTTCTCCTCCTGGATCGAGGTGGACCTGGACAGTATCGGGCATAACCTCTCCCAGATCAGGGAGCTCGTGGGCGACCGAGGGATCATCCCTGTGGTCAAGGCGAACGCCTACGGACACGGCCTCATACCCATCGTCAGGTTCCTCATGGAGGAGGGGGTGGAGACCTTCCTCGTGGCGAAGCTGGAGGAGGCCCTCGCGATCCGGGGGGCGGGGCTCAAGTGTGGCGTCTTGAACATGGACCCCCTCTTCTCCGACCGACAGTTCAGGACCGTTGTCTCAGAGGAGATCGCCCAGACGGTCTTCACGTTAGAGGCGGCTGAGAGGCTCTCGAGGGCCGCTGAGGAGGTAGGAAAGCCGGCGAGGGTCCACGTTAAGGTCGATACGGGGCTCGGGAGGGTCGGGGTGAGGTACGACAGGGCAGCGGAGTTCGTCAAGCGGATTAGCGGGCTACCCGGGCTGGTCGTCGAGGGGCTCTTCTCCACCTTCACGGAGGCGAAGCCCTTCGACGAAGTCCAGCTCCGGAGGTTCCTGGAGGTAGACGCCTCCCTGAGGCGGTCCGGCGTCGAGGTCCCCCTCAGGCATATGGCGAGCAGCGACGCCCTCCTCTCCCTCCCGGAGGCCTACCTGGATGCCGTGAGGCCGGGGATCATCCTCTACGGTTACTACCCCTCTGAGAGGGCTGAGGAGGAGAGGAGGGTGGAGCTGAGGCCCGCGTTGAGGCTTAAGGCCCGGGTCGAGCTCGTGAAGTGGTTGGAGGCGGGGGACTCTGTCTCCTACCTCAGGGCTTACATGGCGGAGAGGAGGATGAGGGTGGCGACGATCCACGTTGGGTACTCCGACGGCTACCCTCACACCCTCTCCAACAAGGGCTCGATCCTACTGGGAGACCGAGAGGCAGAGATCATCGGCCGGGTCTCCGCCAACCACTTCGTCGTGAGCCTCGACGGCCTCGGCGACGTGGAGGAAGGAGATGAGGCCCTCCTTCTGGGCGGCGATGGGGAGACATCCCTGAGTAGAGTCGCCTGGAAGGCAGGAACGTCCACCTACAAGGTCCTGATCGGCCTCAGCCCGCTCCTGCCGAGGGTCTACCTCAAGGGGGGAGCCCCTGTGGACCTCTGGCCCCCTCCCCTGTGGTAGGGGGGTGACGGCTGTTTCGGGTCGAGGGGGAGAGGGAGTCTTATAAAGCCTTTAAGGAGTGGATAACTTAAACCAGATCAAAATCGCCTGTGGTGAGAGTTTTCTTGTGGCCGGCTCCCTTGGGATGGGCTCTGAGTCTCGTGATGCTCCTCTTCCCAGGCATCCTCCTGACAAGGCTGCTCTTCAGAGGGGGTGATGTCGGGGCTATAGATTTCTCCCTCTCCGCCCTCGTCCTGGGGTCCGCCCTGACCGTGTTGCCCACGGCCCTTCTGGGCCCCTATCTAAGGGGCTTCCCCTCCCTCTACGCCAGGGTCCTCCTGCCGGGCATCTGGCTGGCGACCGCCTTCCTCTTCGCCCTCGCCGTCGCCAGAAGAAGGGTTGAGGTGAGGTGGGATGAGATCAAAAGAGGGGTCAGGGCAAAGGTCTTAGGCGCCCTTAGGTTCGGCGGCCTCGAAGGACTGATATTCTTCGCGGTCCCCCTCTTCGTCTTCCTCTACTCCGCCCTGAACATCTTCGTCGTTGACGCCGTGGGGTGGACGGCCTGCAGCTACTACATACCCCTCGCCCGGATGATCTACCAGAGTGACCTCATCCCTGCCTACGACCCCTACTATAACCTCGGGGAGCCCGTGGCGAAGCCCCCCCTCCCCTCCCTCCTCTACTCAACCCTCTTCTTCCAGACCTCCAGCACGGATCACCGGGTCCTCGCCCTCATCCCCCTCCTCCTCGGCCTCGGCTCCACCCTCTGCGTCTACGCCATAGCCCGCATAGCCCTCGATAGGCGGACCTCCACCCTCTCAGCCGTCGTCTTCACCGCGACCCCCCTCTTCATGAAGTGCTTCGCCTTCTCCTATCTCTACTCCGCCGACCTCTTCGCCCTCTTCTTCTTCTCCACGGCCCTCTATACATACCATCTCTCCCAGAGGAAGGGAGACCACAGGATGGCGGTCGTCTCCGGACTCTCCTCCTCCCTGGCCATCCTCTCCCGTTCCTACTGCCTCTACGTCCTCCTCCTAACCCTCCTCCTCATTCACGCCATCCTCTCGGGGGAGAGGAGACAACAGGCGATCTTGGTGGGTTTTATCGCCCTCTCAGTAGGCGTCTCGGGTCTCCTCATCGGGGGTGGGGGACTCCCCCTCTTGGCCCTCGGCGTCCTCGTGATGGCGGGGGTGCTCCTCATCAACCGGGATGCGGCCATGGATGAGGGCGCCGGGGGTAAGAGGCTTCGATCGTTGCTCATCGTCCTCGCGTTGGCCTCCCTCAGCCTCCCCTGGTATCTCCGCAACTTCCTCCTCTTCGGCGACCCCGTCTACCCTAACCTCGGACCAATCTTCCACACGAGCCCCCTCTCAGACGACTTCGTGGGGGACCTCTTCCATGAGATCTCCAAGGTCTACTGGAGGCCAGCTGGGGAGTCCTCCCACGTCGGGAGCCTCCTGAATACCGCCCTGGTCCCGCTCCTCTCCTTCGACTTCGGGATCTTCCTCTTCCTCTTCAAGGTCTCCGGCCTCCTCTCCCTCATCCGAGGGAGGAGCCCCCTAAACACTCTCCTCTCCCCCTGGGCCGCCGTGTCCTACGTCACATGGCTCCTCCTCTTCAACTACTCGACGAACTACCTCATCCAAGTTCTACCCCTCCTCTCCATCCTCTGCGCCGTCGGGATGATGAAGATCTACGGCAGACTGGAGGATTTCGTCGGCCACCTCTTGGGGGAGGACAGGGAGCCCAGGGTCTTCGTCTTGACCACTGTCTTCTCCCTCTTCGGATACTACCTCCTCTACTACCTGGACCTCTGGGGTCTGCTACCCCAGGCCCTCTCATCCCTCTATGTAAGGGCCCTCTACCTCAGCCTCCCCCTCTTAGAGGGCCTCGCCCTCTCCCTCCTCCCCCTCCTCATCCTCCCCCCCGCCCTCCTCTCCTCCATAGTCAAGGGGATTTGGGGGCACCATCTCCACCTGGGGATCGATGAGAGAAAGAGGACCCTGGCCTCGGCGGCCCTCCTGGGAGGACTCCTCATCACCTTCAGCCTCTACATAGCGCCCAGGGGGATAGTCGGGGTCTTCAAGGAGGCGGCTATTGGGGGAGTCTTCTCCTGGGAGGAGGCCCAGGGGCTGGGTGCCTTCATCGAACGCGAGGTCCCTCCGGGGGAGGTCGTCGTCTCCCTCACTCCCGAGCCGATGAGGCTGCTCATGGATCACGAGGTCCTCTACCTCTTCACCCCTGGAGGGCTATACGGCCTCAAGGACCTCCTCTTGACCCAAGACGAGGAGACGATCGTGAAGACTCTGAGGGAGAGGGGTATCACCTACTTCATCGTCCCAGAGCCCACCCAGGGAGGCGACACGGGTATAACGACCTATAAGGCCCTGAAACAGGAGATGATCTACAAGGCCTACCTTTTCCTCACCCAGAGGTTCAAGATCTTCAACCTCCTCCAGCGGGAGGGGGGTCCCTTCAGGGAGGTCTTCTCAAACGGGTCCTACGCTGTATACCACCTCTCGTAGGTGTCAAGGCTGGAGGGGGTTTAATTATTAAGGAATTGAACTCCTTTAAAGAAGGGTTGTAGGGTCCTGAGGGTGCTGGGTTGAAGATCGTCTATGTGACGCCGAGGTATCGCCCCTACCGCGGCGGTATCGAGAGGGCCGTGGAGGAGGTCGCCGTGAGGCTCTCAGCCAGGGGATACAAGGTCCTCGTCGTCACCACGGACCCCTCGGGGCGACTGCCGAGGCGGGAGGTCCTGGAGGGCGTGGAGGTGAGGCGCCTCCGCGCCCCCAGCGACTCCTATTACCTCTCGCTCGGCCTCTACAGGGAGTTGGAGAGAAGTGGGGGCGATATCCTCCACGCCCACAGCTTCCATGCCCTCCCCTCCCTCGTAGCGGCACGGGCGAAGGGGAGCAGGAGACTCGTGGTCTCCCCCCACTACCACGGCCACGCCCACACACCCTTCAGGGAGACACTCTTCCAGGTCTACAAGAGGACCGCCCTCAAGACCATCGTCTCAGCCTCCGACAGGATCCTCTGCGTCTCAGAGTATGAGCGCATGCTGGTCCAGAGGGACTTCCCAGAATCCGCCCCCAAGACTCTCGTCATACCCAATGGCATAAACATGGAGAGGCTGAGAGGGGTCAAGTGGCACCCAAGAGCTGATGGACTGAAGATCCTCTACGTCGGCCGGATCGAGGCCTACAAGAACCTGGACAAGGCGATAGAGGCGGTCAGGGTGCTCAGGGAGAGGGGATGGGACGTGAGACTGACCATCGTGGGCCGAGGACCCCACAAGCCTCAGCTGAGGAGGATGGCTGAGAGGATCGGGGTGGACGAACTAATAGAGTGGAAGGAGGATCTGACGGAGGAGGAACTCTACGAGGAGTACTCCTCCTCCAAGGTCTTCCTCCTCCTCTCCACGGACGAGGCCTTCGGGATCGCAGCGGTGGAGGCCATGACCATCGGCCTCCCAACAGTCCTCGCGAGGGCCGCGGCCCTATCCACCTACGTCGAGGAGGGCCTCGCCCTTGGCGTCGACCCTCCCTTCGACCCAGAGGCCGTGGCCGACAGGATCCTCGAGGCCTCCTCGGGTTGGACGCCAGACAAGCGGCGTATCCAACACCGCTTCCTCTCATGGGATGAGGTGGTGGATCGGTTGGAGGAGGTCTACCAAACCCTGAGGGGATGACCCGCCTTGTCTCCCCTAACCCCCCTTGAGGCCCTGTACTTCTCCCTCCTCTTCTTCCTCTCCCTCCTCTCCCTCGGCCGAGCCCTGAGGATCCTCGTCCGTGGACTCCTTGGAGGGGGGTCCCTGGGAGATCATGGGTTCCTCGATTCCCTGGGGATCGATCTCTCCCTCGGGACAGCCCTCATACCCCTCCTCACCCTCCTCCTCACCTCCCTCGGCCACCTGCTGAACAGGACCTCAGTCTATCTGCTCCTCCTCTCCTCCCTCGCCCTGGTGCTGCTCCACACCCTTCGAGAGAGGGGGGGAGGAGATGGACTCCGCGGCCTCTCCAGAGAGCTCCCCCTCCTCTCTATCCTTGTCCTCTCCCTCCTCCTCAGGCTCATCCCCTCCCTCGGCCTCTACGTCCACGGCGGCGATGACCCGAAGCTCTACTCCCTCCTCACGCTCAGGATCCTGGAGGAGGGGGGGTACACCCAGTCCTGGGGGCGCTACACCCTCCCCGGGTGGAACATCGTGAGGGATTCCCACCTCTTCATGGAGGGCTTCGAGGCCCTCGCAGCCTTCTTCCACCTCCTCACGGGTGTGGCGGTCCCGAAGGTCGTCCTCCTCACCACGATGCTCTACAGCGGCCTCACGCCCCTCTCCCTCTACGTCCTCGCCAAGAAGCTATATAGGGCGGGGCGGACGGCGGCCTTCTCCTCCCTCCTCATCGGCGTCGTCTCCCCGACCCCCCTCCTCTTCGCCGAGTGGGGTGGACATGGGGAGATCGTCGCAGCCTACTTCCTCCTCCCCGCAACTCTCTCCCTGATGCTGAACATCCTCAGAGGTGGGCGGGGCCGTGAGGACCCGGTGCTCGCTTCCGTCCTGATGGCCGGGATGCTCCTCACCCAGGTCCTCTCAGTCGTTTACCTCCTGGCCTTCCTCCTCCCCATCCTCCTCAGGGTTCTCTTGAGACGTGATGTAAGGAGCCTGGGCATCTGCCTCCTGCCCCTCGCAGCCTCCATCCTCCTCGTCTCCCCCCTCTACGTCCCAGCCCTCCTCGAGTCCCTGGGCTCAACTGAGGTACTCCCGCCCGGCATCTTCGGCTGGGGGGCCGCCGAGGAGTACACCTTCCTCAAGAGGTACGACCTCCCACACTCCCTCTTGGACCTCCCCCTCCTCTGCGCCCACCTCTGGAGCCCCACCATCACCCTTCTGGGACTATTGGGCCTCCTCTCCTCGTGGAGAAGGAACAGGGCCCAAGGGTTCTACCTCGCTTCTTGGTGTTTCCTCCTCTTCCTCATCAACGAGAACAACCCCTTCGGCCTCTACCACATCAAGTTCCCCCTCTGGAACCTCCTCTTCCCGGAGCGCTTCGCCCTCGCCATGGTTCTCCCCCTTACCCTCCTGGGAGGCCTCGGCCTCAATAGACTCCAAGAGGCCCTATCGGGTTTCAAGCCCCGCTGGAGGAGTCTCTCCCTCGTGGTGGTCCTCCTGCTCCTCCTCCCCGATGCTGCGTATCGATGCGTCCAGATGAGCCGTGTCCCCCTGAGGGCCTCGCCCGTGACGGGGGAGGATATGGAAGCATTCCTCTGGATAGGAAATCACACGCCGGAGGACGCCCTCTTCTTCGTCTCAGATGCCGATGCAGGGCAGTGGATCCCCGTCTTCACGGGGAGGAGGGTCTTCCCCTTGGAGACGGTCATGAATAACCCGGAGATGGTGATCCTGGGGCGGAACCTGACCCGGCTGTCTCTCCAGACCCCCTCCGACCCGAGGATCTATGACCTCCTGAGGGAGAACGGCATCGACTACATATACATCGGCGCAAAGGCCATACTCGACAAGGAGAAGTTCAACGAGACCCACGTCCAAGCCCTCCTGGATACCGGTAGGTTCCGGGTCGTCTACCCGGAGGGGGATCACCCCACCCCCTCACCCGTAACGATTTTAGAGGTCTCATCCCCTTGAGTTCCTTGAAAGTTGGTCGCCTTGAGGATCGCCCAAGTCGTCCCCTACTGCTCAGCCGCCTTCGGTGGAGGGTACGAATACGAACTCTCGAGGGCCCTCGTGAAGCTGGGTCACGAGGTCACAATCTTCACCTCAGACAGGACGCCCTACAGATATAGGTTGAGTGTCGACGAGGAGGAAGCTCACCACAAAGTCCGCATCCGGAGGTTCAGGGCCCTCCTCGACCTGAGGGAGCTCCCGGTCCCTCCATCCATGCTCCCGGGGCTCCTCGATGAGGACCTCGACGTTATACAGACGAGCGAGCCCTTCCAGCTCTGCTCCCTCTACGCCGCCCTCGCCTCGAGGAGCCGGGGAGTACCCTTGGTGGTGAGCCAGCATCTGTATTATAAGCCCTGGGACCCCCTCAAGAGGCTCGGCCTACGCCTCTCCGAGGCCCTCTACGGACGCTTTGTGCTGAGCACCGCCAAGCGGATCATCGCCATCTCCACGGCGGCGAGGTCCTACTTGAAGGAGAAGGGCGTGGAGGAGGGGAAGATCGAGGTCATCCCCATCGGGGTGGACGCCGACAGGTTCACCCCCACGGCCGAACCCTATGGGCCGTTGATGGAGGAGGCCGAGGGGAGGAAGGTGATCCTCTTCGTGGGGCGCCTCACAGGGTACAAGGGGGTTAAATACCTCCTCCAAGCCTTCAGCCGCCTGCTGAAGGAGTACAGGGAGGTGGTCCTCTGCATCAGGGGGGACGGCCCCGAGAGGCCCTATCTCCTCCAACTTGAATCAAAGCTGGATCTGAGGGAGAGGATCCTCTGGCTCGGTTACGTGGCGAACAGGGATATGCCCTCCCTATACACCTCGTCAAACCTCTTCGTCCTCCCATCCCTCATCGAGCCCTTCGGCATCTCCGCCCTGGAGGCCATGGCCTCCGGGAGGCCCGTGGTCGCCACCCGGGTGGGGGGGCTGGCAGACCTGGTGGAGGAGGGCGTGAACGGTTACCTGGTCCCCCCATGCTCCATCGAGGGGCTGGAGGAGGCGATGCTGAGGATACTGGAGGACGAGGGGCTGGAGAGGAGGCTCGGCAGGGAGGGGAGGAGGAGGGCGGAGAGGTACTTCAGCTGGGACGTCGTGGCCCGGCGAATACTATCCCTCTACGGGGAACTCCTCTGAGACCATGTATATGAATCCTTCATCACCAAAGAATATAAGTAACATAAAGTAAAACTCTCTAAGTTGGGGGCCATGACGGAAGAAGAAGACGGCGATCTGCTAATTCTAATACCTGCCTATGATGAGCCCGAGGGACTAAAGATGGTCCTGGGAGAGATCATGGAGAACATCGACCCACATATCCTCGTGGTGAGCCGCCCCCCAGGCCATGTCCAAGGGAAGATCGCCGAGGGCTTCGGGGCCGTAGTCTTCGACCAGTGGAGCAGGGGGAAGGGGGCGGCCCTGAAGGAGGCCTTGGACTATATCGAGAAGAACCATTATTCCCCCAAGTACGTAGCCCTGATAGACGCGGATTACACCTACCCCGTGAGGTACATCGACGAGATGGTGGAGATCCTGAGGAAGAACCCCAAGGTGGGGATGGTCACGGGGAACCGCTTCCCCACCTGGATCAAGGGCTTCAGGGACACCCTCAAGGCCCTCCTAAACCCCTATTACATTGGGAATAGGATCCTCTCAGTGCTCCATAGGTTTCTTAACGGCGTGCGTATGAAGGATCCCTTCACCGGCCTCCGGACCATTAGATATGATCTGATCAGGGGCTGGAGGCCGAGGTCGAGAAGCTTTGATATCGAATGCGAACTCAACGATCTCATATTGAATGAGAGAAGGTATGAGGTCGTTGAGATACCTATAGAGTACAGGGAGAGGGTTGGAAAGAAGAAGCTCGGGTTGAGGCATGGCTTTATCATCCTCCTCAGGATCTGCGCCCTGGCCCTGGATCGTCTCTTAGGGAAGAGGACTCGGAGATAGGGATGGATCTCTTCTTCCTCGTCCTCGCGAGGGACGGGCGGGGGGTTGAGGAGAAGATCGAGGAACTCAACGCCCTGGGCGTCCCCTATATCATTGTCTGTGGGGAGCGGCTCTCCACCCCGAATACGGTGTATCGAAAGCCTCTGGGCAAGTATGATGCGATAAACTTCGGCGCCCGGCTCATCGGGGAGGCGGAGATCATCTGCCTGAACGACGTGGACACGAAGATCCACAACTTCTCGGAGGCCTTAAAGCCCCTTCAGGATGAGGAGGTCGGATTGGTCTATTGCAGAGTGGTCGTGGAGGGGGGGCCGCAGCCGAGGTTCTACCGTCTCCTCGACGCCATAAGGTCGAGGGTCCCAGTAGCGGCGAGCGGGGAGCTGATGGTCCTCCGCAGGGAGCTCTTTGAGAGGTTGATCCCCCTCAAGCCCTGCAGGGCTGAGGATACCTATATCCTCTTCAAGACCCTCGAGCTGGGCTACAGGGCGGTCTTCTGCAGGGATTGCTGGGTGACGACGACCCGCACCGAGACCCTGGAGGAGGAGGTCGCCTATAAGCGGAGGACGGTGGGGGGGATCTACCAGGCCCTCTCCTACACTCGACCCCCTCCCTTGGTCAGGGTCTTCTACCTCCTCCTACCCCTCGCCGCCCCCCTGCTCCTCGCCCTGGGGAGGGTCGGGTACTACTGGACGAGAGGCATAATAGAGGGGGCGGCCTCCCTCCTCAGGAAGGAGGAGAGGGGGCGTTTCTGACGATAAGGATATTAGGGATCGGACGTTAGCATCATGGGGATGAAGGGTTATGTGCGAGTTTAAGGTCTTCTTGGAGGGTAAGGAGATCTTCAGGGATGTCATCTACGCCAAGATGGTGGGCGAGGACTTGGTCTTGAGGGACGTGATGGGGGAGGTCCGGAGGTTCCCGAACTCGAGGATCGCTGAGATGGACGTAGCCTCTGCGAGACTCGTCATCGAGAGGGGTTGAGTCCCTATCCTCTCAGGAGTTAGGCGATTTGGGGCGTAAAACCCTCCTTGAAGAGTGGAAGATCGAGGAGACGATCAAGAGGTTGCAGAAGGAGACCTTCACGTCCTCGATTTCATAGAGGCGTTCCGGGAACTCTATCCATCTGATTGGCGAAAGCTGGTCGAGAGATTTGGCTTTTACGGCGAGAGACGGAGATACACTGTGAGTACCTATCTCCAACAGGCTCGATATTTATTCGCATAAGCCCTACTCCCTCCTACTCTCCTTCACGAGATGGAAGGAAAGGAGGGGGAAGAGACTATAGGAGGACCACTAAGGAGAAGAGGAGGCTCTTCGGGAGCCCCTGGATAGCAGTGTATCGGAAGAGGCCTCAGCACTGAGGAGTAAAGCCGATAACCATAGCCCGCGGAGATGAAAATTGGGGATTCTTTGATCAGAAACCCGTTGGTAGTTGCCATGGCGGTCAGTCTTGGAAACTTCATATAGGGGTTGAATGGAGAATTCTCCGGTGGTAGAGATGTTTGTGGAGACCCATGGACACCTGGTGGGGGTCAGAGGGGAGCGTGACCTCGATGCGGTGGTCAGAAGGGCTGAGGAGGCGGGCGTCGTCCTCATCCTCACGGCCGGGATAGACCTCCCCTCCTCCGTAAAGGCGGTTGAGGTCGCCAAGAGATATGAGACGGTGAAGGCCTGCGTGGGGATACACCCCTGGTACGCGGACGAGTACGATGAGGAGGCGGAGAGGAGGCTGAGGGAGCTGGCCGGGGAGAGGGAGGTCGTCGCCATAAGCGAGATCGGCCTCGACTTCTTTGGGAGGATGACCCACAGCTGGAGTTTCACCTCAGAGTACATAGAGGAGGAGGTCCAGTATAGGACCCTCCGGGGGCAGTTGGGGCTCGCGAGGGAGCGTGGGCTCCCCGTCATCGTCCATGACCGGGCGAAGGGGTTCGAGACGCTGGAGATCTTGGAGGAAGAGGGCGTCTCTGAGATCGGGGGAGCCATCCACGGCTTCTCCAGGGACCTCGACTACGCAAGGAGGTGCATCGACCTCGGTGTCTACCTCTCCGTATCCGACCGGGCGCTATCCAGGCCGGAGAACGAGGGCTTGAGGGAGGCCGTGAAGGAGATCCCCTTGGAGTGGCTGCTGACGGAGACGGATACGGGGAACCCGGAAGGGGTCGTGAAGGCGGCCGAGAGGATAGCCGAGCTGAAGGGGTTGACCACGGAGGAGGTCGGGGAGGCGACCACCTCCAACTTGAGGAGGCTCCTCAAGATCCCGGACTAACCTCCATCTTTTTCCTCAGGGTTGAGATGCCTCACGGCGCCTCGATGCAAGCCTATTTAAGGCGTCCCGTCACAGAAGTCTTGAGGATTAGAGGGGAGAGCTGAGTTGGGTGAGGAGTTCCTTAGGAGATACTACGAACTCAGTAGTGAGAAGGAGAGTTTCCTCTGCGTCGGCCTCGACCCTGTCCCTCCCTCTGTGCGGGATAGGTTCGTGATCCCGAGGCACCTCATCGAGGAGCACGGCCTCAGGGAGGGGGTGAGGCGCTTCTCTCTGGAGATCGTCGAGGCCGTAGCGCCCTACACGCCGATGATCAAGGTGAACGCCTGGTACGTCCTCCCCCTCCTCCCCTTCGAGGAGGTGGGGGAGATCGTCGACGCCGTGAAGGAGGCAGGGTGCCTCGCCCTCCTCGATGCGAAGATCACCGATATCGGGAGCACGAATGCCGTGAGCCTGCACTGGATCGAGGAGATGGGCTTCGACGCCGTGACCCTCAGCCCCTTCCCCGGGTATCAGGGGGGGACCGATGTGGTCTATAGGTGGGCCGAGGACACGGGTAAGGGCGTCTTCGTCCTCTGCAGGATGTCCAACCCCGGGGCCCGGGACTACCAGTCGAGGAAGGTCGAAGAGGAGCCCCTTTACAGGCTCATCGCGAGGGACGCTGCCATGCACGGTGCGGACGGCTTCGTCGTGGGGTGCACAGCCGAGGAGGAGTTGGGGGAGGTGAGGGAGATCATCGGGGAGGAGAGGCTCATCCTCGCCCCAGGACTCGGCCCCCAGGGAGGCAACCCAGAGACCGCCTTCAGGCTCGGCGCCAACAGGAGGGGGGAGGGATTGATCGTCTCGGCCTCCCGGTCCATCGACTACGCCTACACAGTCCTGGGCTGGCCCGAGGAGAGGTACGCGGAGGCCGCCGCGGAGCAGGCGAGGAGGCAGAGGGACCGTCTTAACAAGATCAGGCGGCTGGTCATGGGAGGGGAGAGAAGTTAGTCGCTTCCAACGCTCCTGACCTTACAATAACTTTAATATTCAGTTGTAGTAAGACTTTTGGATGTCGAGGGGTGTGCTTTGGAGGAGAGACTCATAGAGGTGAGGTTCCACGGGCGGGGAGGGCAGGGGGCGTGGACCGCCTCCCAACTCCTCGCCCTTGGAGGGCTGAAGGAGGGGAAGCACGTCCAGAGCTTCCCCACCTTTGGGCCGGAGAGGGCGGGGGCGCCGATCCAGGCCTTCACCCGCATAAGCGACAGGCCTATAAACCTCCACTCGAGGGTCTATGAGCCGGACATCGTGGTGGTCCTAGATCCAACCCTACTGGGACCCGGGGTCGCCGAGGGGGTGAGCCGGGGGACCCTCCTTGTGGTCAACACCGGCGAGGGCCCCCAAGAGGTGAGGAAGGTGCTCGGCCTGAAGGAGAACGAGGTCTGGGTGGTCGACGCCACGGAGCTCGCCATGAGGATCCTGGGACGCCCCATCACGAACACGGCGGTCCTCGGGGCCCTCCTGAGGGCGAGGGAGGTCATAAGCCTCGAGTCACTGCTGGAGGCCGTGAGGGAGAGGTTCCCCGGGAGGGTTGGAGAGCTGAACGTGAAGCTCGTCCAAGAGGCCTATAGGGAGGCGAGGAATAGATGACGGGACAGAAGAGCGCACCCGGATGGAGGGAGCTGCCGCATGGGGCCGTTCCCTATAAGTCGAGCAGGGAGTATAAAACGGGGGACTGGGGGGTCCTCAAGCCCAAGATCGACTTTGGGAGGTGCACGAAATGCACCCTCTGCCATTTCTACTGCCCCGAGGGAGCTATAAGGATGAGGGGGGACGGGTACCCTGAGGTCGACTATGACTTCTGTAAGGGCTGCGGCATCTGCGCCGCCGAGTGCCCCGTCAAGTGCATCGAGATGGTGAGGAGGGGCTGAGATGACAGTGGTAGAGCAGAAATTATTGGGACTCAACGGGGACGAGGCCGTCGCCTACGCGATAAAGCAGGTCAACCCAGACGTCGTCGCGGCCTACCCCATCACGCCCCAGACGATCATCGTCGAGAGGTTCTCCGAGTACGTCGCCGATGGGGAGGTGGAGACGGAGTTCATCGCCGTCGAGTCGGAGCACAGCGCCCTCAGCACCTGCATAGGGGCCGAGGCCGCCGGAGGAAGGGCCTTCACCTGCACCGCCGCCAACGGCCTCGCCCTGATGTGGGAGATGACCTACATAGCCGCCTCCCTGAGGCTACCCATCGTCATGGCCGTGGTCAACAGGGCGCTGAGCGCCCCCATCAACATCCACAACGACCACAGCGACTCCATGGGGGCGAGGGACAGTGGGTGGATACAGCTCTACTGCGAGAACAGCCAAGAGGCCTACGATACCGCCATCCAGGCCTGGAGGATCGGGGAGCACCCGGAGGTCCAGCTCCCCGTGATGATCTGCCTCGACGGCTTCATCCTGAGCCACACGCTGGAGAACGTCCTGACCCTGCCAGACGAGGTCGTCAGGGAGTTCATCGGGGAGAGATCCTTCCCGAGGGTCCAGGGGCACCTGGGTGAGGCGGAGTTCAGGCTCGACCCGGAGCACCCCATCACCATGGGCCCCCTTGACCTCTACGACTTCTACTTCGAGCACAAGAGGCCACAGGTGGAGGCGATGAAGAGGGCGCTCCCAGTGATAGAGGAGGTAGGAAGGGAGTATGGGCGGATCTCGGGGAGGACCTACAGCCTCCTCCACCCCTACAGGCTCGAGGACGCGGAGATCGCCGTCGTCGGCCTCGGCTCAACGATGGGGACGGCGAGGGTTGTGGTAGACCGGCTGAGGAGCCGAGGCGTCAAGGCCGGTCTCCTGAGGGTCAGGGCCTTCAGGCCCTTCCCCGCGCACGAGATCCTGAAGGCTCTCTCCCACGTCGAGGCTGTGGGGGTGCTGGACAGATGCGCCAGCTTCGGCGCCCTTGGGGGCCCCCTCTTCATGGAGGTGAGGAACGCCTTCTACGACTCTGCGGAGCGTCCCATCATCTCCGACTACATCTACGGACTCGGGGGGAGGGATATGTCCATGGAGATGCTCGAGGAGGTCTTCAAGAGCCTGGAGGAGGACAGGAGGGCGGGGAGGCCTCTGGAGCTCGTCAGATACATCGGGTTGAGGGAGTGAGGTGGGTGAGATGAGTCTGAGAGAGATGGCCAAGCAGCCCGACCTCCTGGCCCCTGGGCACAGGCTCTGCGCCGGGTGCGGGGAGGCCGTCACTGCGAGGCTCGTCCTCAAGGCCGTGAGGGGTCCGACGATCGTGACGGCGGCGACAGGGTGCCTCGAGGTGGCGACGACCATCTTCCCCTACACCGCCTGGGACCTGCCCTGGATACACACCGCCTTCGAGAACGCCGCGGCGAACGCCAGCGGGATAGAGGCCGCCTTCAGGGCCATGAAGAGGAAGGGGCGTGGGCCCCTGGCGAAGTACGAGCACATAGACGTCATCGCCTTCGCGGGTGACGGGGGGACCTACGACATCGGCCTCCAGGCCCTCAGCGGGGCCCTTGAGCGGGGACACGACTTCGTCTACGTCCTCCTCGACAACGAGGCCTACATGAACACGGGGATCCAGAGGAGCGGGGGGACGCCTCGATGCGCGGCGACGACGACGAGCCCCGCGGGGAGGGTCATCCCAGGGAAGAGGGAGTGGAAGAAGCCCATAGATGAGATCGTCGTGGCCCATGAGATACCCTACGTCGCCACCGTGAGCGCCTCCTACCCCACTGACCTTATCCGGAAGATGCGATGCGCCCTGGAGGCCGAGGGACCCGCCTTCATCCATGCCTTCGTCCCCTGCCCCAGAGGGTGGCGATTCCCCTCTGAACAGACGATAGCCCTGGGACGCCTCGCCGTCCAAACCTGCCTCTTCCCCCTCTGGGAGTGCAGGCTGGAGGAGGGGAGGCCGAGGTACACGCTCTCGAGCCCCAGCCTCTCCATCGCAAAGAACCCGGAGAGGAAGAGGCCAATAGAGGAGTACCTCGAGAAACAGGGACGCTTCAGGCACCTCTTCAGGCCCGAGAGGAGGGACGACCTCATCAAGGAGATACAGGAGTGGGTCGACCTTAAGTGGGAGAGACTCCTGGAGAAGGCCCTCTAACCCCCTTTTTTTATCGCTTAACTTAAAGCCCCGGCGCCCGATTGTTTAACAGGGGAGGATCTCACTAATGGATGAGCATAGATCTCTTAAGGAACTCATAGCCAGGAGGATCGCCGGGGAGATCGTCCTCTCCCCCAACCCCGGCCTCGCAATGAGGAAGTGGAGGACCCTCTTCGGGGTAACTCAGGTACAGATGGCCTCTGAGATGGGGCGCTCCCCCTCCGTGATCAGCGACTACGAGGCCGGGAGACGACGGTCTCCCGGCGCCGCCTTCATCAGGAGGTTCGTGGAGGCCCTCATCGAGATCGATGAGAGGACGGGAGGCCACTACATCCAGAACCTCGCCAGGATGACCCTCGCCCCCAGCGACGCCTTCATCGATATCCGGGAGTTCACCATACCCGTGAAGGTGCGTGAGATCTGCGAGGCCGTAGAGGCGGATGTCCTCGTCGGTGAGGAAGAGATGGACCTCGACATCTTCGGCTACACCATCATAGACAGCCTCAAGGCCATCCAGACCCTCTCAGGCCTCGACTTCTACAGGCTCTTCGGCTCCACCAGTGAGAGAGCCCTCATCTTCACAGGGGTGACGAGGGGAAGATCACCGATGATCGCCATAAAGATCAGCCCCTTCAAGCCACGCCTCGTCGTGCTCCACGGCAAGATCGAGAAAGTAGACGACCTCGCCGTGATGCTCGCCAGACACGAGAACGTCCCCTTAGCCCTCTCGAAGAAGCCCTCGGTAGAGGAACTGGTGGACGCCCTTGATCGACTATACAAGAGGGCACTATCTCAAACTGCAAAAAAATGAACCTCTCCTCATCTTATCCTTCCCTTTCTCATACCTGAACGGAGATCCTAAAAGGGTGACTGAGGGGATCAAGGAAGGTAATAAATCAAATCTAGAGATGGTCTGTAGAAGAACCATCAAATGAGGGATAGACCCCCTAAAGTCATGAGGCGCTCTGTCACCCTTAAACGATAGGTCAAGGATTTTATTTTAATTGAATATTTGAAATTTGAGAAGAATTCAACGATATAAGTCGAACTAAGAATTTAAATGGTTAAATTTATATATCAAACACCCTCCTTAAGTTAGGATTGATAGGTTAAATAAAATAGGTGGATCTGGATGGGAGAGGAAGAGAAGGAGGACTATACAGTCCCTGTGTACATCGGCCTGAAACACTCAATCGTCGTCGAGTTGGACAATATCGCCGCCGAGTGGGGAACTACAGTGAGCAGGGCTTGTCAGAGGATCATAACAGAGTACGTGAAGAACTGGGTTAGCGAAAAGGAGAAGAAATAGCATCACTCATCGAGGATCATCCCTTTTTGCCGTTGTTCCAAATCGAAGTTTATAATACATCACAAGGATGAAGACGCCCACAAAAGAGAGAATTAAAGTGTATAATGCGACCATTGCGGGGCCGACTTCTTCAATCAATCTTCCCAAAAAATGGGCCGCGAAGGTGATAAGTACCATCAAAAGAGTTGCGATTATCATCTGTTTACGCGTTAACATAGGGTCCCTTTGTTAGTGGACTTAACGGCCATATATTAAAATATTGATGAAATATATTGTTTCTTGACGGGGATTGGATAGGATGTTGAGTTTACGATATTACATTGATACGGAACTTCAAGAAGAGGCCTTTGGGGCTTTGTTTGATTTCATCATGAAGTACTATCTCTACCGAAATCCCCAGTATTATAAAGATATCAGGAGGACGCGGGTGGGGGATGTCGAGGTATTGGAGTTCACGGCTATCCCGAGGCATAAGAAGTGGTCTATGGAGGTCGAGGTGCGGGGAGTTAAGCCTCTCGAGGTGAGGATGAGGCCCAGCAACAGGCTCGTGCCTATGACCGTCATTAATAGGATAAGGACCCATCTATTGATGGGGGTCATCACCTTCGAGGAGAGCGTCGCGAGGGGCAGAACTTACTTTGCATGGGTTGGTAGGGGGAAGGCGATCGACGAGAGGGAGCTGAGTCGAGGCAAGAAGATGATATATGCGCTCTTCACGGGGAACATGATGCTCTCTTACCTCACCTTCATCTTAGCAAGTTCCCTATTCCTCCCGGTCTTCAAATTTTACATCCCAATAGCCTTCCTACTCTTTCAATTCGTATTAATGATTTTGTCTCACAGGATACTCATACTATCCGGAGACTGGATAGTAGACCAGGAGAACTCCACCGTTCACATCCTAAAGTTTCACATCCCCACGAGGGTCTTGATGGAGATCCCCGCCGAGATAGGGATCAGGAGCTTGATGGAGATAAGGGAGGAGATCTACAGGAGGACCCTCAAGGTCGGGAGGAGCATAGATCGCCAGACGGCTCTTGAGGTCTTCTCAATGTATGGGATAGACGTCGTCCCTGAGGAGACCGAGGCCAAGGCCGTGAACATCTATGAGTTGACTAAGTCTGCTGTGGAGAGGTTTCACCTCCCGATGCCGAGGTTAGCGGTGGTGAACACCGTCGTACCAAACGCCCTCTCGGCAGGTCCCAGCCCGCGGTTAGGCACGATCCTCATATCCACAGGCCTATTGGCTAGACTCGATGAGGATGAGTTACTCGGGATTCTGGGACATGAACTCAGTCACCTCAAGAACAGGGACTCCCTCGTTCTATTCATATTCTCATCGATCGCCTATCTTCTCCAGCTACGCCTATTTCCACTCCTTCTCTGGTTCTTCTGGTTCACCTTCTTCCCCTACCTCTATATCTACCTATTCATGGCCCTGATCATGGGGGGCGTCTACTTCGTATCTAAGATCCTTGAGGCCAGGTGTGACCTCGAGTCGGCGATCTACGTAGGGAAGCCCGATGCCCTCGCAAGGGCCCTGAAGAAGCTGGGCTTTCAGAAATTCAGATTTGAGAAGATATCCGGCATAAAGATCCAGGACTGGTTCCGATTAGAGCCTCATCCTCCAATCAGTTTCAGGATCTCCCGTCTGGAGGCCCTGGAGTCGCCGGGGAAGATCAGGTCCCCCCTCATCCAATCCATGAGGGACTGCCTCTCAGGTTTCTTCTCCTCGCTTAGAATATAATCTTCTACTGTTCCCTGGGGTCCATCTCCCAGTTCCTGTAGGCTATGATCGATTCTCTTAAAAGATTAAAATAGTTAGGGACGTTATATTATCGAGTAGATATGGCTGAGAGGTATAGGGTGAAGATAACGGTCTTGAAGAGGTCGAGGCCGGAGGAGGTCTTCAGGGAGTCGCCTATCAAGGGTGGGCCGACCCGGGCCTGTGAGGGCTTTAGGAGTTCATCGTCGATGAGTCGGGGAGGATGCCGGAGGGTTTCTGCTCCTGGGCCTGGGATGATATATCCAAGGTGGTGAACGTCCTCCGCTTCGGCGGGAACTTCCCCTGGTTCGAGGAAGAAGGCATCTCCATAAACTGCTGCACCGATGGGCTTAGACCAGTCATCTTCAAGATAGAGCGCATCCAAGCGGGGGATTAAGGATAGGATCCCGGGACGGACAGAGGAGTCTGACTTGAGAGTCCTCGTCTTAGGCTGCGGTAATATAGGGTCCGTCATCGCAAGGGACTTCGCCGAGTCCATGGAGGAGTCTCAGATAGTCGTCGCTGATAGGGAAGAAGAGAGGGCCAAGAAGGTAGCTTCGAGCATAGAGGATGCAGCCTGGATCACTGTAGACGCGACGGACTACGCTGGATTAGTGGAAGTTCTCAGGGGATTCGACTTAGTCATCGGGGCGCTCCCCGGCGACTACGGCTACCAGGCCCTCAAGGCCGCCATAGAGGCGGGAGTCGATATGGTGGATGTCTCCTTCACCCCCGAGGACCCCCTTGAATTGGACAGGGCGGCAAAGGAGGCGGGGGTCACCATCATCCCCGACTGCGGTGTAGCCCCCGGCCTCTCCAATATGCTGGTGGGGTACGCCTCAGCCAAGCTCGACCGGGTTCTGGAGGCCCACATCTTGGTCGGGGGTCTTCCAGAGCATCCCGTCCCTCCACTGGGGTACACTGTCACTTGGTCGGCGGAGGGACTCATCGACGAGTACATGAGGGATGTACGCATCGTCGAGGGTGGGCGCCTCACCATCGTCCCCGCCCTGAGTGGATTGGAGGAGATCGACTTCCCCGGCGTGGGGAGGCTCGAGGCCTTCTACACCGATGGCCTCCGGACACTTCTCCACACCCTGAGGGGGGTGGAAAGTATGTGGGAGAAGACCCTCAGGTATCCGGGTCACGTGGAGAAGATAAGGCTCCTCAAGGCACTGGGCTTCTTCGACGAGGAGCCTGTGACCGTCGGGAGGGTTGAGGTCTCTCCCCGCCTCGTGACCGCCAGGCTCTTGGAGAGGAGCCTGAGGAGGCCTGAGGTCGGCGATCTCCTCGTGATGAGGGTCGAGGTGGCCGGTGAGAGGGGGGGTGAGGAGGTTCGGTTTAGGTATTACCTCCTTGATCGATACGATAGGGAGAGGGGAGTGACGGCGATGGCGAGGACCACGGCATACACAGCATCCATCGTCGCTGGTAAGTTGGCACGGAGCATCATCAAGGAGAGAGGGATAGTCCCGCCGGAGAGGCTCGGCATGGACGAGGGCCTCTTCAAGGAGATCCTATCGGCTCTCAGGGATAGAGGGGTAAGGGTCGAGGAGTTCCATGTAGAATAGGCTGACGGACGGCACCTCCGCGTTTCCATGAGTAGAGGGTAAGTAAACGTAACTTTTTTCTAAATACTCGCCCCATTCAACTTAGATAGCGAGGGTGGGGGTTATAGAGGAGAGAGAAGTCTTCTTATGTCCCTTCTGCGGTGCCCCCTTCAGGGAAGTTATCCCCGCTGGCGTGACTCAGGTGAAATCACCCCGACGTCCTCGCCGTGGGGTTATGCACGAGCTGTGGGAGGAGCTACTGCGCCCGTTGCCTCCATATCATGAGGGTTACTGAGAAGACTTCTGGGCAGCTTCTATACTCCTACATCTGTCCGAGTTGCCTTGAGGAGATCAACGCCAAGCGTGTCAGAAACTACCGTGTATGGGGCCTCCTATATCTGGCCTTCGGCTTCTTCCTCCTCCTATTTCTCGGGTTTAAGAGCGAGGAGGCCGCAGGCCTATTGGTGTGTAGTTTCATCTGTTGGGTGTTTGGGGTTGGATTCCTGGGTTATAGTGAGTACAGGAAGAGGTATCCCTGGGAGGCGCCTGAGACCGTCTACGAAAGGAACCTGAGGAAACAGGCGTTACAGAAGATGGACGTTGAGGAGGTTTAAAGGGAGATATTAAAGTCTCCCGAGTTCTGGTCCAGGGAACGCCTGGAGAGGAAGATAAAGGGATACATGCTCGAACGGGGGCTGAGCCGCGAGGAGGCGATCAGGGAGATAGCGCTCGAGGTGGGGCTGCCTAAGCCTCCGCCGAAGCCTCCCTCTCCTGAGGAGATCGTGGCGGCGGAGAGGCGTGCGAGATTCTATGGAAAGATTACGAGGGTGGCCGCCCTCCTCCTCGGGGTCGCTACCATACTGGGAATAGCCGGCGCGGTATACACTCATGGGGTGGAGATCGGCACCGCTGAGTGCAATTGGGACGCCCTGGGTCCAGTCAGCCCGGGTATCCACGTGATGATAACGCCCAGTGATCCGAGGACGATGAATAAAAGAGGGTTTGGGAGATACTTCGTCAATCAGGGGTCGTCAGATAACTTCGTGAGCCTGGTTATATGTGGAGGAGGTCTCTGCGATATCGAGTTCAAGGGAGCCACCCTCCACCCATTTATGAAAAAGATCAAGGTAAAAGTCACGTTCTATACCTGCGGGCGCTGTCACTCATTCCTTTTTGGTGGCTCAGCCTGCGGAGAACCCCACCGTGAGACAGTTACGGTGTTCTTGGGGAAGCTACCCCCAGGCAGTTACCATGTGGTCGTCGATATCTACTATGGGGGCGCTGTTTATTGGGTGGAATTCAACGGGGAATGGTATCGACAGACGGAGTCGGGGACGTCTGGGGGGAGGGAGACCCTCCATGCATTCTTCACTATATACTAACTCCTCCCCTTCGCCCTCAGCCCTTAATCTGAGCAATAGTTTAAATATATAGTGAATCAACAGTAGGATGGGTGAAGGTGGATGAAGGTCGCCGTTCTGGGGGCTGGGCTTATGGGTCCAGCCCTCGCTTGGGACTGCACTGAGAGCGATGAGGTCTCGGAGGTTCTGCTCTGCGATATCGACCCCGTGAAGCTGGAGAGGGCCGCAGGGTGGATGGGGAACCCCGAGAAGCTCTCGACGAAGCGGCTGGATGTAACGGATAGGGAGGCCCTCGTCGAGACCTTGAGGGACTACGACGTCGTGGGCATCGCCCTCTTGAGGTGGCTGAACGTGGAGGCGATGAGGGGGGCCATCGAGGCAGGAGTAAGCGCCGTCGACTTGGCATCCCCCCCAAGGGATGCCTGGTCCGAGATCGACGGGCTCGCGAAGGAGGCGGGCGTCACGGTGATCCCGGGGTGCGGCGTCGAGCCGGGCCTCAGCGACCTCCTCGCCGCCTATGGTATGGACCAGTTGGACGAGGTTGAGGCAGTGGATATCTGGTGCGGGGGGATACCCCAAGACCCGAAGCCACCTCTGGATTACAAGATCGTGTTCGGCGGACCCTATCTCCCGCTGCGGCCTGGGATGGTGAAGGTCATCGAGGATGGGGAGGAGAGGGAGGTGAGGAGGTATACCCTCGGCGAGCCCATCGAGTTCGAGGGTATCGACAGGCCTCTGGAGTGCTTCTATGACGGCTTCCCCGAGACCCTCTATGAGCATGAGAAGTTCAAGAGGGTGAAGCGGTGCACCGAGAAGACGGTGAGATACTCGGGGTACTGTGAGAAGGTCAACTTCCTGGATCAGTGCGGCCTCCTGAGTCGGGAGCCTATAGAGTTCAAGGGACAGAAGATCGTCCCCTTCGAGGTCTTCAGCAAGATCATCTACCCGAAGGTGAGGATGGAGGAGGGTGAGAAGGACCTCACCGTCCTGAGGGTCGTGGTGGAGGGGAGGAAGGACGGGAGGGAGACCGTATACAGGTTTGAGATGGTGGACTACTACGACGAGGAGAGGAGGATGACCTCCATGGCCCGTACGACCAGCTATACCGCTGCCATAGTCGCGCGGATGATCGGGAGGGGGGAGATCGCTGAGAAGGGGCTTGTCCCACCGGTGAGGGTCATCAGGGGGAGGCTCTTCGAGAGGCTCATGGCTGAGCTCGCAGAGAAGGGGGTCGTCATAAAGGAGAGCGTAGAGGTGAGGAGGACCCTCCCATAGGTCGGCACATCTTCCCTATTTTTAGGTAAATAGAGTCGAAACCCCTAAAACCCCTCTGAGGGAGATTATAACGGGAGTTGTTATCTATGTCCGCGGCCTTTCACGGTGCAGAGTATTGTTGGATGAATGGCGAGGTCATCAGGACGGAGGAGGCCCTCGTCTCGGTGATGGAGCCCATCTACCTCGGGATCTTCGAGGGGATAAAGGCCTATGTGGAGGGGGATATCCTCGGCGAGGGGCGTCTAAACATCTTCCAGTGGAAGCCCCATATAGACCGGCTGTGGAGGAGCGCCGCCGTCTGCGGGATAAAGATACCCTACACGAAGGAGGAGCTCCTGGAGACGACGAGGGAGACGATCAGGGCCAACGGCTTCAGGACGAACGTCTACATCCAACCCCGGATCTGGCCCAAGGCGGGGACGGGGCGCTACCTTGCGGAGGAGTTCCACGTCGTCATCCCCGTATGGAGGTTCGAGACCCGCCTGGGGAGAGATAACCCCCGGTTCAGCCAGGAACGCAGGTTCATGGTCAGCTCCTGGAGGCGCATCTCCTCCGATGCCCTACCCCCACAGGCGAAGGCCTGGGCGAACTATGCGAACTCCGGCCTCGCGGCGAGGGAGGCGAGGAGGCTCGGCTACGACGGTGCGATCTTCCTGGATCGCAGGGGCTTCGTCAGCGAGGGGACGGGCGCCTGCCTCATGATAGTGAGGGATGGGAAGGTCATCACTCCGCCGGTCACCGCCTCCATCCTCGAGAGCATCACCAGGGGGACCTTCCTGAGGATGCTGCCGGAGGACCTGGGCATCCCCGTCGAGGTGAGAGATATTACACGCGTGGAGCTCTACGCCTCAGATGAAGCCTTCCTCTGTGGGACAGGGGCGGAGGTCACTCCAATAACGAGCGTGGAGGACATCCCCCTGGGAGAGGAGTACCCCGGGCCCATAACGAGGCGGATAGCGGAGTACTACGCCGAGGTCCTGGCCGGGAACGTGGAGAAGCGCAGGGGATGGCTGACGCCCGTATGATCCCCCCTATTTTTTACCTGGGTACGCCTCAGGGGGACTGATGAAAGCGGACGACGAGGACCCTCACAAGGTCGGAGGTGTTCTCACACCAGTCGGCGACCATCTCGAGGGCGTCGAAGAACATGTTGAGAAGAATCAAGAAGGGCGTCTCGAAGCCGCTGAAGTCCAGGGTGAGGAAGAGCCTCCGCGCGTCGGCATACATCTCATCAATCTCCTCCTCGATATCCTCCACCTTATAGGCGAGCTTCAGGGAGACCTCCGGGTCTATCGTGAGGCTGTTTATGCTCTTCCTCAAGGTGAGGACACACCCCTTTAACTCCCCGGCCATCCTCTCCGCCGCCCTCTTCATCTCCTCCGGGATCTTCTCGAACTCGAGGAGGTCCAAGATCCTCCCTGCCTCCTTCGCCCAGTCTGCCACCCAGTCCATAGCCCTGACGAGCTCCATGAGGTCCTCCCTGACGGTGGGCGGAAGAGTTCCCTTGGTCAGGAGGCTCTCGGCCAGCGTCCTCCTCACCCCGTCGGCCTCGCTCTCCATCCTGGAGAGCCTCTTAAAAGATGCCTCCTTCTCCTCTAAGTCCCCTCTTGATGCAGCCTTGATCATCCTCTCCAGTTCTACAACACAATCCTCCGTCAGTCCCAGGTGCTTATTCACGTTCTCGAGGACCTGCCTCTCCCTCCGGGAGCTGAACCAGTCGAGGAGCCTCCTGCTCATAGGGATTCCTCCTTCTCGAAGAGGTAGACCTTCTCCGGGGCGAAGGTGATGGAGACGGCCTCTCCTACCTCCCAAATCCTCTCTGACATCATCAAGGGCACCTCCACGATGAACTCCTGCTTGGTCTCCAACTCAATTAGATATTCCATGAATCCCAGTAAAAACATCTTCTCCTTCACAATTCCATGAAGGTTGTTCACGGTCTCCTCGGTCCTGGGCAGGATGTCGGCGTCCTCAGCCCTCACAACGACGTGGACCTCTGAGCCTGGGGGCATCGTCCTCCTCGAGGAGCGAAAGGTGAAGCCCTCCGGCGTCGTGACCTCCGTGAAGCCCCCGTCGGCTCGAGTCACCTCCCCGCTGAAGAGGTTGATGTCGCCCATGAAGTCCATGACGAAGAGGGTCCTCGGGTTCTCGTAGACCTCCCTCGGGGTCCCCACCTGCTCCACCGACCCCCTATGTAGGACCGCTATGCGGTCGGAGATCGTCATCGCCTCCTCCACGCTGTTAGTCACATGGATAGCCGTCAAACCCAGGTCCTTCACGATCCTCCTGAGGTCATGGGCGAGGGCGGTCCTTATCTTCGCGTCCAAGGCCCCGAGGGGTTCGTCGAGGAGGAGGATCCTCGCCCCGGAGGTAAGGGCCCTGGCGAGGGCGACCCTCTGCTTCATCCCCCCGCTGAGCTCGTCCGGGAGCGCGTCTGGGCGGTCCTCGAGGAGGACCATCTCCAGCATCTCCTCGGCCACCTTCCTCGTCGCCTCCGGGTCCTCCCCCCTGACCCTCGGCCCGTAGCAGACGTTCTCCCAGACGTTGTAGTGGGGGAAGAGGGCGAAGGTCTCGAAGACGAAGCCGACCCTCCGATCCTCGGGTGGGACGCCCCTCATGGGCCTGCCGTCGAAGTAGATCTCCCCCTCATCGGGTTCGAGGAGCCCGGCGATGAGCATCAGGGTCGTCGTCTTCCCGCTCCCTATGGGGCCAAGGAGGGTGAAGTACTCGCCGTCACGTATCTCGAGGGAGAGGTCCCTCACGGCCACGACCTCGCCGAACCTCTTCGTCACCCCCTCCAACCTGATCTCAGGCATAGCACCACCTACCTCAGGGCGAGCTCGTACCGCAGGTCCTCAGGGTAGGGATAGACCAACACCTTCTCGGCGGGGAAGATTAGGTAGACCCTCTCCCCCTCCCCGAAGAACCTCCCCAACCTCGTGGGCTGCTTCACCTCCACGAGGTCCCCGTTGTCCAACTCGACCCTATACCTTATGATCTTCCCGAGGAAGGCCGCCCTGATCACACGCCCCGGCAGGGCGTTCAACCCCTCCGCCTTCCCCTCTTCGAGGAGTATGTTCTCACGCCTCACCCCGATGACGACCCTCGACCCGGCCCTCAGGTTCGATCCACCGGCCTCGATGAGTAGGTCCCCCCTCAGCCTCACGAGGGATCTCTCCCCGCTCCTCTCGATGACCCCCTCGAGGAAGTTCGTCTCCCCCACGAAGTTCGCGACGAAGATGGAGGCGGGCCGCTCATAGAGCTCCATGGGCGTGCCGACCTGGAGGACCCTCCCCCTCCTGAAGACTGCGATCCTGTCCGCTATCGCCATCGCCTCCTCCTGGTCGTGGGTCACGTGGATCGCGGTGAGCCCCCGGCCCTTCACCAAGCTCCTGAGGGTGAAGCGGAACCTCTCCCGCGTCTCAGGGTCCAGGGAGCCGAGGGGCTCGTCCAAGAGGAGGAGCCTCGACCCCTTCGCGAGGGCGCGGGCGATGCTGCACCTCTGGAGCTCCGGGGCGCCCAGCTCCTCAGGGTACCTATCGGCGACCTCGTTCAGTCCGGCGACCTCCAGGGCCTGGTAGACCCTCCTCTCGATCTCCTCCTCGTCCAGCCCCTGGATCATCAGGCTGTAGGCGACGTTCTCGTAGACGGTCATGAAGGGGAAGATCTCGAAGTGCTGGAAGACGAGCCCGATGTTCCTGTCCTCCGGGGGGATTCCGGAGACGTCCCTCCCATCGATGTAGACCCTCCCCTCATCGGGCTTCGTCAACCCTGCTATGATGCGCAGGGTCGTGGTCTTCCCGCAGCCCGAGGGGCCGAGGAGGACGAAGTACTCCCCGTCCCTCACGTGGAGGTTCAGACCCTCCACTGCTATGACCCTGCCATACCGCTTCGTCACGTTCACGAGCCTCACATCGGGCATCTCTTCACTCCCACCCAAGGACGTACCTGAGGATGAGGAGGAGGGTGAGGGAGATGGCGATGAGGAGGACGCAGGCGAAGGCCGCCGCCGGCAGGGCGAGGGACTCGACCCACTGGACGATGAGGACCGGGACCGTCCTCGAGAGGCCCATGACGACGATGGTCGCCCCCGTCTCCCCCAGGCTCCTCGTGAAGGCCATGATCGCCGCCGCGAGGATCCCCTCCCTCATGGAGGGGAGGATGACAGTCCTGAAGACCGTCAGGGGCGGAGCCCCGAGGGTCCTCGCGGCCTCCTCAAGGTGGGGGTCGAGGCCCTCAACGACGGCGGTGAGGGGGCGGACGACGTAGGGGTAGGTGAAGCCGATGTGGACGAGGACGACCATCCAGAAGCCGGGGCCGAGGAGGTTGAGGCCCTTCGTTCCCCAGAAGAGGAAGAAGGAGAAGCCGAGGGCGGAGGTGGGGACCGTCAGGGGGATATCCACCAGGGCGTCGAGGAGGCCCCTGAGTCGGCCGAGGTTCTTCCTCACGAGCAGGAAGGCCATGGGGAGGCCCGCCAGGATGTTGACGCCTGTCGCGAGGGCCGCGACCTTGAAGGAGGTGATGATGCTGGATTGAAGGGCGGGCCACTTCTTGTCAGGGGCCAGGAAGACCTGGTAGAAGGCGCCGAGGTTGGGGTTGCCTGTGTAGGGGCTCCCTCCCCACCATCTGATGAGGTAGGTGAAGATGAAGGAGGAGGGGATGAGGATGAGGAGGACGAAGAAGGAGAAGGTCATGAGGTCCCGGAGGTGCCTCTGAGCCCGCCCGCTGAGGAGCCGCTCAGCCCTCGGCCAGGCCTCCTTGATGGGGAGGCCGAACCTCTCGGCCGAGAAGCGGAGTAGGGCGAGGAGGAAGGCTGAGATGGAGACAAGGATCATGGAGAGGAAGGCGGCGGGGGGGATCATGAGCAGCTGACGGTACTCGACAACAAGGAGGGGGGCCGTGTAGAAGGCCCCCGCGACGATGAGGGTGGCCCCAGTCTCCCCCAGGCTCCTCGTGAAGCAGAGGATGGAGCCGGCCAGGAGGCCGCTCTTTATCAGCGGCGCCGTCACCGTCCTGAAGACAGTGAAGGGGGGTGCCCCGAGGGTCCGGGCAGCGTGCTCGAGGGTCTGATCCACCGACTCTATGATCTCCTTCAGCGACCTCACGATGTAAGGGTAGGAGAAGGCGACGTGGGTGAGGATGATGAGGAGGGGGCCCCGGGAGAACAGCCCGCCCTCGAGGCCGAGAAGGCCGCCGATGCCGTCGATGCTCCCCCAGAAGAGGTAGAGGGAGAAGCCCAGGGCCGCCGTCGGGACGGCCATGGGGAGGTCGACGAGAGTGTCGACGAGGCGTTTCCCCCTGAAATCGTACCGGGCGAGGATGAGGGCCATGGGGAGCCCTATGAGGACGTCTATAAAGGTGACCACGGCCGCGATCTCGAAGGACCTGAGGAGGCCCCTCTGGATCATGTTCCATCTGAGGGCCCCCTGCCCGATCTGGGCGAAGAAGGGATCCGCGAAGACGGTCTGGTAGACCTCACCCCAGCTCCTAAGGACCAAGAGGAAGATGGATAGGGGAGGGCCGACAACGAAGATGAGGAGGAAGAGGAGGACTAAGGCATCCCTCAGGAGGCTGAACCCCCTGCTCGAGAGCCTCCTCTCAACCCGCACCAAGAGCCTTCTCCAGCTCATCCCCCAGGCCTCGATATCAGCCATAGGTCCGTTATGCTCTGGAGCACCCTCCCATCCTCCGGTGCCTCCAAGATCGGGGAGAGGATCTCCGCTGAGACCCCGTTCTCGACGCTGAAGACCTCGGGGTCGAGGTCGACCTCGGGGTTCACGGGCCTGAATCCATGCTCCATCGCGATCCTCTGGATCTCAGGGAGCACCAGGAAGTTGTAGAACTCCTCGGCCGCCTCCCTCTGCTCCTCTGAGACCCAGGGGGCGTTGAGGATACAGAAGGGGTGGTCGCTCATGAGGACCCCCTCCTCGGGGTAGACGACGACGAGCCTCTGGCCCCACCTCGCCATGGGCTCCCCCTGACGATTCTTCTCTATGACGAGGTTCTCGTAGACGATGAAGACGTTGAGGCCGGAGGGGCCACTGTTCGTCGCCTGATCCGCGAGGAAGCCGGTGCTCTCCCCATACATTACGGACCTTCCCTCGATGTCCCTCAGCCAGAGCCTCACATCCTCCCTCAACAGGTCCTCGTAGGTCAGGTTCTGGGTTGGGCATCCGGCGGCGGCGGAGACCTCCATGAGGAGGGCCATGAAGCCCGAGTTTGAGAGCTGTGGATCCGTGTGGGCGAACTTGAGGTCCGAGTCCGGGGAGACTGCCAGCCGGTGGACGGAGTCCCATCCCGTGATGTTGTGTTCCTCGGCGTATCGCTCCCACGTGGCTATGACGACTGGGGAGGCGACCAACGGCCTCCAGGACTCGACGAGCACACTCTTACCGCCGTACTCCTCCCTCCACATGTAGTTCGCGAGGGGGATCCAGACGGAGGAGGCGGGGCTCCAGATGACGGGCTTGACCCAGCCGAGGATAATCTGATTCATCGACTCCCTCGACCCCAGGGCGATGAAGTGGATCTCCAAGGTCCTATTTGGGTGATGCTCCCTCCACCATTTCTGGAAGAGGGGGGTAACGGCCTCGATCCACCCCCTCTTCTCAGAACCATAGACCATTGTAAGAACGACCACGTTTCCCTCCGTGGGGGCAGAGGGGAGGATCAAGAGAACCGCGAGGATGAGGAGGAGGGAGAGGAGACCCAAGTTCCTGAACCTCCTAAGCCTTCTCCTCCTCAAACGCTGCATCTCTAAGGCCCCCGGAGATGGATGGGGAAGGGATGGACCATTTCCTTCTATATTTCTCCTCTAAGGAGATATAAACATTCAACCTTAAAGAACCCATAAGAAGCCTACCCATCCTCAAAGCGTTTATTTTAAATAGCCTCATAATATTTAATCGGTGTATCGGATGGAGAAGGTCAAGTCTCCCCGGATCATCACAGAGATACCCGGGCCGAAGACTAGGGAGTTCTTGAAGGAGCTGGGATTGCCGGTCGAGTATGCGCGCATCTACCCCATGCCCGTCGAGGCTGAGGGGATCTGGATGAAGGACCTCGACGGCAACATCTTCATCGACTTCATCTCCGGGAGGTGCGTCGTCAACGTAGGTCACCGGCACCCGAAGGTCGTCCAAGCGATAAAGGAACAGGCCGATAGGATCATCCATGGGACCGGCCTCCTCAGGGCGAAGCTCACGAAGCGCCTCGCCGAGGTCACCCCCGGGGACTTCCCCAAGAACGTCGTCTTCCCCCTCTCCGGCTCAGGGACCAACGACGCGGGGATAAAGCTCGCCCGATGGTCGAGTAGACGCCCCTACATCATCGCCTTCACGGGCGCCTACCACGGCGTGACCTACGGCGCCCTCTCTGTCTCCTCCTACCTCCCGAGGATGGTGAAGGGCTACGGACCCAACCTCCCAGGCATATACCACATGCCCTACCCCTACTGCTACCGATGCCCCTTCAGGCTCGAGCACCCCGACTGCGACCTCCAGTGCCTCAGGTACATGGAGGACTACGCCTTTAAGAGCTACCTCCCGCCAGAGGAGGTCGCGGCCGTCCTCTTCGAGCCCATCGAGGGGGACGCGGGGTGGATCGTCCCACCCGACGACTGGCTCCCCACTCTGAAGAGGATCTGCGATGACCATGGCATCCTCCTCATCGCCGAGGAGGTGCAGACGGGCTTCGGGCGCACCGGGAAGTGGTTCGCCGTCGAGCACTGGGATACCGTCCCAGACATCATCCTCCTTGGAAAGGCCATCGCGAGCGGCGTCCCCCTCGCGGCCTGCGTTGGCAGAGCAGACCTCTTCGAGCGAGAGGGGGAACGCTTCGGCTATGGCCACACCTTCAGCAGCAGCCCCCTGAGCTGCGCCGCGGCCCTAGCCACCATAGACGTCATAGAGGAGGAGAAGCTGGTGGAGAACTCCGCGAAGGTCGGCGGGTACCTGAAGAAGAGGCTGGAGGAGATGAAGGAGGAGCACAGGGTCATAGGCGACGTCCGTGGGAAGGGGCTCCTCCTCGGGGCGGAGATCGTCAAGGACAAGGAGTCGAAGAAACCCGGGCGGGAGGAGGCACGGGAGATCTGCCAAAGGGCTGTCCAGAAGGGTCTCTACATCATCCATATGGGCGCCTACGGAACGGCAACCCTCAGAATCGCTCCCCCACTCATCATAACACAGGAACAAGTAGACATAGCGCTGAATATTCTAGAGGAAGCAATCTCGGAGACAGAGAGATAAACTTCTCCTTCTTCTCTTTTTGCGGAAACCTCAAGTATTTCTCCTGCCATTTAACCTCTTTAAGCCGGATATTCGTAACAGATCTTGGGAGGAAGTTGAAGTGAATCGTATAAGGGTACGTGAGTTTGGTGTTAAGGTGGGTCGGATGGAGCCGGGGAGGTTCAACGCGATAACGGATGTGGAGGGTGTCGGCGTGGGGCATTCCACGATCATCCGGGGTGAGGGACCTCTGAGGGTTGGTGAGGGACCGGTGAGGGCTGGGGTGACGGCGATCGTTCCCCATCAGGGGAACCCCTACTATGAGAAGGTGGTGGCGGCGGTGGATGTCTACAACGCCTATGGGAAGTCTGTCGGCCTCCCCCAGGTCATGCATATGGGGGTCCTTGAGACGCCGATCCTCCTCACAGATACCCTCAATACCTGGGTCGTCGCCGACGCCCTCATCGACTATATGCGTGAGAGATACGGCGTTGAGGCCATGTCGATCAACCCCGTGGTGGGTGAGACGAATGGCGGTTTCCTGAACGACTCGTGGGGGCGGCACGTCAGGAGGCCTCAGGTCTTCGAGGCCCTGGATAGGGCAAGAAGCCCTGGGGGGCGGGGCCCCGTGGAGGAGGGGAACGTCGGCGGCGGTACGCCGATGTCGGGCTTCGGGTTCAAGGGCGGGATAGGGACCGCCTCGAGGGAGACGGAGTACTTCACCCTCGGTGTCCTCGTCCAATTGAATTGTGGACGGCGGGAGGACCTCCGGATAGACGGCGTCCCTGTGGGGAGGGAGCTCTCTGAGCCGAGGCCGAGGGGCGTGAAGGAGGGGAACTCCATCATGATCGTCGTCGCTACGGACCTGAGCCTCACCTCCCGCCAGCTCTGGAAGGTGGCGAAGAGGGCGATCCTCGGCGTGGCGAGGGTCGGGCACTACGGGGGCGTCGGGAGCGGCGACTTCACCATAGCCTTCACGACGGGGAAGAGGAGCGTCGAGGAGATGGTGGAGGGCCTGGGAAGTAAGTATCCGGGTGGGAGTCGCCGACTCTCCCTGAATGAGGGGTACCTGAGTCTGGTCTATAGGGCGGCTGTGGAGGCGACGGAGGAGGCGGTGCTCAACGCCCTCTTCATGGCGGAGACGATGATGGGGAGGGATGGAAACACCCGAGAAGCGATACCCCTCGACCGCGTGAGGGAGATCATGGAGAAGTATGGACGGATATAGAGCAATCAGGCTGAGTAGCCTCATGACCGATCATTAGCGGGGTGTTGCGGGGATTGATACTCATCGGGACCTGCGGATGGTCGAGGCTCTACCAGGCTCTCCCCCCCTCAAGGCGGAGGGGGAGGAGCATCCTACAGGCCTACGCCGACCTCTTCCCCGTCGCAGAGGTGAACAGCAGCTTCTACAGATTCCATAGGGTTGAGACCTACCGGAGGTGGAGGGAGGAGGTCCCCGAGAGCTTCGAGTTCACGATCAAGTGCCACAGGAGCATAACCCATGAGGAGAGGCTGAGGGCGACGGAGACGGCCCTAGGGAACATGCAGAAGATGGCGGAGGCGGCCGAGGCCTGTGGAGCCGAGGTCCTGGTCCTACAGACGCCCGCGAGCCTCAGGGCAGAGGAGGAGACCCTAAGGGAGGCAGAGAGGTTCTTTGAGAGGGTTGAGCGAGGAGGGACCTCCCTCGCCTGGGAGACGCGTGGAGAGAGTTGGGAGGGGGAGGAGGCGAGGAGGGCGCTGAGAGAGGTGCTGGAGCGATATGGCATCGTCCATGTCACTGACCCCTTCAAGATCGAGCCCGTGGCCCTGGGAGAGTTCACCTACTTCAGGCTCCACGGCCTCCCGGACTACAACCTGCGATACACCTACACCAACAACCAACTCCTACACCTCTACAAGCTCCTAAAGGGTTATGAGAGGAAGACGGGGCGAGTCTACGTCCTCTTCAACAACTACGCGATGTACAGGGACGCGGAGAGGCTCCAGGCTTTACATAGAGAAGGAGAACTACCGCCCACTCCCTTCGGGCCCCGCTCCGTCTGGTGGACTCTACGCATCCTCGAGGAGTGGCCGTCCACCAAGGAGCAACTGCTAAGTCGATGTGGCCGATGGAGGTGTTGGGTGGGTCCGGATAGGTCTGTGGAGCTGGGGACGATCCTCCAGAGGTTCAGGGACAGAACCTACACCCGGCTGGAGGAGGTGGTGGAGGAGGCGGAGAGGATCTGGGAGGAGACTGGATACCCAACATCGGAGGAAGCTGAGAGGAGGACCGTCCAACTTCAAGCGCGGGGGAGTTAGAGGAACTTGGAGATCATCGTGAAAGTGCATCGAGTTTTCGTCGAGGGCTCCCCGCCTTGGGAGAACCTCCTAAATCTTCACCTTAGCCTTCCACGTCACCCAGGAGATAGGTCTTCCCCGCCCCAAAGGTCCATAAAGTTACCCACGGGACCTCCGAGCCCTGGGAAGATTCGAACTTCCATCTAAGGGCCCAAAGCCCTTGATCCTTGTCCACTAGACGCCCAGGCTCCTGATCCTAAGGGGAGCAAACTACAAAACTAAGGGATAGGCGTTGACTGATATTCATGTTTATTGGATATACGGATGCTGGTTGTGGTGTGCTTATCTTATTCGTCCCTCTTTAGGGGGAGTATGTAATCGTCTAACCCCGCTAGTTTGACCCCTGCAATCGCTGCTGCATCCATTGAAAGTGCTCTGAGATCCTCTTTGCTTAACTCCTTTATGCTGCTGTGACCTGACAACATCGTGAGAGTTCTTACCTCCTCTTTGATTACCGCAAGGAAGTTCGCGACTCTCTGAGCCGCTTCATCCGGTATAAGCCTCGCTGTGAGTTCTGGATCCTGTGTAGTTATCCCCATCGGGCACTTACCTGTCTGGCATGAGAAGCACGTGTGACATCCCATAGCTATAAGTATTGCCGAAGCCATGCCGACTGCATCGGCTCCAAGGGCTATGGCCTTCACGACATCGGCCCCCGAGGTTACACCACCCATGATTATCAGCTTGACATCATGGTAAACGCCCAACTCCTTCAACGCCTTAACGGCGGGAGGTATGCATGCTACTGTCGGAAGGCCCGCATGCTGTGTCGTCTGTTCGGGAGAAGCGCCTGTGCCTCCGTATTTTCCATCTATCTCCACAGCATCGGCGCCAGCCTCGACAGCCAGCTTCACATCCTTATACACTCTTCCAGGCCCCAATTTGACTATTACCGGCTTTTCATAATTCGTTATATCTTTTAGCACGTCAATCTGCTTCTTCAAGTGTTTCCTTACATCTAGGATGTCCATATGCCTAGCAGGGCTGAGACAATCAGTACCCACAGGGATTCCCCTTACTTTCGCTATGTTCTCTAACACCTTCGCTCCTAGGAGATGTCCCCCCATTCCTGGTTTAGCGCCCTGTCCTATCTTGATCTCGATGGCATCTGCCTTAAGAATATAGTTTAGATCGACGCCCCATCTTCCAGTGGACCACTGCACGGCCAGATATCCACCAGGCCCCCATGTCTTTACACCTTTCTCAAAATCTTCCCGAGTCCGGTATCCGTGAACCAATAGTTCCTCATCAGGGAAGGAGCCTCCTTCACCACTACTGATCAAGGTTCCTGCTTTCGCTGCTGCTAGGTCAGTCGCAATCTTGGCTGGCAAAGATAGGGCTCCATAGGACATAGCGGCTATCATAACGGGGAGTTCCATCCTTATTGGCTTCTTAACCCTGCCTTCGCCTATCACTACTCCAACATCGCACTCCTCCCTGTATTTGTCGAGCGGGGCTGGTTCGGCTAGTTGGGCTGGAACTATTTGGAAGTCGTCGAAATGAGGTAGCGGTTTCAGGGCTCCGAATCCCCTGATGAAATATTTGCCTAGCTCGGCTTTGGTTCGTATCTCCTCGACAACTCGGCTTGTCCACAACCCTCTCGAGTATATCTCAGGGATAGTCGCCCTCACCCGGATCGCGTTCTGGGGGCAATTTTCGACGCAGAGTCTACAACCGACGCAGGCGATCTCGTTGGACACGTAGGCTCTTCCATCCTCATCCAGAGCAAAGACGGAGTGGGGGCATATCTCGAAGCACGTGGCGCATTTTCCCGGCTCCCTCTGGCTTAGACATCTCATTTTATTTATTTCCACCGCGTAGGAACCTATAACAGGCATTTTCAATCCTCCCTCTTCTTTAATCCGGATAAACTCTCCAATTTTTTGAGAGCCTCCTCATCGACTACGGGTTTCTTCAGGCCCTTGATGAGAGCCAAGAAAGCTTTGTCTACTTCCACGGCCGATTCCCTCTTCTTCTTTGCCTCTATGAAGTCCCTGATCTCCTCTCGAGCGCGCAACTTAGGCTCTCTTTGCTCTACGTAGTTCAGTTTAATAGCCGCCATGACTAGTTCCTCCCCCAGCTGGCTCCTGATGATCGCTGTCTTCGAACCTGGTTCAGAGCCTATGCTCCCTATGGCGATGTCAGCCTGTTCTCCCGCGAAATCGGTGCACCTAGCACAGCCTTTCGCCATGAATCCTGCCAACTCTTTCAGAGATATGGTCGCTTCTCCGCTCTGTGTTCGAAGTACTATCTCTGATTCCTTTTCATTAACCTTGACATCAGAAATGCTCCACAGAGGGACGTTCAACTCCTTTTCGATCTTTGAGAGGACCTCTGGATAAAAGACCCCGGAGCAGAAGGAGCTTATCTTCAGATACTCCGGTCTCTGGAAGGGTTCCAAGACATCCATGGTCGAGGTTTCTAATCTTTTAAGTCCTTGAGCCCAACAAGGAGGACCAACGACAGCCACTCTCTTTTTTCTCCTGACCCTATTTATAAGCTTTAGTCCTGCCGAAAATAGGGGCATCGACAGGGGCACATTTTTCAAGTCCTCTGCGTGCGAGAAGACTTTGGGCACCGGCTTTTTATTCCACTTATCCAAGTCCACGGCGATGACCCCATCGATGGCGCCTAGTTCCAAGCCACAGAGCAGGAGGTCCTTTATCACGTCGCCTGACACCTTGGACCTCAGAGAGACGATCTTCCCAAGCTTCTCTGGCTCCCAATCAACTAGTCTTGGACAGACCTCAATGCCTGGTTCCTTGCACAGCTTGCAAGGATCGATCTTCACCTCTCTATAGCCGACCATCCTTCTGAACTCTTTAATGGTTGGATGTCGATCTACGCTTTCGTCGAACTCCAGCACTCCCTTGTTACATACAGCCACGCAGAGGCCGCAGCCTGTACATCTTTCTAGGTCCCAGACCTCTTCCTTTAGTTTTTCACTCATATCTTCCTCACCATAGTTATCTTATGAAATCGAGTATTTTACTTGGACTGACCCTGTTCATGTGAAGACCCACCTCTTCTGGGCTTAACCCCATACACAGACCCAGTATCTGGGTGAACAAAAATGTGGGTATTCCAAACTTCTCATTAAGTCTCCTCTCAACCATCGGCTGATATTGATCTAATTGCGTATGACAGTATGGACACGCAGTCACTATACAATCCGCCCCAGACGCCTTTATGCTTCTGAGCTTCCTCCCGGCGAGTTTAAGGCTTAGTTCT
>PIYN01000014.1:80641-83259 GCA_003601775.1 Candidatus Bathyarchaeota archaeon
CAGCATCCTAGGATCTTCAGGGTCGTCCGCATAATACGATGTTGAGGCTCTAAGAAAATGACAGCCCGGCTGTACCGCAACCTTCACTCCATTGAATCTTTTGATAATGTGTTCACTCAGCCCTTTTAGGCCTATATCCTCATAAACCACCTGAAGTATGTGCTTCGGCTCAACATCCCCATTATATTTTAAGCCCGCCGTTGAGGAGAGTATGTGGTTTACCTCCTCCTTGAATTTGACATCCTCCTTGAATCCTGTGTTTACCTTTATGAATGATGAGAAACACTCGGGGCAGAGCGTGACGAGGGTATTTAGACCTCTCTCCTTCGTCATAGCCAGTATCCGTGCCGATAACGCCGATGCCACGCTGTAGTCCACAGATTTGACTATCGCAGGCCCACAACAAGGGGCGTCGGTCATTTCTACAATTTCAACGCCGAGTTTCTTCATGACGTTCCTCGCTGACAAGTCGTATTGCAGCTTTCTACTCAGCACATAGCATCCGGGGAAATATCCATACCTCATTCTTACTTCACCTCGAGGATGCCAGCGACCGCTGTCTTTTTCATCATTCCTTTGATTGGTTCGGTATCGACTTGGAGCACTTCAGGTAGTTTGAGTTTCTCCCTCTGTTGCCTCTGGAATCGGCTCGGTGTGACCAACCTGCCGGTCTCATAGAGGTTCTTACAGCTTTCTTTAACTGCTTCAGGGATCACGGCCCCTTCTCTCATAGCAATATTTCTCAGGCCTAAGATAATAAGGGTCAATTGAACCTCTTGGGGGCATCTTTCAGTGCACATATAACATGTTGTGCACTGCCATATGGCCTTACACCGAATAAGAGCGTCCGTTAGCCCCAGCTTTATCATCTCAACCATTTCATGCGGCTTAATATCCATCTCCTCCGCTACAGGGCATGAAGAGGAGCATGTCCCACACTGGTAACAATAAGGCACTGTTCTTCCAGTGTGGGAACTCTTTACTTCTTCTAAAAACACCCTGTTGACTTTACTCAGATTAAGAGCCCTCTCCATGATTCTCACCTCCTTTTGTAGGGACTAGGCCCAAGCGACTTTAACTTCTCCGTGAACTCCTTGACTTTCTCCGCGAAGATGTTCCCCTCACCTGCGCTAATCCATATATTCAAGAGCCTTTCTGGATCTATCATAGTAGTTTTCAGCATCTCTCTTATTTTATCCATTGTCTTCTCAGCCTCTAGATTTCCAGATACATAATGGCAGTCTGCTTCCTTGCAACCTCCTATCATAACTCCGTCGGCTCCCTGCATAAACGCGTAAAGAACGTAGAGGGGGTCAACCATCCCACTGCACATCATTCTAATAATCCTTATCGAGGGAGGGTACTGGAATCGACTCACCCCAGCCGTATTCGCCCCTGCATAGGCGCACCAGTTGCACAGAAATGCTATAACTTTAGGGATATCCGGCGGACTAGGCGTGGCTAGGGCCGCCCTTATCATCGCCATCGTCTGAGCTCTCGTGAAGCCCTTCACTTCTATTGCTCTAGCTGGGCATCGCGCGGCGCAAATGCCACAACCCTTGCACAGCATAGGGTCTATCTCAGCGACAATTCTTCCAGGAGTTGATTGAACCATCCTTGGAGCATTATACTCGCAGAGGGAGACGCACGTACCGCATCCTACGCATCTTTCATCATCTACGACAGCTATGAGAGGCTCAACCGTGAGTTCCTTGAGGATCAGGGGTGTAAGAGCCCTCGAAGCCGCGGCCAAACCCTGCACATAGGCCTCTGTGAGAGACTGAGGGCTGTGGGCTGTTCCAGCCATGAACAAGCCATCAGAGGAGAAGTCTATCGGTCTCATCTTTGGATGGACCTCTAGGAAGAAGCCCTCATCGTTAAGAGGAACCTTGAACGTGGAGGAGAGCTCCCTATTTTCCTCGGGCGCTACTAAAGGAAGTGAGAGGACTATCTTGTCCACGGGGAAACTAAATCGCTGGTGGAGGGTAAGATCATAAGCCTCGACGAACTTTCTCCCCTTCTCAGTGTAGATTCTTGGCTTGGACCTTCCGTCAAATCTTATGAAGACTATTCCCTGCTCCCGGGCTTCTCTGTAAAACTTCTCCCCCTCTAAGGGAAGTCTAATGTCTTCATAAAATACATAAACGTTAGTAGACGGATTCGACTTCTTAACCTCAAGTGCTGAGTCTAACGCCTCCGCACAACACCGCTCAGAGCCGCCATAAATTATATAACCTATCGTCTCGCCTTCCTTGAAGCTCCCGGGCTCTATCATTCTCCTGAATTCATGCACTGAATAAACTGAATCTTCTTTTCCATAACCATATACTTCCTCGGGGGATACCTCCGATGCATCAGGCGAAAGGATTATAACACCTACCTTTACTTGCCTATTCTCACCAGAGTTGCTCTTTATCAAGACTTCAAAGTTTCCTATTGATCCTTTAAACTCGGTGGGCGTTGATGAGAGGAACACCTCGATGTTCTTATGCCCCTCTACTGCTTCAACCAGCTTTTCAAGTTCGGGTCTCACATCAACTTCACTGAAGGGAATGTTCGGATATTCACTAAGGAACATCCCCCCAAGTTTTTTGGTCTTCTCGACGAGGAGAACTTTA
>PIYN01000037.1 GCA_003601775.1 Candidatus Bathyarchaeota archaeon
TGAGGTAAGGGCGGGACTTTCACAGGTAGGCCAGTAGGGGGATGAGGGAGAGGACCCCGAGGAGGACGCAGAGGAGCCAGAACTTGGTCCTCCTGGCGAGCCTAATGAGGCTGTGTATCGAGAGGAGGGAGGAGAGGAAGGAGGCCACCACAGCGAGGAGGAGCGTCCTCACCTCGATGGAGGGGAACCCATAGAGGAGGACCATGCCCATCTCGGCGGAGAAGACGGCGGGGATGCTGAGAAGGAAGGAGAGCCTCAGCGCCTCCTCCCCCTCAAAGCCCCTGATGAGGAGGAGGGTCGTCGTGATCCCGGAGCGGGAGACGCCGGGGAGGGCTGAGAGACCCTGGGCGAGGCCCACGGCGACCCCGTCCATCAATCTCAGGTCTGAGGCTCCCCTGGCCCCTATGGTGTCTCCCCTTCCCCTCTGGAGGAGGCCGTTGAGGATGAGGGCTATCCCCGTGAGGGCGACGAGGGCCTCGCCGAAGGTGGCCGCCATCCTCTTGGCGAGGAGGAAGAGGGGGAGGCCGATTAGGCCGGTGAGGGGGGTGGCTATGAGGAGGAAGAGGAGGAGCCTTCGACCCTCGTCGTGGGATGCTCCCTCCTTCACCGACCTTAAGGCTTCTATGATCTCTCGCCTGAAGTAGATGGCTGCGGAGAGGAGGGTCCCGAGGTGGAGGAGGACGGCGAGTTCGAGGGCCCTCCCTGGCTCTATGCCGAGGAGGTAGAACATGAGGAGGACGAGGTTCCCCTCGCTGGAGATGGGGAGCCACTCCAGGACACCCTGGAGGAGGCCGAGGATGAGGACCTCAAGGAACAGGCGGGCACCTCCAAGGAATCTGTAGGTGAATTAAAAATATCAAGGCTCCGAACTCCCTCTCAGGTGATGCTGTAGAGCCACGCCTCGAAGGCCGAGGTATCCTCAAAGTCCCTCCAATCGTCGATGGAGAAGACCCATCCAACATAGGCGCCGGCCATGCCGTGACCTGCCCAGTAGTCGAGCCAGTTCTCCACCTCCGTGGCTATATCCCTCTGGGTGATCTCATAGGGGTAGTATCCTGTGTTCGTGTAGTAGCGTCCGGCCGGGTCGAGTATGCAGATCTTGTCTTGCTGGACGGGTACGGATATGAAGACGGCCATATGCCCCGAGTTGTCGTTGAAAATAGTGATGCAGTAGACTGGTACGTCAGCCGCGTAGCTCTGGATGAGGGTGGCGAGGAGGATCGCCATATCCTCGCAGTCGCCCATTTCCAGTGTGAGTGTCTCGTTGGGGAACTGCCACATCTCGTTGTAGTTGTAGTAGGTCCCGTTGGGGGACGAGGGGAGGATAGGGTAGTATCCGTCGTATCTGTAGGAGATGTTCTCCGTCACCCAGTCGTAGAGGCTCTTCACATCAGTCCAGAACTCCCCCCAGTCGGAAGGGTCCTCCCATCCTCCCGTGATGCTCATGACCAGTGAGGTGACGGAGGAGTCGTCCGGAGTTATGAAGAGACTCTCCTCCTCCCTGGGGTGGTCACTGTGGAGGTTCACTGCCTCGACGAGCGCCTGATAATCACTCCTATATTGTTCGTATTCCTCGACCACTCTCTCCAACTGCTCCGAGAGGCCCTGATACTCCTCCGCCAGGTGAACATAGGTCGTATTGAACTCCTCGAGTTCCTCCCTCAGGAGAGTATAGTTCTCCGAGAGAGTGAGGTATTTGAGATTTAGGAGGGTATAGTTCTCGTAGAGCTCGTTGAACCGACCTTGGAGGGCGTTGAGGCTCGAGGTAAGGTTCGAGATCTCAGCCCCGAGAGTCTCGTTCAGGAGGGTGTAGTTGAGGGAGAGCTGGAGGTACTTCTCCCTCCATCGGGCCAGGGAGTTATTCAAGTCCTCCAACAGCAGTTGCAAGGCCTCCCTCTCCTGCTCTGAGAGGGTATAGTTCTCCTGCAGACTTGAGAGGGTCGCGTTGAGGGAGAGGACCTGAACCCTAAGCATTTCATTCTCCTCCCTGAGGTTGAGGTTCCCCATGGAGGTCTGGTAGGCGTAGAGGCCTTGGAGTAGGATTAACCCGCTCAGGATTAGGGCGATCAGACCCGACCTTGAGATCATAGAGGCCATTCTCATCCTCGCTATAAAGTTCCTTCGTGATTAGATAACGGTTTTGAGATCGAGAGGGCTCCAGTTGAGGGCACAGCCTCCGACTCCATAACTCTTAAGTGGGGTGGGGTGTTGGGTGTAACTGAGGGAGAGGGGGTTGGAGGCGGAGAGAAGTAGGGAGAAGATGAGGAGGATGGCGAATCTCCTCAAGTCCGGGGCGAGGATGCTCAATAGGGCCTGCCCCGTCTGTGGAACCCCCCTCTTCCAGCTCCCCAGCGGCGAGATCTGGTGTATCAGCTGCGATAAGAGGGTCGTCATCGTGAAGGAGGGGGAGAGGGAGGGGGCCGTCCTCAAGCCGCTGCTGTGGGAGGAGCTGGAGGAGACGCTGCTGATGAAGTTGAGGGAGGTGAATATGAGGATGAGGGTAGAGGAGGACCCTGAGGAACTTCAACGCCTCACCCACCTCGTCTCCTCCCTCCTCGAAGCCCTCGAGGATCTGAAGAAGGCAAGGGCCGATTAGCCTTACTTCTTATCTTTTAAAGAGTTCAATATTTGAGAGAGTTTTTTATATTTCTCCTTTTTCTCTTCTTTTACTCCAATATTTTTAGATTTAATTAACCAATTCACAAAATCCTTGATAATTTTTTGATTTTCTTTATGCGGTAAAGTACTATCTATCTTTACAACCCATGTATTATTGAGTAGAGATACTCGGACCTTAGAAACCAATTTTCGAGGCATAGAATATCGTTTAATGAGATAAGAATCTGAAATAGGCCAATTTAAATTGAGTACATTGTAATAGGTCTCTCTAATCCTTTTCTGGACTTCCAGATCATAAAAATATCTATCGTCATTCACTCGACTTATTCTTTTTAATCCCTCCTCTGGAGGAACATCCAAAAAGAAAACGATGTCTGGTTCTATGATAAATTTATTAATTTCTTTTAACCATTTTATATCAAACTTAACTTTCATCCCGCCCCCTTGGTAGGCGAGGGAACTGAATACATAACGATCACAGATGACTATTGATCCCTTCTCCAAGGCAGGGGTTATATGCCGTATTGTATGATCCGCTCTATCAGCAGCAAAGAGAAGAGGTAAAGCTTCCTCTGCGACAACGACCTCCTTGTTCAATACTCTTTTTATTAAACTCCCAATAGGAAAGGATGTGGGTTCCTTAAAAAATTCTACCTTATAACCTGCACGCTTTTCTTCAAGCCATTTCTTAAGCGCCTTCGCATGGGTGGTCTTACCCGAACCCTCAATCCCTTCGAAGACTATGAAGAGCCCCTTCATATCCCATTACCCTTATCTAAATGTAGTACCTTAACGAGTTGGTTCTATTATCTACGCTATCAAAGAACTTTCTGATATAAGATTCTGTCCCTTCTCTGAACTCAAGATTTAGATCATGAAAACTGAATATCTAACCCTTCAAGAGGATATCCAATCCGCGTTCGCAGAGTTATTTGGAGAGAAGAATATGAGAGGAAAAGATTATCCGCCTTAGAACAGGAGACTAATTGTGACGACACGTTTTAGAGTAAAGGTTCTTCAATTTTAAACGCTGGTTAAAAATTAGATAAATCTTTATTATTATCCACCCATTTCTTGTTTTAAAGATGGATCATGTCAGCTAGAGGATTTTATGAGCTGGGCGAGTTGGAGCAGGCCTCTCCTAAACTGTTTGGCGTACCCACTGGTACGAAGCTTGATGAGATGTTCTGGAAGTTGGAGCGAGGGGAAGAGGGGAGGTTTATGAGGAAACCCCTTGGAGGGATCCCCTATCTTTCTGTGATAAACGTCACGGGGGTGCCTGATAGCGGTAAGAGCGTCTTAGTCGAGCAGTTCGCCATAGTTCAGGCGAATAACGGTTACAGGGTTCTCTTCGTAACAGTCGAGTCACCCGCCAACTTCCTTTACACCTCCATGAAGACGAAGGCGGAGTACCTCGGCGCCGACTTCTCTAAGGTCACGAAGAACATCATCGTGATAGATGCATCGGTTAACGAGGAGTTCAGGGAGAACCCCAAGGCACTCATGGATACCATGGCCTACGCGATAAAGGAGAAGCAGACGAACAGCGTGATCATCGACAGCGTCACGGGACTTTATGAGCATAAGGAGATCATGGCGAGGCAGATCGTTAGGGTCTTCTTCAACTTTCTGAAGAGATGGAAGCAAACAGGGATCTTCGTCTCCCAGAAAAGGTCCAGCCACGACTCGGATTCCGCAGACGCGGCCGGGGGGCTTGCTGTAGCGCATATAGTCGACGGGACGATCGTGCTGGATAAGAAGCTGATTAGAACCAGGTGGGATGTGAACCTGTATAAGAGGCCGTTGGGGAGCGTGATGAGAACCATCAGGATAGATGGCTGCAGGCTCACGGGTCATGATACACGCCCCTGGGTCTTCGAGATCTCACCGGGCGGGACGATAGAGATACTTTCTCCTCTGGAAGAGTTAATCTAAGTGGGGGAGTGTTGATCGATGAGCCGGGAGAAGGAGATGGAGGTGATAACCTCTCCGATAAGCACCACCCAAGTGGACTATTTGGCAGAGAGGGTATTCCAGGAATGCATAAGGATCTTAGGAGGGCTGAGGAGATTAGCCCTCTACGGAAAGCTGACATGGCTTCCCTCCTTAGCTGAGGCCGCCTACATCTTGGTCTTGAAGGAGGAGTTATTCAAGACCGTGAGGGAGATAGCCAGGGAGCTGGGGATAACGGAGCAGACCGTGAGGAGGATCCTACGCGCTGATGAGGAGGAAGTGAGGAGGTTCATCGAGGGAGAGGTGGAGAGGGTTGATGAACACAAGGCGGGCGGGATCGCGAAGCTGGCATATCGGAGAGTGAAGAAGGAGAGAGGCCTCTTCATCAGAGAGGAGGAGATGGAGGTCCTGGGAGTTGACTGGGCCTTAAGGGTTCTTGTAAGGCTCAGGGGCGCAGATTTCCCGCTATCCAAGGAAGATCTGAAGAAAAGATTGGAGGGGATCAGGGTTAAGGGGAAGCCCATAGATGAGATAGCCGAGAGGATGAGTTTCCCGATAAAGAGCCCTGCCGAAGTTTTACGGCAGATAGAGGAGGCGACGAGGTAGAGAACTTACACATAACGGATTCCAACCCCTCCTACAGCCATCCCATCGCAAAGTGGGGCGAAGAGGGGGATAATATATACAACCCAAAGCATTAGGATGCTTAGGGTGATTGGAGAGTTGTCTGAGGGGCTCTTCGCTGATTTGGTGTTGTTGAATGGGAAGGTCGTGATGGTTGATGCTGAGAATTCCATCGCTGAGGCCGTGGCCGTTAAGAACGGCCTGATCCTGGATGTGGGGAGGAGTGAGGAGATCAAGAAGTTCGTGGGCCCGGGGACACGGGTCATCGACTTGGAGGGGAGGACGGTCCTCCCAGGGTTCATAGACAGCCACACGCACCCCCCGTCGGCAGGGACCCGCCTCTTCGCGGTGGACCTCCGCTCCCCTCCCGCCAAGAGCATAGGGGAGGTCCTCAGGAGGATAAAGGAGAGAGCTGAGAAGACGCCCCCTGGGAAGTGGATAAGGGTCTCCAACTACAACGACCTCAAGCTCGTGGAGAGGAGGCATATCACCCGATGGGAGCTAGATGAGGTGGCCCCGGAGAACCCCGTCTTCATCGCCAAGGAGACGGGCCACCTCTATGTCGTGAACAGCAGGGCCTTGGAGATCGCCGGCATCACGAAGGAGACCCCGGACCCTCCTGGGGGGAAGATCGATAGGGACCCTGAGACAGGGGAGCCGACGGGGCTCCTCTACGAGACGGCGGGGGCCCTCATCATGAGGCATATACCTCCCTACACGGTCGAGGAGGTGAAGGAGGGGCTGAGAAAGGTCTTCAGGCAGTTCGTCGAGTGGGGGATCACGACGACCCACGACGCAGGGGCGGATGCCACCTCCATAAGGGCCTATCAGGAGATGTTGGAGGAGGGGGAGATGCCCATAAGGGTGCTGCTCATGGTCCGTCGGGACCTCCTCGACCACCTAACAGGCCTCGGCATCAGGTCAGGCTTCGGGAACGAGAGGCTGAAGATCATGTCGGTGAAGCTCATGGCAGACGGCTCCGGCGCCGGGGGCTCGGCCGCGGTCTACCAGCCCCAGCACAGGGGGACGAAGGGCCTTGGGATCATGGTCACGCCGCCTGAGGAGTTGAAGAGGCTGACGGTGAGGGCCCACGAGGCTGGGCTCAGGGTGAGCATCCACGCCATCGGCGACAGGGCGATCGACGCAGCCCTGGACGCGATTGAGGAGGCCCAGAGGAGGAGGCCCGTGGGGGATATGCGCCACAGGATAGAGCACTGTAGCCTCTGCACGCCGAGACAGATGGAGCGGATCAAGCGCCTCGGCGTCGTCCCCTCCGTCTCCATAGGCTATATGTGGGGGATCGGGGACGACTACCTGGAGAACTTCGGGCCTGAGAGGGCGAGGTGGCTCCACCCCCTCCGATCCATGATCGATAGGGGGATCATCGCCGCGGGGAACAGCGACTACGCGGTGAGCACTGGAAACCCCCTCATACAGATCTATGAGGCCGTCACGAGGAAGACGATGACAGGGCGGGTGGTCTACGCGCCGGAGGGGATCTCCGTGACGGAAGCTATAAGGATCTACACCTGGAACGGCGCCTACATAGGGAAGGAGGAGGACGTGAAGGGGTCGATAGAGCCGGGGAAGTACGCCGATATGGTCGTCCTTGACAGGGACATACTCGCCGTGCCTCCGGAGGAGATCAAGGATATCAAGGTTCTCATGACGATCGTCGGAGGAGAGATTGTGTACGAGAGGAAGGAGTAGGGCGACGTAGAGGGTCATGGGTGAGGGGGAATGGGGAAGGTCCGGATATACCTCGCTCACTCCGTCTTCGAGAGGAGGAAGGGGAGGAGGGTCCAGAGGAGGCTGGAGGAGATGGGCTACACCGTCGTCAACCCCTTCTATCCCGAGGAAGCGAGGGAGGACGTAAGGAGGTTAGATGAGGGAGAGTGGACCCCTTGGAGCATCCAAGACGTAGAGGAGGCTAAGCAGATAATCAACCAAGACCTAGAGGCCCTGAAGAGCTGCGACCTCATCGTCTGCCTCTTCCCGAGGAGGAGGACGGTGGGGATCACGGCCGAGATGACCTTAGCCTCGAAGGTCTACGGGATACCCGTCCTATCGGTGGTACCGGAGGACATGAGGGGACATCCCTGGATCCTGGGGATGTCGGAGAGGGTCTTCACCTCCCTCGAGGACCTCTACTCCCATTTCAGGACTGAGAGCGGAGGTTGAAGGGCCTCCCCCTCTCCAAGATTTCCCTGGGGACCTTCCCCTCCCACTTCCTCAAGAAGTCTAAATCCTTCTCCCTCTCCCTAAGGTTGTCCGGGAGCATCTCCGGGACCGCGGCGACGGAACTCCCTATGGGGTACCAACGGGAGCAGCGTCCACAGACGAGGAGGCCCTCCTCCACTTCCACGAGGTTCAGGTACCTATAGAGGGTATCAACCTCCCCGCCGAACCTGGCTAGGACCTCCCTCTCAGATGTCCCCTTCTCTTTCACGCGTATCAGCTTCCCCAGGGCGTCCACGGCCTCCTCCAAGAGGACCTGTGAGAAGGAGTTCTCAGTCAAGTCTCTGATCCTCTGGATGGGCTCGAGGGTGATCGTCTCATCGAGGATCTGCCCGACCGTATGGCGATACCTGTCGAGGAGGAGCGTCGATGGGGTTCCGGACTGCTCGACGATGATCCTCATATCCTCCTCAGGGGTCTCCCACTTGAAGAAGTAGGCGTCGAGGGGGTAGTGCTTACACATTGGACAGGCCAACACGTTGAGCAACCAAGGTTTCATGAATCTAGCCCCACTAAGGTTCCCTTGTTGATAAGAGGTTAAAAGGATTTCCTAAGACTCAACCCGAGTTCTGAGCCCCCTTAAGCCTCTTCACGACCTCCACGGCCCTGTCGAAGCGGATCTCCCCAGAGGAGACCAGCTCCTCAACGGCCTTGTCAACGAGCGCCCCCTCAGCACCCGCCATTATCACCAAGTTCCTCGCGTGGAGGCGCATATGCCCACGCTGGATCCCCTCAGTGGCCAGCGCCCTGATGGCGGCCAAGTTCTGCGCGAGCCCCACGGCGCCCATCACCTCTGCCAGCTCCCGCGCCGACTTGACGCCCAAGATCTTCAGGGCGATCTTCGCGACGGGATGGACCCTCGTCGCCCCGCCGACGGTCCCCACGGCCATGGGCATCTCCAACCTCCCAAGGAGGTCGCCCTCAGGGGTCTTCTCCCACCTCGTCAGGGCGGTGTAGCGCCCAGACCTCGCGGCGTAGGCGTGGGCCCCGGCCTCTATGGCCCTATGGTCCTGGGCTGTTGCGAGGGCGACGGCGATGACGCCGTTCAGGATCCCCTTGTTGTGGGTCGCCGCCCTATAGGGGTCTGCCTCCGCGAAGGCCGAGGCCGCGACGATGCCATCGACGACCTCCTCCCCCCCTACGGCCTCCTTCCTGACCAGTGCCTCAGCCCTGACGAGCCGCCTGTCCGCGAGGTTTGAGATGATCCTGAGGAGGACCTTCCCCCCAGTGATCTTCTCCAACTTCGGCGCCAGGACCTCACACATCGTGTTCACGGCGTTCGCGCCCATCGCATCCCTGCAGTCGACGAGGAGGTGGACGACCATCATGGGACCGACTCTCGAGTCCAGGAACCGGACCTCGAGGTCCCTGGCCCCGCCCCCGAACTTCACCAGGATGGGGTCCTGCTGGTTCGCGAGCTCGAGGATCTCCTCCTTGGCTGAGAGGAGGGCCTCAGCCTTCTCCTGGGGGTTCTCCACCTTCAGTATCTGGATCTGCCCTATCATCACGGGCTCGGTGCTACTCGTCCTTATGCCCTCCCCCTCGCGCATCATCCTCGCCGCGTTACTCGCCGCTGCGACGACGGAGGGCTCCTCCAGGACCATGGGGATGAGGCGGTCCCTGCCGTTTATCCTGAAGTTGACCGCGACGCCCAGGGGATAGGCCATCATCCCGATGACGTTCTCTATCATCCTATCGGCGGTCTCTATCCCCAGCCCACCCCCGCTCCTCAAGACCTCGACCTCCTCCTCGGAGAGACCGGCGAACTCCGCGACGATCCTCAACCGCTCCTCCCTCGGAAGCTTATAGAAGCCCGAGATCCTGCTCGACCTGACCTTCTCACCCAAGGTATCCACCACGTTAAGATATGTGGAAAACTCCTATAACGGTTATGATTAACCATGGAGAGACCCAGCATAGCGGCTGGGGAAGAACCTTCCCCCTAAGTGACCAAGATGAAGGATGGTTTAAGTCTCGCAGGTATTGAGAGCTGGTGAAGATGGCGAGAACACTTTTTCCTCCCTCAATCCTTCCCGTTTCCAGACCTTTAGGGACACGATAACTATTTATTCCCTCCGGTTCCTCCCTCCCTTGTGGATATCGCCGTAGCCGTTTTTGGCAGCCTCACGCAGGACGTGTATCTCTACGTCAGGGGGGGCTTCTCCTTAGGTTCCTCACGTGTTGCGGTGGAGTATAGGGTTGGAGGAGGAGGTTCTGCTGCCAACACAGCGGTAGCTCTCTCAAGACTGGGGGTACCCGTGGGTTTTGTGGGGGTTGTCGGCGGTGACGACATAGGGCACATCCTTATCGAGGACCTGGCGAGGGAGGGGGTAGATGTAAGAGCAGTCCAGATCATCGAGGGACGGGCCTCCTCCAAGGCTTATATCATAGTCGACTTGGACTCCGGCGAGAGGGGGATGATAGGCGTTAGGGATGCAGCCAACTACTTTACGCTGGGGGAGAATGTCATAGAGTACGTTAAAAGGGCGAGTTATCTCCATGTGACCGGATACATGCTACAAGAAGGCCCTGGGCTGAGCAGGGCTGTTAAGTTAATTAAGCGTGCCAGTGAGAAGGGGGTTATAGTCTCACTGGACCTCACCCAGGAGATATCTAACAGGGAGATCCTGAGAGGGATCTACGGTGACATCAGATATCTTCTGGGGAACGAAGGAGAGTTCCTCCTCCTGGGGTACAAGGCGACTAAGGAAGATCTGAGGAGGGCGCAGAGGGAGATTGGGTGCGACGGGGTGATAGTGAAGCTCGGGGAGAGAGGGAGCGTGGCATTTGTGGAGGGCGAATTCCATCGGAGTAGTTCCTTCCAAGTACCCATCATCGACACGACGGGAGCTGGAGATGCCTTCAACGCCGGCTTCCTATACGGTCTTGTCAAGGGATATGATGTAGAGACCTGTCTGGAGATAGCGAATGCCATCGGTGCCTATGCCTGTAGAGGAAAGGGAGCGAGATACCTCCCAAGGAGGGAAGATCTAAGGGAGATGTTGGGATATGAGATATGAAAGAGCACTGAGCCCTCCGGGCAGGGTGGTCGGGTTGGGTAGGAGGATAGTTATACAGATCTATGCCATGACTACCCCCGAGGATGCGGAGATGGTCGCCGCTCTGGGGGCGGACCACATTGGTCTCCTCGCTTGGACTAAGCCCTCTTTAAAGCCTATCCTCTCCATTCAGAGGGCGAGGAAGATCTTTGGAGGGGTCAGGGGCTTGGTTAAAACAGTAGTGATCCCGGTCTCCCATAAGAAAGAGGAGATCGTAGAGATCGCCAGCAGGATCGAGCCTGACTATATCCAGGTGGCAAGCTATCCTGAGTACTTAGATTTCAACTCCTTCGTCGAACTTGCAGATTCTCTGCACTCGATGGGAATAAAGGTGATCAGGGTGATCCCCGTCGACGGCTATGACAGCTTAA
>PIYN01000015.1 GCA_003601775.1 Candidatus Bathyarchaeota archaeon
CCAGTGATGGAAGGAGTCCCAGTTCCAGTCTACGGGAATGAGGAGAAGGGCCGTTAGCCGGATGGAGAGGGCGAGGAGTAACCAGAAGGCGAGGGTATAGTGCCTATTAGTAAGGATCACCGTACCTATCTTCTTTAGGCGGAGGAGGGACATCCCCAAGATATCTTAACCCTGCTTAAGGATTTTAATCGTCACCAAAGAAAAAAGGGGGAAGAGACCCTTTACGCCTCTGGTACCTCTACCTGTTGATGCCGAAGGCCCTGCACAGGAAGGCCTCGATCTCATCCCTGTACTCGTCGATGTAACCTCCGCTCCCTCTCCTCACCTGCCAATCCACCTTTGGCTTTCTACGTAAACCAATTATCCTACTCACTCCCCCCATTCACCCCCGCGAACAATCTATGCTCTCTACTTCTTTGAATAGAAAGATAGTCTGAGTTTAATAAAGAAGTTATGGATTTTTGATTTATACCCTGCATATAGATGTGACCTAAGTCAAGCGTCTCTCCGAGAGGGAAATTAGAGGCAGGGTGACCGCGCAATAACCCTTATCTTCCTCCTCCCCCTTCTCTCTATGATGCCATCCAAGAGGCGGGTCATCTCCGTATCGGGGAAGGGCGGGACGGGGAAGACCACCCTCACGGCCCTCCTCCTCAAGGCCCTCATCAAGCACACGGATGATATACTCGTCGTCGACGCGGATCCAGCGACGAACCTCCCCGACGTCCTCGGCGTCAAGGTCCTGAAGACCGTGGGGATGGTCACAGACGAGTTGAAGGATCGGATAGCCCGGGGGGTGATCTCCCCCATGGTCTCCAAGGAGGGGATGCTTGAAGCCTGGATCTTCGAGACCCTCGTCGAGACGAACTGCTTCGACCTCCTCGCCATGGGCCGCTCTGAGGGGGAGGGGTGCTACTGCTATGTGAACAGCGTCCTCACAAGGATCCTCGATACCCTCTCCAGGAACTACACCTACACCCTCATGGACATGGAGGCTGGATTGGAGCACCTGAGCCGCCGCACCGACAGGGACGTCGATACCATGCTCATCACCACGGATGCCTCGAAGATGGGCCTTGAGACCGCCCGGAGGATAAAGGAGCTGACCCAGGAGGTCCACATCAACGTCAAGGAGATCTACCTCGTCGGGAACCAGATCCCCGAGGGAATGGAGGGGGTTCTCAAGGAGGCGGCGGAGAGGATCGGATTAGAACTCATCGGCATCATCCCCACGGATCCAAACGTCGCCACCTATAACATGCTGGGCAAGCCTCTCCTCGAAATCCCTGAGGACTCCCCCTCCTACCGGGCGGTCCTCAAGATCGCGGAGAAGATCGGACTACGATAGGAGAGGATCTGAGTCCGTAATTCCAGAGGTCACATCTTCGATTATGATCTTGATGTTTTTGCACGCATGAATAAAAGTTAAATGGGTATTGGGACCATAGGTGAACGGGATGGGAGATGATCTGGCTGTCAAAGGAGGATAGGGAGCTGCTGGAGAGGCTGCTGGAGGAGATCTCGGCGGAGGAGCTGGAGAGGAACTGGGAGAAGATCATGGAGTTCACGCCTATGCCCTCCGGGACGCCTCAGGAGGAGGCCGCGATACAATGGATGAAGGGGAAGCTCGAGGAGTACGGCCTTGAGCCGAGGGTCCTGAGGTACCCTGCCTATATCAGCCTCCCGAAGGAGGCCCAGCTCACCGTCCTTTCGCCGAGGAGGATGGAGATCCACTGCTCTCCCTTCCGTTCCGTCGCCTCCACCCCGCCGGAGGGGGTCGAGGGGGAGCTCGTCTACATAAGGTCCGATGACCTTGGGAAGGTGGAGTGCAGGGACAAGATCGTCCTCACGGACCAGGCGACGGGGGAGTTCATGGGGATCAGGGATGGTATCCTCCTCACCCTCCAGGAGATGGGCGTTAAGGGCCTCGTCGTCATCTGCGAGGATACCTACATGCCCACGGTCATCCACCAGAGGGCTGACTTCTCGGTCTCGGGGAACCCCACGCCTGACAACTTCCACCTCATCCCCCAGATCAAGGGGATGGTCCTCGTCTCCAACGCCGATGGGGAGATGCTCAAGACCCTCTGCCAGCATGGGGAGGTCCGCGTCAGGCTCAGATCCATCGTCGAGACGGGGTGGAAGACCCTCCCCCTCCTCGTCGCGGAGATCAAGGGGAGGAAGAACCCGGAGAAGTTCATACTGGTGAACGGCCACGTGGACACGCCCCCCTTCTCCCCTGGGGTCACCGACAATGCCTCAGGGGATATAGCCATGCTCGAACTCGCCCGGATCTTCAACAAGTACAAGGACCGACTGAATATAAGCCTCAGGTTCGCATGGTGGACAGGGCATGAGATAGGGCGGTACGCGGGGTCGACGTGGTACAACGACGAGTACTGGCACGACCTCCGATATAACTGCGTCGCCTCCCTCAACATAGACTCCCCCGGGGCGGAGGGCGCGACGGTCTATCAGGGCGCCCGCTGCACCGAGCTCCTGGACCTCACGAAGAAGAGTATAAGGGAGATCACGGGCCAGGAGGTCAAGAGGATTGGGTGGCCGAGTAGGGCGGGAGACGGTTCCTTCTGGGGTACGGGCTTTCCCCATACGGGCATCACGGGGGCCCGGCCCAAGGAGCTCTACGACCCCTTCGTGAACTACTCCGGCGGTGGGTGGTGGTGGCACTCCCCCTACGCCACCCTCGACCGAGGGGATGTGGATGCCCTCGTCCTCAACATAAAGGTCTACGTCCACTTCCTCCTACACCTCTGCAACGCCCCCGTCCACCCCATGAACTTCACCCCCCTCGCGGAGAGGATGCTGGAGATCCTCAGGGACCTACAGGAGAAGGCGGATAAGGTCAGGGCCTACTTCAACCTCGACCCTGTCCTGAGGAGGGCTGAGGAGTTCAAGGAGCGGGCGGAGGCCTTGGAGAGGCTGATAGGGGAGGTGATGGAGCAGTACGAGGGGGCAGTGGACAAGGAGGCCTTTGAGCCGATCTTCGAGGAGCTGAACCGGTGTATCATGTGGGTCTCGAGGCACATAAACCTCGTCGCCCACTCCAACGCGGGTAAGACGGAGCAGATGTCCATGGAGCACTTCGGCCGGAAGCCCTTCCCAGGGCTCCAGCCCATCCTCGACCTCGCGAAGCTGCCCCTCCCCTACTCCGGCCCCAGTCCCGACTTCCTGATGCTGAGGACGAAGCTCGTGAGGGAGCGGAACAGGGTGGAGGACGGCTTCTTCCTCGCCATAAGGGAGATCGAGGAGACGGAGAAGAGGGTCCGGGCAGAGCTCTCCTAATCCCCCTTTTTGTCTTCCCTGATCGGTGTTCTCGAATGAAGGCACCCCTGGCACCCCTTCGCCTGGGATTGTTATTGACCTATAGGTGTAACGCCGCCTGTAGGCACTGCTACCTCGACGCAGGCCCCTCGAGGACGGAGGAGATGAGCAGGAGGGAGGCCCTCCGATACCTGGACGAGGCGGCCGACCTCCCGACCCTGAGGATGGTCAGCTTCACAGGGGGAGAACCCTTCCTCCTCCCCGACCTCCTCCGCGAGGCCCTCTCCCACGCCTCGGAGATGGGGCTCAGGACGGAGGTGGTGACGAACTGCTCCTGGGCAGAGAGCACGGAGGAGGCCAGGGAGCAGCTCGGCACCCTGGCTGGGGCGGGGCTCGACGTCATCAACATCAGCGTCGACGACTTCCACCAGGAGTTCATACCCTTCAGCCACGTCAGGAACTGCTACGAGGCGGCGAGAGAACTCGGCCTGAAGATCACGATACTCTGTACCATAGCCAAATCAAGCGAGCTGAGGGCTGAGAAGGTCGTCGACCTCCTCGGCGATACAAACATCCACATAATGGGAGAGGATACCACCCCCTTCAACAGGTTTAAGATCTACGCCATGGCCGTGGAGACGGCCTTCATCCCCGCCGGGAGGGGCTCCCGGATACCACGGGGAGAGTGGGTCATCGGCCATCGACCCGTAGTCGGCCCTTGCTTTCACATCCTACGCGATATAGCCATCGACCCCTCCGGCAGGGTCCTCCCCTGCTGCTCAGCCGCAGGCCTCATCAGCTCTCTGAACCTGGGAAACGCGAAGAGGGAGCCCCTCTCAAGGATCGTCGAGGGGGGGAGGGGGAGAGAAGTCTTCAAGATCTTGGCAGAGAGGGGCCCCGAAGGTCTCTTAGACGTGAGGGGGGATGAGGTTTCAGGGGGTTATGTCAATAAATGTCACCTCTGCTATGAGGCCCTCTTGAGTTTAGAGAGGAGGGGAGTCCTCTCCAAGCTCTGACCTTAGGGAGAAGAACCTTTTTACTTGGTGAGGAGAAGGGTAGATGAGGCGTTTTAGATGAAGATCGCCGTGGCTGGTAAGGGGGGTGTGGGGAAGACCTTCATCTCGGGGACCTTGGCGAGGCTCTTCGCCCGGGACGGCTACAGCGTGTTGGCGGTGGACGCCGACCCGAATATCAACCTCTCCTCCACCCTCGGCATAGAGCGGTCCGTGGCTGAGAGGATCGTCCCCCTATCGGAGAACGAGCCCCTCATCGCCTCGAGGACGGGCGTGCCCCCAGGTGGCTCCTATGGCCTCGTCTTCCGACTGACGCCGAAGGTAGATGATATCGTGGATAAGTACGGCGTAGTGGGCCCGGACGGGGTGAGGCTCCTCGTCATGGGGACCGTCAAGGGGGGCGGGACGGGGTGCATGTGTCCCGCCAACGCCCTCCTCAGGGTCCTCCTCCAACACCTCCTCATCCAGAGGAGGGAGATCGTCATCCTCGACATGGTCGCGGGGCTGGAGCACCTGGGCCGTGGGACGGCGAGGCGGGTCGATGCTATGCTGAGCGTCGTGGAGCCGAGGATGAAGTCCGTGGAGACCGCCAGGAGGATACTGACGCTGGCCCGGGACATAGAGATACCGGAGGTCCTGGCCGTGGGGAATAAGATCGAGGGGGAGAAGCAGAGGGCCTTTGTGAGGGAGAGGATGGAGGAACTGGGCATCCCTGTCGTGGCCTACATCCCCTACGACCCAGCCGTCGCCGAGGCAGATATGCTGGGCGTATCTCCCTTGGACTACGACGGCTCATCGCCGGCTATCAAGGCGGTCGCGGAGCTGAAGGAGGAGTTGAAGAGGAGATACGCTCTCTGACCTCTCGGGAGGGTTGAGCCAACACCGAATGGTCCCCGTTCTACGGTCTTCTACGAGAGAGCCCTTCACTCCCCCATGACCGTCACGTCCACCCTCCTCACCCTCGGACCATCCAGCTCTATAAGGAGGATGGACTGCCAGGTCCCAAGCCTCATCCTCCCCTCCGCGATGGGGAGGGAGACCCCCTGCTTGATCAGGGTGCTCAGTATATGGGCGTGGGCGTTCATCTCGCGAGGAGCCCAGCGATACTTGGCGTTATGCCTATACTCCCCCTCCAGGGGGACGAGCCTGACCATCACAGCGAGGAGGTCCTCCCAGAGCTCCTCGTCATGCTCGTTGACGGAGAGGCAGGCCGTCGTATGGGGGACCCAAAGGTTCACCAGTCCCCTGGTCACGCCGCTCCTCCCTACGACTCCCCGCACCCTCTCGGTGATATCGACCACCTCCAGCCTCTTCTTGGACTCGACCTCAAAGGTCTCCTCGTGGAACCTCATCTCTCATGAGAGAATAGAAAGAAGCCCTTTTAGGTTTAAGGGGATGGAAGCAGAAAGCTCTGAATCTCTCTAAGAACGGGGCTAATAGTAGTAGCCCCAGTACCTCCTCCTTCTTACACGCCCCCTCAGGGGAAGGGCGGCGAGGACACCTGCGACGAAACCGCCTATATGAGCCCAGAAGGCCACCCCGGAGGTGGGGGCTACGAGGCCTAACAGGAGCTGGTAGAGGAACCAGAACCCAAGGTAATAGGAGGAGGGTATCCTCACTATCCTGCCCCAGTATCTGAACATCACCAGGGTGACGATCCTCGCGTTGGGGAAGAGGACAAGGTAGGCACCCAGCACACCAGAGATCGCGCCGGAGGCGCCCACCGCAGGGATCTTCGCCCCGTACCCCCCGATCATCACCGCGATCCAGGAGTGGGCTACTCCACCCACTACCCCGAAGAGGAGGTAGAGGAGGAGGTACTTGAGGCGTCCGAATTGGTCCTCGACGTTATCCCCGAAGATGTACAGATAGAGCATATTTCCTCCGATATGGAAGAGGTTGCTGTGCATGAACATGGAGGTGAGGAGAGTATGCAGCCTCAGCCCATGTACGATGAAGAGGGGGATGGCACCATACTCTATGAAATCATGGGGGTTGAACCCCCTGGAGCCCTCCCATAGGAATACGAGGACGTTGAGGGAGATGAGCCCCCACGTGACGTAGGGGCGCCGCCCACTCCTATTCTCATCGTAGAGGGGGATCATTGGTCCTTCCTAACTCCCCCTTCTTTATAAAGGAAGCGTCCTTCGGATCGCCTTCATCCCCTGTAATCGGTGAGGTCGAACCTCTCAACATACTTCTCCTTGATCTCCTGAAAGGCGTCTCGGACCTTCCTCACCTCCTCCATGGGTAGACCATAGACGGAGAGTTTGATATGCCTGCTCAGCCCCCTCTGGAGGCCGACTATACCCCTCCGGATCATCTCCTCCGCGAGAAAGAAGCCCCTCCTCCTATGGTGTTTCGATATCTCCCAGAAGACGGGCGTCTCGAAGTGGAGGAGGTGGTGCCTATGGGGCCTCTCGCCGAGGAGCTTAAGGCCTCCGATCTGCTCCATCTCCCTGATGAACCACCTGGTCTTCTCGAGTTCCTCCTCCCAGCGGCCGACCCTCTCAGCCACGTGGGGAAAGGCGTACATGGCTGAGATGAGGGGGAGGCCCCCGATACTGCACCCGAAGAGGCTCGGCACCTTCTTGCCGAACTCCCTGCCGCTCCAATCCATCCGGAGGGAAGAAGTCTTAAAGAGCCTCTCGGACCAGTCACGGCTCGTGATTAGGAAGCCCAGGGGCCCGAGGGAGGCCATGGATTTATGGGCGGAGACGGTGAGGAAGTCCGCCCTCATCTCGCTCATGTTCACGGGCAATACGCCGGCGGTATAGGCCGCGTTGACCATGTAGGGTATCCCATCCTCCTCCGCCACCCTGCCGATCTCCTCCACCGGGGAGAGGTTCCCATGGTAGGGATCTACATGTGTGGCCACGAGGAGCGCCGGGAGGATCCCCTCCTCCTCCCTGATGGACTCGATACGCTTGACGTAGTCCTCCGCGGTTACCCTGTACTCGGGGTAGCCGGTGTTGGGCACCTCGACGACCCTGAGGCCGGCCATCTCCGCGGCGATGCAGGTCGTGTAGTGGCAGAGGGAGTCTACCAGGACTACCCCGCTCCTCCGCCCTGAGGCCCTGGCGAGGTCGCTTATCGTCTTCATCACGGCGAACTGGGCCCCTCTACAGCCGAGGGTGTGCTCAGCGACCTCACCTCCGAAGAAGTGGGCGACGTCCTTGAGGAACTCCCTGACCGGGGGCCTGCCGAGGAGGCTCGACCTCCCCTCGAGGCAGTCGTGGCAGATGGCGTACCCGACCCTCAGCCACCCCTCCTCCACGATCTTCCTCTGGACCTCCCCTGGGAGGATCCCACCGGTCATGATGGGGCTGACGATGATATGGCCCTTATACTTGTTGATCATCTGCCCGTATCTCTTCAGACCCTCCATTTCATCCGTCCCGCCTAAGGGGGTTTGCGGAGGTCTGAACCGGCGGGAGCGAGGGGGGAAGGGCGTCCCTGAGCTTCAGGACGGCCCTAAGGAAGTCCTTCGGGCTCATCCCGGGGATCTGGGCCTCGCTCTCCTTGAAGAACCTCTTGATCCTCAACTCAAGGTCGTGGGGACGGGAGAGCATCGACCCCTTCAGGGCCTCCTCCAGGCGGAGCACCGCCTCCTCTGGTATCATGAAGAAGTCGCCCGTTATCGAGGCGTCCAGGATCTTCCATCCCTTAACCTCGGCCCTCACCCTTATGAGCTTCGTTGCCTTGTGATCCGCCTCAACTATGTATCTGTCCCCCGCGATCTTCACCGCCCGCGTGCCCTCCTCCAGTCTCCTACCCCCTCGCATCTGGAGCCACTCCTTTGAGAGGTGCTTGGGCTTGACCTCCTCCCTCCAGATCCTCCACTCCTCCTCGCTGGGCTCGCTCCTCTGGAGATCGACGCCGAGGACATGCTCGAAGGCCTCTACAAGCAGCTTCTTCACCTCCTCCACCTCGGGGATGTATCCCAGCTCCCTCTTCAAGGAGGTGACCCATTCCCTCATGCTCTTCGCCATCTTATCCCTGAACTTCTCGCTCGGGACCCTCAGGACCCTGGACATGGAGTCGTAGTCGAGGTCGAGGATGATGTTCCCGACGAGGATCACGGCGGAGCCCATGACCCCCGCCCCGTTCCCAGAGATCTTCCTCCCCCTCACTACGACGTCGTTGATGGGCTTGAACTCCGCGGGGAGACCCAGCTTCCTGTAGACGTAGACGGGGGCCTCAAGGAGCTTCCTGAAGAGGTCCTCGACCCTCGCCGGGAGGACGCTGCTCCCCTTCCTCGCCACAACCTGGTAGAAGACCTGATCGCCGTTGAGGTACGTCGCACCCCCACCCTGGGACCTCCTGATGATGGGGAGCCCCTTCTCGCGGCAGTACTCCACGTCGATCTCCCTCTCCAGCTCCTGGTGGAAGCCGAGGCATACGTAGGGGGAGGCGGGCTGGCAGAGGAGGATCGTGTCCGGTGAGAGGCCACGGTCGATGGCGAGGGCCACCGCTTCATAGAAGGTCTGGGCTATGAGGGGCTCGGCCCTGCCCAGGTCTATGAGGCGCCAGCTCTCCATCTCCCACGTCCTCTAACTCTCTATGCCGTACTTCTTCTTCTCCCTTGCGATCCACTCCTTCAGCGCTTCCTCGTCGGAGCCCTTGATGAGTGTCTTCAGCTCCTCCTCCAGGTTCAGGGGCTTCAGAACCGCGATCCATCCCCTCCCATAGGGGTCCTCGTTTATCAGGGAGGGGTTCTTGAGGACCTCCCCGTTGAGCTCCAGGATCTCCCCGCTCAGAGGGGCCTTCAGCGGCCCCACCCATTTCCCGCTCTCCAGGGTCCCCAGGGTCTTCCCCTGCTTCACCTTGCTCCCGACCCTCCGTGTCCTCAGGAAGAGGATCTTCCCGGCAGCGCTCTGGGCCCAGTCGTTATAGCCGATCCGGGCCTTCCCGTCCTCAATCTTCACCCACATATGGTCCCTGTGGAAGTAGAGTTCCTCTGGGAACTCGTGTCCCTCTACACTCGTCAATTCTCATACCTCCAGACTTATTATCTGGTAATTTATAGTTAACTTGGAGTTTTCCTCATTAAATGTGGGATAGTTTTTATCCATTTTTAATTCCTCCATAGAAGGAGGGACGAAGACCTAAATAAATAAAACGGCGAGGAAGCCTATCCCCGCGTCTTCACGGAGTTGTAGGGGCTCCTAGCCCGCCTGCAGATGGGACAATAGGAGGGCCTCTCCACAGCCGTGCTTTAGGATGTGGTCATGAATGCTCTTCGTGCTCCTCCTCAGCATCTCGGCTATGCGCCCATGCTCAGTCCCTCCACCACGTAGAGCCTTACGATATCCCATGACACGTGCTATTGCACTTTGAGACATCTTTGGATTTTTTCCCATGAGAAGAGAGACTATCTTCCTATCAATCTCCTCTATTCAAGTATTCTTCAAGGTTATCACGCATATCGAACTCTTTTCTATCCTTAATTGTAAAAGTTTATGATCAAAAAAATTAAATAGAAAAATCAAGGAGTGTTTAACTCTAAAATTAGGGGGGAGAGTGGACAGATGAAAAATTTAAAGATGCAGAAGGTGCTAATATACGACCCTGACAAGTGCACTGGATGCAGATACTGTGAGATCGCATGCGCCTATTACCACTTTAAGACTTTTAATTTTGAAAGAGCACATCTGCATGTAATATTTGATGAGGAAAAGCGTGCTTTCGAAGCGATCTATTGCCACCACTGCGATGAGCCGATATGCGCCGCCGCATGTCCAAGTGACGCGATAAGCAAGGATGAGGAAACCGGATGGGTAAGGATAAACCCCTCAGTATGTATAGGATGCAAGACGTGCATAGTTGTCTGTCCCCTCTCAGCTCCATGGTTCAACGAGACCTTCCACGTCTCAATGAAATGTGACTTCTGTAATGGAGAACCGCAATGCGCAAGATTCTGCCCCCCACAGGCGATAAGGGTGGTAACCAGAGAGGAGGCATTAAAGTTTAGCGAAAAGAGATATTTGGAGGCTTCAACTTGAGGGCGAAAAAAATAATCGAGTACATGCGGCAAGAGCTCGGTCCTGATGTACTCGTCGTCTCGGCTCCCCGTGATAGGCGAGTCTTCATAAATATAAGGGCTGAAGCACTTAGGAAAGCAGTTGAGGCATTAAAAAGGAAATATCCAGCACTGCGGTTCATGACTATCTCGACGGTGGATTGCGGATTACACTTTGAGTTTCTGCATCATTTTCACGTTGACGGAGTAGTCATCACTTTGAGAAGCGTGAAACCGAAAGAGGAGAATCTCCTAGAGTCGATTGCAGACATAGTTCCGGCGGCGAATTTCATAGAGAGGGAGATCGCTGAACTGTTCGGCATTAAGGTAATGAATCATCCTAAGATGCGAAGCCTCATATTAACTGAGGACTGGGCTGAAGATAAGCGGCCTCTAAGAAAGCCTCTAAGAGGAATTCTTCCTCCACAAGCTAGGCGTGTGGCTGAATCCCTAATATCCATGGGCTGCGTAGCTCCTATTTCAAGGTTCATAGAGAGAAGGCGTGAAGCCGCTGGGCTTCCTAAAACTCCGCCTTTCGCATTCACAGATGAAGAGAACATGAAGGAGCTTCATGGAATCATTAAGGAAGTAAGCTTATCAGAGAAGGTTGGCTTCGACTGGGAAAAGAAGAGACTCCGATATAGGTGAAACTTCATGGTTAAGTATGCTTTATTTCTTGGATGTCTGATTCCCATGCGTATGCCCAGCGTTGAGATAGCCTCTAGAAGAGTCTTCGAAAGGATAGGCTTAGAGAGTGTTGATCTTAAGGGATATACGTGCTGTCCCGAACCGGTGTTCTCCCGCCTAATTGATGAGACTGGGCAACTTGTGATTTCAGCTAGGAATCTCGCATTGGCTGAGGAACTAGGATTGGACATTATGACTCTCTGTAATGGGTGCTACGAGACTCTTCTCGAGACAAATGAGACTCTGAAGAATAAATCTGATGAGATGCTGCGGGTCAACAGGATATTGGAGAATTATGGAAAGAAGTATAGGGGTCTAATCAAAGTTAAGCATGCTATAGAGGTGTTATATGAGGATATCGGAATCGAGAAGATTAGGGAATGCGTGACTAAGCCCTTAAAGATCCGTGTTGCAATGCATTATGGTTGCCACCTTTACCGAGACCTCAGCGGAGATATCATGCGGAAGCCGAGGATGATGAAGGAAATTACGAGCTTAACGGGCGTTGAGATAGCTGATTATGGGCTTGAACGTTTATGCTGCGGGTATCCAAGCATGCAGGTTGATGAGGAATTCTCTCTTACACATAGGCTTCTGCCGAAGATAAAGAGAATGGTAGAGGCGGGGGCAGAGGCAGTTGTCTTAACATGCCCTGCATGTACGATCCAGTTTGAAACAGGGCAGGTTCTGCTTAGGAAGCGTGGAATCCAGTATGAGATCCCATGCATAAATATTATGGAGTTGCTTGCTCTATCCTTCGGTTTTTCCTCGAGAGACATACACTTAGAGCTCCATAGAGGACCGATTTTGCGGCTGATTAAGAAAGTGGAGGGTGATTGATACTTGCCAAGAATAGTTTGCATCGGACCTTACAAGCCTCAGCTTCTCGAGCCTGAACGCTTCCAGCTCTTCGTGGAGAACGATAAGATAATCGACGTGAATATTGAACTTGGCTATGTGCATCGGGGAGTAGAGGATCTGTTCACGAAGAGAACATACATGCAGAATCTGGCGCTCGCGGAGCGAATATGCGGGATCTGCTCCGGCGTTCATACTCTCTGCTATGCCCAAACTGCTGAAAGTATAATGGATGTGGAGGTTCCAGATAGAGCTCGGTACCTGCGTTGCATATACATGGAGCTCGAGCGTCTGCACAGCCATTTTTTATGGTTCGGTGTTCTAGCCCATACTCTTCACGAGCATAAAGTCTTCCTGAAGGTAATGACTGAGAGAGAACGTATTCAAGCTCTGCTTGAGTATCTAACAGGAAACAGAATACACTATCTCATTAACACGGTGGGTGGAGTTAGAAGAGATATAACGCCAAAGAAGGCTGAGAGAATACGAGACGTCCTTAAGGATATGAAGGATCTGTCAAATTATCTATTAATGCTTCTGAACAATGATGGAGTTTTTGTGGAGAAAACTGAGGGAGTAGGCGTACTTTCAAGGAGCATAGCTCTAGATGTAGGCGCCGTCGGCCCAACGCTAAGGGGCTCGGGTGTGAAGAGCGACATACGCAGGGATGATTCATACGCAGCATATGGGGAGATAGACTTCGAAATAACCACGGAGGATGAAGGCGACGTTTTAGCTAGAACCCGCGTTAGGGCTAGGGAAACACTTGAAAGTATAAGAATAATTGAGCAGTCGCTTCAGAACCTTCCTGAAGGAGAGATCTCCGTTAAGCCCGGAGAACCCCTCGAGAAGGAGGAGATCGGAAGGGCGGAGGCCCCGCGTGGAGAACTCATCTATTACATTCGATCTAATGGCACGAATATTCCAGAAAGAGTTAAGATCAGAACTCCATCCTTCGCGAACGTCTTCGCATTAACCGAGATGCTACGCGGAGACAACATTCAGAACGCTAGGCTGATAATCGAGAGCATCGATCCCTGCTTCGCCTGTACGGACCGTATCACAATCATCGATAGGAATACTGGCAGGAGGCAAATTTGGGGTTGATGTGAAAATGGCTGAAACGAAGATTGCTGTTTACCGTTTCATGTCAGCCGGATGTAACGGATGCGACGTACAGATACTTGAATGCCTTGTTCCACGATATAAGCTTGGAGAACTAGGCATCGAAGTGGTCTTCACGCCTGAAGAGGCGAATGTTCTGGCCGTTACTGGAAGCTTAAACATCAAGGGAGCTGAGGAGCTGAAGAAGGCTTACGAGAAGCTTAAACCTCCAAGAATCGTTGTCGCCATTGGAAACTGCGCAACTACAAGAGGTATCTTTAGCGAGGGATACCCGATAGTCGGTCCTCCAGACCGCTTAATCCCAGTGAGCCTTTACATTCCAGGCTGCCCACCTCGTCCCCAAGCAATAGTATCAGCGATAGCAAAAGTTCTAGGAGCACATTTAGACGAGGAAGAGGATTATTGGAAGGCTCCAGAGGGTTTCAGGGGCAGACATGAATTTGATGTGGAAAAATGTATGGCTTGCGGTGCATGTGCACAGGTCTGTAGTTCAGATGCAATTGAAGTGAGCGATAGTGATGGGAAACGTTTAATAAGGATTAATTATGCACGATGCACTTTCTGCGGATTCTGCCAAGACGAGTGTCCAACGCAGGCTATAAGGCTGACGAGGGAGTATCACCTCTCAACGGATGATAAGGAGACAGCATATGTAACGAATGAAGTGGAGATGCTTAGGTGCCACATCTGCGGATCGTATTATGTTCCTTCAGAGCAGATAAAATGGGCCATCGGTCGTATAATGGATAAAGTCGCCGCGTATAGGGATCTGCGTAAGAGACTAGAAGATGCCATGCAGATCTGTCCTACGTGCCGCAGAAAGATAGGCAATATAGAAAATGCGAAGAGACTTCTTGCCAACCTCACAATTAAGACCCGAAAATCTTAAGATATGTTATAGTGGCTCATCCTCCCTAAGGCCTCTGTGAGCTTCGTTCCACTCTCTCAGGGCGAGGACCTTCCCCAGATACCAGTAGCCCTCCTCCCTCAGCTCCCTCCTCGTCGGCAGCGTCGGGTTCTCCTCATGGCTTCGGTGGAAGTCCTCGGCCCAGAGCTGATAGGCGATCTCCCAGGCCCTCTCCCGGATAGCAGGCCAGAACCTACCCCTCCTCGGCATTCTTCCCCGCCTCCTTGCTAAAAACCCTTGCTGAAATAAAGAATATAGTTGCAATAACGGCGGAACATATACTATAGATCCATTGGTATGTGATTCAATGCCGAGGGTGAAGGTAAGAAACTTCGCAAGCTTGCGCTAGTTATTTGGTTATTCTCCTTCACTCCTTTAAAAAATATCCCCAACTGAAGCCGCCGGATAAGTTAATTAGAGTGTTTCAACTCATAAAGGGGGGAGGGGTCTGGGTTGCCGATGAGACAGCCGATCGTCTGTATGCTCGGGCATGATCCAGCGGAGTGAGAGCTCCCTGGATGCCAATCGACACGGGGAAGACGACGCTGCTGGATAAGATCAGGGGAACCGCCGTCCAGCTGAGGGAGGCAGGGGGCCTTACCCAGCAGATCGGGGCGAGCTTCTTCCCCCTCGAGACCCTGGTGGAGATCTGTAGGTCGATTATAAAGGGCTTCAGGGCGGAGATCAAGATCCCCGGCCTCCTCGTCATAGATACCCCTGGACATGAGGCCTTCGCCAACCTCAGGAAGAGGGGGGGCTCCGTCGCGGATATGGCGATCCTCGTCATCGACGTGATCCGTGGGTTCGAGCCCCAGACCTACGAGTCCCTGGAGATCCTCAGGGCGAGGAGGACGCCCTTCCTCGTCGCCGCGAACAAGATCGACCTCATCCCCGGGTGGCGTGCCCATCCCAACGCCCTCTTCCTTGAATCCTATCGACGCCAGGACCCGGGGGTCCGGGAGGACCTCGATAGGAGGGTCTACGATATCATGGGGATCTTCTCCCGCCTCGGCTTCAGGGCCGACAGGTTCGACAGGGTCAGGGACTTCACCAAGACGATCGCCATCGTCCCGGTGAGCGCCAAGACGGGGGAGGGGGTGGCCGAGCTCCTCGCCGTCCTCATAGGGTTGACACAGCAGTACCTGAGGGAGAAGCTCGAGGTGGGCCTCGGACCTGCGAGGGGGACGGTCCTGGAGGTGAAGGAGGAGGTGGGCCTCGGGACGACTCTGAATGTGGTCATCTACGACGGCGTCCTGAGGCGGGATGACACGATCGTCGTCGGCGGGAAGGAGCGGCCCATCGTCACGAAGATCAGGGCGCTCCTCATGCCCCAGCCCCTCGATGAGATCAGGGACCCGAGGAAGCGCTTCATCTCCGTCGAGGAGGTCCCGGCCGCGGCGGGGGTGAAGATCGTCGCACCGGATCTGGAGGACGCCGTGGCGGGGGCGCCCCTCATCGCCCTCCCTCCCGACGGGGACGTGGAGAAGGCCGTCGAGGAGGTCTCCTCAGAGGTCGATAGAGTCCGGGTCGCGACGGATAAGTTGGGGGTGGTCCTCAAGACGGATACGCTGGGTTCCCTTGAGGCTATGACGGAGAGCCTGAGGAGGAGGGGGGTTCCCATCCGGTTCGCGGACTTCGGGGACGTCTCCCACAGGGACGTCATGGAGGCCCTGGCCGTGAAGATGGGGGAGCCCCTCTACGCCGTCATCCTCGCCTTCAACGTCAAGGTCCTGCCGGATGCCGAGAGGGAGGCAGAGGAGTACGGCATCCCAATCTTCCGGGGAGATATCATCTACAACGTGATGGACGACTACGTCAAGTGGATGGAGGCGGAGAGGGAGAGGAGGGCTCGGAGGGAGTTCGAGTCTCTTATGAAGCCGGGGAAGATCCAGGTCCTCCCCGGCTACGTCTTCAGGAGGTCGAAGCCCGCGATCTTTGGCGTCAAGGTCTTGGCCGGGGAGATCAGGCCGGGATATGAGATGATCAGGGAGGACGGGAAGCAGCTCGGGAAGATCGGTCAGATCCAGGAGTCCGGGGAGAGTCTCTCCCTCGCCTCCGAGGGGAGCGAGGTCGCCGTCTCGATGCCGAGGGCCGTCTTCGAGAGAAATATTAAAGAGGGGGATATCCTCTATGTAGATGTCCCCGAGAGGCACGCCAAGATCCTCCTGGAGAAGTACTCATCCAGGCTCTCCGAGGGGGGCTTGGAGGCCTTGAGGGAGCTCATAGAGATAAAGAGGAGGAGTAACCCCCTCTGGGCGGCGTAGGAGGCAGAGAGGATGCCGGTGCTGATCATCTCGGACCCCGAGACGGGGAAGAGTCAGAGGGTTGAGATAGATGAGAAGGGCATGAACGCCCTCCTCGGGCTGAGGATAGGGGAGACCATCGACGGCACCATCGCCGGGCTCCCCGGATATAGGCTCCAACTCACGGGGGGATGTGACAAGGACGGCTTCCCCATGAGGCCAGATATCCACGGGGGCGTGAAGGTCCGAGTCCTCCTCAGCGGAGGGGTGGGGTTCCATCCACGTGAGAAGGGGGAGAGGCGCAAGAAGACGGTCCGAGGGAACGTCGTCACCCCCGAGACGACCTTCCTCAACTTCAAGATCGTAAAGAAGCCATAGGACGGAAGGGAAGAGAAAAAGAGAAGGAGGGTTCTCCGTCTCTGGAAAGGCCTTTACTCCTTCTCTTTCTTCCTCTTTCTACTCCTCTTCTTCGGCTTCTCGGCCATAGGCTCGCCTCCTGCCCTCTCGGGCAAGTAAGTGCGCTCCATAACCTCTATTTCACATTAATTTTACCACCTTTACGCCAAAACTTGATTTTTAAGAGTTTCATATGAACCAGAATATTGAAATTTATAGTCCTCGATGCAGAGTTCCTTTCATATAACCTCTTTATCAGATCAGAGGTTAAAGAACCTCCCTTGGCCTTTAGTTTTCATTTTTTGAATATAGTAAAGCCCATACCTGGGACCTCTGCCTCCTTTCTCTTTGCACGAAATCTTTTTATTATATTGGTGGAGAATGTGGGGTAGGACCGAATGTCCTGTCTGAGGGGTTTAGGGAAGTTGGGGCAATGGGGCAACCCTGAAGGAGGCCGGGCCGAGGAGGCATTGGAGTCGCTCGACCTTAGTCCAGGCTCTCCTGGCCTTCTCCTTTAACATCATCGGCCTCTTCGCGGGGGGCCTCATAAATCTCTTTAACCCTCTCTTCGACGTTGCTCCTTGGATCCTCGCCCTCTTCCCCCCGATCCTGACCGTGAGGGGTGATATCAGCGGCATCCTCTCGGGGAACCTCTCCACCATGCTCCACACGGGGCAGGTGGAGCCCAGGATAAGGGGGAATAAGGCGGCCTTCTATTCCCTCATCAGCGGGATCTTCGTCCTCACCTTCATCGACACCCTCGGGATGGGGCTCCTCTCCTTCCTCATGAACCTCCTCTCCCGGAGGGCCTCCCTCGGCCAGCTCCACATCTTTGCCCTCGTGCCCACGACGGCCTGTACCATGACGGTCGCCTTCTCGATACCCCTGACGACGCTTATAGCGATGGGGTGCTTCAAGAAGGGGTTGGACCCGGATATCCTCGTCTACCCGATCCTCTCCTCCCTCAACGACATCCTCGTCACGGTCTTCTACGTCGTCACGGTCTGGCTGACACTGAGTCGGGGGCTCCACTACCTCCTGGGGGTCATCTTCGTCCTCGTGACGATCCTCTCCCTCTACCTAACCTGGCGAAACCGTCGCGATGAGGTCTTCGTCCAGACCCTCCGGGAGGGCGTTCCCCTCGTCCTCCTCTCAAGCCTCTTCGGCACCTACAACGGCACCATGCTGGCGATCATGACGGAGAGACTCCTGGGCCACCCCGGATTGATAATCCTCTATCCCGCCATAATGGATACTCTGGGCGACCTCGGCTCCACGGTAGGGTCGATGTCGACGACCTGCTTAGCCTTGGGCTACATAAGGTGCTTCAGGGAGGCGGTGAAGAGGAGCCTGAACGAGGTCCGCCAGATCGAGGTCGCGGCGGGGCTGATGCACATCATCTTCGGTTTCATCGCCTACTGGATAGCCGTCTCCGCCTCCCTCGAGGCGCATCTGCCGTTCCTGCTTGGGGCCGCCCTCCTCTCGAACCTCATCAGCTTCCTCATAGCCTCCCTCCTCTCCTCCATCGTCGCCTTCTCGGCCTTCAAGCGGGGCTGGAACCCTGATAACTTCGTCATCCCCTTCATCACCTCCCTCTCAGATACCGTAGCGACGCTCTCACTCCTCTCAGCGGCCACGATCCTAAGGACGATCGGGGCGGGATGAGGAAGGTCCCTCCGAGTCCCTAACCTTAGTCCCCTTCCCCGCCGGCCAACCTCCTGAAGTCCTCCTCCCCCTCAGCGTACCCCGAGGCGATGAGGACATCCCCCGGCTGTAGCACCGTCCCGGGCTTCGGCCTCATCCACTGGTCCCCCCTCCTCATGACCAAGACCCACATCCCCGTCTGCTCCGGTATCCTCGCCTCCTTCAGGGTCTTCCCGGCGAGGGGGGAGTCCTCAGAGATCCTCACCCTGACCACCGTCTCCTCAGCATCCTCGATCACGAGCCTTAGGACGGGGTGGGGCTCAACCCCCCTGAGGACGACCTCCGCTATCTCAGCCGCGGCATCGGCGATCCTCTCCGTTGCCTCCCCGATCCTGATGAGGCCGAGGTAGTCCTCCGCCTCCTCCCCCATCCTCCGGCTGGAGAGGACGAGGAGCTGGAAGTTGTGGTGGAGGAAGTCTATCCGCTCCTCGAGTCGCTCGACCTCCTCGGCCAACTCCCTGCTATTCAGCAGGAGCGCCGAGTAGGCGAGGTCCATCATGAGCTCCGAGGTATCCTTCAGATCGACGAGATACCTAACGATCTCCTGGAACCTCTCCCTCATCCAAAGGATACCTCCTCCAGCTCCCTTGCCGTACCCTCTGCGACCTCCTTAAGCCTCTCCAATCCATGGGGGGCCCCACGGAAGATGATGACATCCCCCTCCCTGATCCTCTCCCCCTCGGGGTTGATGATCCAGGTCTTATCCCGCCTGAGGGCGATCACATCCACCCCGATCTTGGGGGCGAGGTCGAGCTCTGAGAGCCTCTTCCCGACGAGGATGGAGCCCTTCCTCACCACGGCCCTTGAGAGCTGCTCCTCACTTCGACTGAAGACCTCCCTGACCAAGGGGTGGATACCGATCCCCCGGAGCACGATCGCGGCTATATCCACCGCCGCGTCGGAGATCTTATCGGCGGCCGCCCCCACCTTCAGGACGCCCGAGAGGGACTCCGCGTCGTCCACATTCCTCGCGGCCAACATCGCATTCATGTTGAGGACGTAGACGAGGGTATCCACCCGCTCCCCGAGCTCCACGACCTCCTCGGCCAACTCTCTGCTGTTGAAGAGCACCGAGGAGTAGGCGAGGTCTATCATCAGCTCCGAGAGGTCCTTTATCTCGATGAGGGCCTCCCTCACCGAGATCGGCCTATACTCCACCCTCCCTAAACGATCCATTCCTCAAGAAACCTCGTTGAGCTCAGCCTGGGGTCCTTCCATGGAGATTCAAGCACCCTACTGATACCAATAGAGGAGATGAAGAGAACTCTTTCTTAAAGCTTTCTGAAACGCCTCATGCACCCTTTTTTAAGGTAAAATAATTGTAATATTCACCGGGGATTGGGCGTTGGATGGGATAAGGGTTGGTGTGTTCTCCCCCAACGATCCCAGGCCCTGGGTCAGGGAGGAGAACATCGACCTAATGCTCGAGCATGAGGCCTCGTTAATAAGGGCCCTGCGTGGGAGGGGTGTGGAGGTCGTCCGGGGAGGGGACGGCTTCCCGAAGATGGATCAGATCGCTTGGAACTCTCGCCTCGTGCGAGAGCATATCAGGAGGATCGCGAGGCAGCGACCCCAGATCCTCATCATCAATCAGGGGTCATGGACCTTCCCCTACGACTCGGTGGATGCAGTGAAGGAGTTCGTCAGCGAGACGGGGGATATTCCTCGGGTGGTCCTCTTCTCCTATAAGGATACGAGGGTTCCAGGCCTCGTCGCTGGGATGGCGGCAGGTGGTGGGTTGAGGAGGATCGGGGTCCCCTTCGACCACTGCTACGGCGTCATCGATAAGGACCCGGCGGTGCTGGATAGGCTGATGGAGGTCCTCAGGTTCTACCATGAGGGATGGAGGCAGTCGGATAAGGTCGAGAGGGCGATCAGGGCTCTCAGAAGGCAGAAGTACCTCGCCCTCGGGGGGATGGCCCTCAAGATGCCCACGACGACGGCCGACGTGGACCAGTGGCAGAAGCTCTTCGGCGTAAGCTACGAGGCCCTCGATCAGTCGGAGATCCTCATCCGAGCCCACAGGATGGTGAGGTGGTCGGGGAGGAGGCCCGGGGAGAGCGAGTACGAGATCCTCGACCGTAGGGTGAGGGACGCCCTCAACTACCTCTATGGGGAGAAGCATGGCAGCTTCGACTTCTCCCGGGAGAAGCTGAGGTCGATCCACAAGTTCCTCTACCAGCTCACCATATACTACGCGACCTTAGACCTCTGCAGGGAGTACGACGCCACCTTCGCCGGGATTAAGTGCCAAGACGAGTTGAGCGCCAGGGAATGCACCGCATGCCTCGCCTCCGCCTACCTGAACAACGACATCGGCCCCGACGGGAGGCCCAAGCCCATCATCCCCGTGGCCTGCGAGAACGACATGGACTCCGCCCTGACCCAGTTGATGATGCACCTCCTAACCGGGAAGCCCGCCGGCTTCGGGGACTTCAGGGACGTCGAGGACGGGATCCTGACGATCGCGAATTGCGGGCAGCACCCACCCTACTTCTTCGGGGGGCCGGATGAGGACTCGGTGAAGAAGCTGGACGCTGTCGAGTACCTGGGTCAGGAGATCTTCTACCCAGCCGGGGGGAGCTCGGTGAGGGGGCGGACTCCCGGCGGGTACACCATGACTATAGCCCGCCTGGGGAGGGAGAACCTGAGGTATCAGCTCGTCGCGACGGTGATACGGACCATCGATGTATCCCCCGAGGAGCATGAGAGGTACAATTACTCCTGGCCCCTCATCAGGGGGGAGATCCCGATCCCGGATGAGGTGCTCATCGACGTCTGGCCCTGCAACCACATGGGCTTCGCCTACGGCGACCTGACGCCTGCCCTCGCTGAGATGGCCCACCGCCTGGGCATCGGCTACAGGATCTTCGACGCCACTGGAAGGGAGCACTACAAGCCCAGTTGATCCCGGGGGATGAGGGATGTCCTACCTAATGGGTGTGGATATCGGGACCCAGGGGACGAAGTCGGCCCTCGTCGACCTGGAGGGTAGGATCATCTCATCGGCCTACGAGGGCTATGGAGTCCTTTCCCCCCACCCGGGCTGGGCTGAGCAGTGGCCTGAGGTATGGTTCGAGGCGGTCTGCAAGACCATCAGGTCCACCTTGATGCAGTCCAAGGTCGATCCCAGGGAGGTGGCGGGCCTCTGCATCAGCGGCCTGTATGGAGGGAGCGGCATCCCTCTGGATCAGGAGATGAGGGCCCTGAGGCCCTGCATCATCTGGGCTGATCGGAGGGCCTCGGAGGAGTGCGACTGGGTGAGGGAGAAGATCGGCGTGGAGGAGATCTTCAGAGTCACGGGGAATATCATCGACCCCTACTACGGGTATGTGAAGATGCTCTGGATAAAGCGGAGGGAGCCCGAGATATGGGCGAGGATACGCCACCTCGTGACGCCGCATGCCTACTGCATCTACAGGCTCACGGGGGAACTCTCCATCGACTACTCCAGCGCGGGGAACTATGGGGGGATCTTCGACATACATAGGAGGACTTGGTCCGAGGAGATGATGGATGCCCTGGGGATCCGGAGGGACCTCTTCCCTGAGAGGATCTCCCTGGCGAAGGAGGTGGTAGGGGAGGTCTCGAGGGAGGGGGAGAGGCTGACGGGGCTCAGCGAGGGGACGCCTGTCTCGGCCGGCGGGATCGACGCCCCAGTGAGCGCCCTGGCCGTCGGCGCCCTAAAGGACGGCGACCTCGCCCTGATGATGGGGACGTCGATGTGCAACGGGTTCATCAACCATGAGCCCCGACTCTCCCCAAAACTCGTGAACTTCCCCTACGTGGCCTGGGATAGGAGGGTCACCTACTCCTTCTCAGGGATCACCACAGCAGGCTACTGTATCCGATGGTTCAGGGACCAACTCTGCCAGCCGGAGATCGACCTCGCCGCCCAGAGGGGTGTAAGCGCCTACGAGATCCTCGACGAGGAGGCCGAGAAGGTTCCGGCGGGGGCTGAAGGCCTGATCTTCATGCCCCATATGATGATCGGGGAGAGGGCCCCCTTCTGGGATAGAGATCTGAGGGGGTGCCTGGTGGGGCTGACGATACACCACACAAAGGCGCACCTCTTCAGGGCCTTCCTGGAGGGGGTGGCCTACGCCCTGAGGTACAGCGTCGAGGTGGCCCAGGAGGCCGGCATGCGGCTCTCAATGGTCCTCCTCGTGGACGGGGGAGCGCGGTCGAGGCTCTGGAGGCGTATCCTCACCGACGTAACGGGGCTGGCCATGACCTACATAGCCGGGACGCCGGGCGCCCCCCTCGGCGATGCCCTCCTGGCTGGGGTCGGGACGGGGGTCCTCGAAGACTATAGCGTCATCGAGGAGTGGCTCGAGGTCTCGGAGGTGACGAGGCCAGATCCAGGGCGGAGGGCGTTATACAACAGGTATTATGGGATCTATAGGGAGCTGTACAAGGCAAACCAAGGGGTCTTCAGAAGCATCGGGGAGGCGGTTGGGAGGCGCCGGGTGGAGTAGCATCTCAGGTGCTGATCTCCTCTACCTCAAAGCGCGTTATCTTGGACAGGTCCTCGGCCCTTATCTCGACGCCCAAGTCATGCCTCCCTGAGCCGAAGTTCACCCTCTCCTGCTCAAGGAGTGACCTATCCACGATCGTCCTTATCTGTCTCTTATGCCCGTAGGGAGGGAGCGCCCCCATCTCGTACCCGGTGATCTCCTTGATCTCCTCCGGCCTCGCGAATCTCAGTCTTTCTCCCACGATCTCCTCTATCTTGGCGATATTCATCCTCCTATCGCCGGGGACGATTACCAGGAGAGGGCCCCCGCTCTCCCTTCCCATCAATAGGATGGTCTTGCAGACCTCCCTCCGCTCCACCCCGGCTAATCTGACCACATCGTCGACGGTGTATGCGTGTTCGGGGAGGTGGAGCAACCGGTAGCCGATGCCCCTCTCCTCCAGCATCTCGATGATCCTCGGCCTCATACCCCTCGCCCCCCATTGGTCTCTCCATCTAAGCCTCTGGTAGGGGCCTTCCCTTCATATCCGCGGGGATGGGTACGCCCAGGGCCTTCAGCACCGTGGGGGCGATGTCCATGATCTTCAGCTCCCTCTCCACACCCCCGAGGTCCCTCTGGGGGTCGTAGTAGATGTAGAGGCCATACTTATCGTGGACCGCGTCATCCGGCCCGGTGTCGTTCTCTGGTAGATAGAGGTCCCTCTGCCCCAGTGTCCCGGCCGACCTCCAGTAGAGGTCGTCGAAGTAGACCATGAGGTCAGGCGGGTTCCCCCTACACTCGAGGAAGACCTCCTCGGGCTTCAGGACCCTCGTCCTCCACTCCTCCCCCTTCGGCCCCCTGATGCGCCGGATCCTCTCGGCCACCTCCTCCCTCACCCGCTCGTAATCAGCCGGGTCGATGACCCCCTCCTCCTCCCTCCCCTTGACGTTGAGGAAGACCCGGGCGTAGTAGCCGCCCCATCCCCAGGCGACCGTCCTGCTCCAATCCACGTCCGCCTCCCCCAGCCGCGTCACCCCCTTCACCGGGGTCCTCAACCTCAGGAGCCCCTCCTTGATGAGCCAGCTGTTGAAGCAGAAGGCCCCCTTCATCCTCTTCGCGCCGTGGTCCGAGGCGACGAGGACGGCAGTGTCCTCGTCGAGGAGTGAGAGGACCTCCCCCATCTTCTTGTCGAGGTAGACGTAGTAGTCCTCCACGACGCTCTGGAACTTGTTCCCGGGGACGTATAGGTGGTGCTCCTCGTCGAAGTACTTCCAGAAGGCGTGGTGGACCCTGTCGAGGCCGATCTCCACGAACATGAAGAAACCCCAGTCCTTCTCCTGGAGGAGGTACTTGATGACCTCGAAGCGCCTCTCCGTCATCTCGTAGACCTGCTGGAGGAGGCCCTCCTTGTCCTCAACCCTGAACTCCACGTCCGGGATGTACTCCCCCACCAGGGCCTCTATCTCCCCCTTCAAACTGTGGGGGTAGGTGTACTCCCTCTTGGTGTCGGGGGTGAGGAAACAGGAGATGAGCCAGCCATTGATCGGGGTGGGCGGATAGCTGGGGGGGACAGCCACGACACAGGACTTCATCCCCCTCACGGCCAAGATGTCCCAGAGCTTCCTCTCCCTCACACTCAGGGAGGAGGCGATCCAGATATCCCTATAGGAGTAATCCTTCCGGTTCCTGAAGCCGTAGAGACCGAGTCGCCCAGGGTCCTTCCCCGTCGCCATCACCATCCAGGCGGGGATAGTGATCGGCGGATCACAGCTCTCAAGGCGGCCATAGACACCATGCTCCATCAGCCTCCTGAAATTCGGCAGTCTACCTATGAAGCGCCTGAACATCAACTCCGGCGCCGCACAGTCCAGCCCAGCCAAAAGGAGCCTCTTCGCCATACCACTTCACCCCTGGAGTGAATCTCATATTTAAGTGTGCCATCACCATGAGGACATAGCGACCCCCAGACCTTGAGGAGAGACCTCAGCAAGTATCCGATGTCACTGCCTCCCCCCGCCGTCAGTGACATAAATCATAGATATCTTCCACACCCTTATTTTAAGAGCGCCTCTGTCCAAGGTTAGGTCTCCTAAAGCTTCTTTACTCCACGAAGGGCTTCTCCCACTTGAGGATCACGTCCACGACCTCGGGGCGCATCATCTCCCTCGGCGGCCTCTCCCTCCTCATGAGCATCTCCCTGATCCTCGTGCCGCTGAACCTCACATGGTCCGCCTCCCCGTGGGGGCAGACCTTCTCGTTGGTGACGCCGCCGCACTTCCTGCAGTAGAAGAAGGACCTGAAGAAGAGGGGTGTGATCCCCAGGTCTGGGTACTCGTCGAAGATCTCCTGGGCCTCGTAGGGCTTGTAGAAGTTCCCGACACCTGCGTGATCCCTCCCGACGATGAAGTGGGTGCAGCCGAAGTTCTTCCGCACGATGGCGTGGAAGACCGCCTCCCTCGGCCCGGCGTAGCGCATCTCCATCTCCAAGACAGCCAAGACGGCCGTGTCCCTGAGGTAATAGCCTCTTATCAGCACCTCATAGGCCTCCAGGATGACCTCGTCCCGGAAGTCCCCCGGCTTCTTCCTCCCGATGAGCGGATGTATGAGGAGGCCGTCGACGAAGGAGAGGGCGGTCTTCTGCACATACTCGTGCCCCAGGTGGGGGGGGTTCCTCGTCTGGAAGCCCGCGACGGTCCTCCATCCCTTCTCCTTGAAGAGGACCCTCGTCTCCTTCGGCTTCAGCCTATAGACGGCGAACCTGCTCTCCGACTCCCTGAAGAGGTCGATCTCTCCGCCGAGGAGGACGGGTTTCATCTCCCAGGTCTTCGCCACCCCGGGGTGCCTTGGATCCAGCGTTCTATAGACCCTCTTGGCGTGAATCTTTCTATCGAGCCTATACTTCTCCTCCAAATGGAGTATCGCGAAGGGCCTTCCTTGTATGTCCGTGACGGCCACGTCATCCCCCTCATCGATCTCCCGAGCCTCCTCCTCGGAGACGTCTAAGACTATGGGGTAAGTCCACGGCAACCTGTTGGAGAGCCTCCCCTCCTCCAGGACCGAGAGATAGTCCTCCCGCAGAAGGGGCCCTTCCAGAGGGCTGAAGGCCCCTGAGGCGATGTTCTCGAGATCCTTCACCAGTTCTCTGGACACCCTAACCTTAGGGAGCTCCTCCGCCTCCTCCGAGGCCCTGCGCCCCCTCTCTCCTCGGAGGAACCTGTCTATCAGCCTGCCGCCGTGGGGGAGGGCCATCTCCCTCCTCGCCCCTTCTAAGGGATGTACCCGAGGCGCCTCAGGCGCTCCTTGATCTTCCGCTCCTCCTCCTCCGTGTAGACGGGCTCCTCCGAGAACTCGCTCTGTAGGCGGTAGGTGATGTAGTCGGAGACCGTGGAGAAGCTCGTCCCCTTTATCCTCTCAGCGACCTTATCGTAGAGCCACTTCGGGATCTCGATCGAGACCCTATCCTCTCTCCCGTCCAATCCAATCACACTCGAAGTAATTATCGGCATGGGGTTTTAACCTTTATGTAATGGACCGCTGAGAAAGAGACAGAGACTCAGGCGTCTCTCCCTATAGAAAGCTCTCATCCGCTATCTGGATCAGCTCCTCCTTCTCCTCCTCGTCCAACTCCCCCCTTATAGCGATGATCTGGTAGGCAGTCCGCTTCACGAGGATCTCGTGGATCACGTACCGCTCCCCTGCCCTCACATACTCCAGCCGACCTCTGGAGACCTCCTCCATCTCCTCAAGGGCCTCCTCAGCGAACTCCCTACCCAGGAGCTCCCCCCTGAGCCTCTCCCTGTACTCCTCGCTCCACTGAACAGGATAAACGACCTCTCGCCCTAACTCCCGCACATAGACGGGCTTAGGCCTATAGAGGGGCTCACCCTCAACCAACGGCATCCCAATCACCCAATTCTCACAACCTCCCAAGATATATAAGCCTCACTGGAGGGGTTTGGAGACCAACGAGTTCTCCAGAGATATGGAACCGGTTCAAGTTAAATGTATAGCGCCATCAATACATAGCTTTAGCATGGAACCCTTTGAAACTCTCTACTTCATCTGTGGAGACCTTAGGTCCCTGCTGTTAGTCCCAACAGCTCCTCAGGGTTCTCCTTCACCATCCTCCTCACCTCCTTGGGGCTGATCCCATGCTCCAGCAGCAGTCGGATATAGAGGCGGAGGCCCTCGGCTGGCGGGGGGTTGTTCACCTGCCCGAGGTCGCTCGAGAGGATGTAGTGCTCGGCCCCGACCTCCCGGACGGCCTCCACGACCCTGTGGATGGAGGTGCACTTCCAGGCCGGTGAGAGGGAGGAGTAGCAGAGCTCGAGGAGGGCTCCTCTCTCCGCCATCCACCTCTGCTGCCTGATGGACAGGGCTGCCGTGGGGAAGAAGATATGGGTCACGACGATCTTCCTGACACCTCGGCGGAGGGCCTCCTCCACCAGGTCCATCGACTCCTCCACCGAGAGATGGGAGGTCGCGAGGACAGCATCCGCCTCCGCGATGGAGTCCAGTATCGGCCTCAAACGAGGATCGAGGCCCCCATCCTCAGCGTAGATGGTTATCCCCTCGAAGTCTTCGTAGAACCTGGGCTTCCTGTAGTCAAGCCTCGACCCATACTTCCCCAATTCACCGAAGTGTCTACGGTGGTTGAGAGCATCAACGGAGGGCATCCAGACGATCTTCGCCCCTAGCCTCAGGGCCGCGTCGACGGCGAAGGGGTTGAGGCCGCCCACGGCGTAGTTGAGCGTGATGCCCCCATAGACTTCTACGCCAGGGACGACCCTGTGGGTGAGGTAGGCTCGGTCGACCGTCGGGAGGTGATGGTGCTTGAAGAGGATGCCCCGCATACCCGCGGCCTCAGCCCCCTCCGCTGCCTCCACGGCATCCATGAGCCGAGGGAAGACGCTGGGCCCTGCGTGGAGGTGGATATCAAGGGCACCCCTAAGAAGTTCAAGGTCCTCTCTCAATAGATATACCCCGATGAGATGTTGGACATAGGGTTTTAAGGGGCTTTCCCCTGTCACCTACCCCGGAGATTTTTAAGCGGTTACTTCTTTCTGCTCCAGAACCTGTACCAGTGCCTGAGGGAGTTCTCCCTCCTCTCCGGCGTCTTCGCCTCGTAGAAGGGGGGGTAGCCGTCGTGTTTGACGGCCTCCTCCATCGTGGCTCCCTCCTCTATCAGCCGCTTCATCTCCTCCCTCACGGCCTTGAAGAAGGAGAGGTGCTTCTCCACCTCAGCCTTATCTGAGAGGGGTCCATGCCCGGGTATGATCCTCTCCACGTCCATCTCCATTATCATCTCGAAGGCCTCTATCCACTTGTCCGGGTCGGCGGACTCGTCCCCTGCCCAGGGGAAGGTCTTCGCGAAGAGGAGGTCCCCGGCGAAGAGGACCCTCTCCTCCGGGATGTAGACGATGCTCGAGCCCGCAGTATGCCCTCCGGTGTGGATCATCTCGACGGTGATCTCCCCGTCACCGAGGATGAAACGCTCCTCGAAGGTCTTCGTCGGGAGGACGATCCTCAGGCCCTCGTAGAGCCAGGCCCTCTCAGGGCTCCTCTGCCTCAGGTTCTCCAGCATCTTCTCCAGGTTCCCCGGGGCCCAGTCCTCCCCGAGGAGGTGCTCCATCCTCTCCCTCAGGAGCCTATGACCGACGATCTCGCAGTCCTCGAAGACCTGGCTCCCGAAGACGTGGTCCCCATGGTAGTGGGTGAGGAGAAGATGGGTGACCCCCCTATCCGTCAGCCCCTCTATCGCCTCCCTAAAGGCCTTGGCGGAGCCCGGGTACTGAGCGTCGACGGCGACCGCCCCATACTTTAGGAGGATCACCCCCACGTTTCCTCCAGTCTTTCCCTCCATGTTCGCGTAGACGCTGTCAGAAACCTTCTCGAGCCTCATCTCCATATAGACTCAACTCCTCAACAGGGAATATACGCGGGGGAGACTTAAAAATTGGACGGAGTGGCTACTCCTCCTCTTCCTCCACCCAGAAGTACCTGCGCCATAGGAAGAAGGCCGCCACCCCCGCCCCCACGCCCCCGATGAGGACGTAGAGGTAGGGCGGGGAGAGGAGGAGCCCTATAACGGGCTTCTTGGCAGTGAAGGACAGCGGGGCGCTCGCGCAGGACTGGTACTGATCGTCCCCGGGGAAGGTGGCCTGGACGGTCCACGTCCCAGGCTTCGTCGGCTTAAAGGACGTGGTGAAAGAGCCATCGCCCCCCGTCGTAGTGGGGACCTCCTCGACGGGGCCATCTGGCCCGATGAAGGTGATGATCACCTCGCGGTTCGCCACAGAGGGATTTAGGATGCCGCTTACTGTGACGCTCTTCTTGAGGGTGACGCTCTCGGGGGAGACGCTGAGGGCGTCTATCCGGGAGACGCCCAGCTGGACCGTGAAGCTGACGTTGGAACTGACCCCTGCCTGGCATGTCGCGTTCCCCTCCCACCTCGCTTGGACGGTCCATGTACCGGTCTTCGTGGGGGTGTAGGTGTCCGTGAAGAAGCCCGTCGCGTTCGCCATAGCCTCTCTTAAGACGGTCTCCCCCTCGCTCTCGTAGACGAGGGTGACGGTGACACCGCCGTGGCTGATCCTCCCCGAGACGGTTAAGTCCTCTCCGACCCGGATGGTCTCCCTCGAGACGGAGCAGTTGACCTGGGTCGGGTACTTCACCGTATAGGAGCCCTCATCTATGGCGCTGTTCCCCACGAGGTCGAAGACCTGGACGAGGTACTGGACGATGGTCCCCGCGGGGAGGCCGGGTATCTCGCCCCCATAGAGGCCGCTGGATAGGGGGCTCATTTGAAGTGAAGACTGGGTCTTCCATCCGTCCGTCGTGTAGTTGAGGAGGACCTTGGCGACCCTGGACTCGTTGTCCCCCGCCTCGGCCAAGATCGTGACCGCCTCATCGGGCAGGGCCTGCGTCGGGGGGTCGGAGATGGAGACCGTGGGGGGGTCGAAGTCTGTCTTGACCATGAACTCCACGTCTCCTGCTCCCACCTCTGCTATGAGGATGAGGTGGTAGAGGGTCTCCCCTCCATAGGGCGCCGTATAGTTGATCATCATGTCTTGGCCTGGATACTCGCAGCTCGCCGTCCTCTCCGGGACCCTAAAGGCGAGTTCTCCAGCGTCCGCCGGCGTATAGAGGTTATACCCTCCGTAGATCTCCGTGAAGTTCCCCGTCCCGCCCGTATAGTTTCCGTAGAGGTAGGCCTCCTCTGGGAGAGGGACGCCGCTCAGGGTCGTCCCGATCCCCTGGGAGGGGGTTGCCATGAGGTAGAGGCGGGCCTCATACATATCAAGGGTGTCAGGGACCCTGATGAGGATGAGGAGTTGTCTCGCCGGGGTTACGAATTCATAGGCCCAGCTTGTGTTCCCCACTGGGGAGCTATTGACGCAGCCCTCCATGTACCGGGAGTACCAGACGTCGGTCTCGATGTGCTCGATGACCATGAAGGTCGCGGCCTCCGAGCCGTTGCTCTCCCTCGGGTCGTTCACGATCTGGAAGCTGTAGTTCCCCGCCTTCTCCGGGATGAAGTAGGGCTCCTCCACGGTTGTGCCGAGGTGCTCAGGCAGCCCAGCCGCCTCCGTGTGGTAGGAGACCAGCTCGTGGTCCGGGTCGAAGACGTAGATGTCATAGTCCGTCAGGGGGCTCGTCTCGTTCAAATGGATCCAGTCGCCGTAGCAGTAGACATGATAGGTTCTCCCCGCGACGAGGGGGTATATGTAGGTCCAGTTGGCGCCCACCGGGATGGAGCCGTTCTCGATCCGCTGGGGGAGGACGGGCTTGGGGACGTAGGTGTAGTTCCCGACGCCATAGGGGACGGAGAGCTGTGCCTCCACCCCCCTGAGCTTGACGATCGGCAGATCGAGGTGGAGGGAGAGGACTGTAAGCATGAACAGTAACAGGAGGAGCCTCGCCCTCCACTTCCTACTGCGGTGCAGAAGCCTTCCCCTCTGAGACCCCACGCTGAGCCGTTTTAGTTGATTCTGGAATGGGGGTCTGGTAGTTAAAGGAATTATGAAGTTGAGATACAGTTCAGTGATCCCTTCTCAGAGCCTTGGGAGGAAGTAGAGGAGGCCTGTGGTGTAGAGGGTGAGGATCGAGGGGGCGAGTATCCTGTAGACCTTGCCCAGGTCCGACTTGTAGTAGGCGTTGGTGAGGACGAGGCAGAGGTGTAGTGGCGAGAGGAGATAGCCCGTGACGATGCTGAAGTAGATGAGGCCGAGGACCGTGAGGGAGGGCTCTGAGAAGAGGGGGAGGACGAGGGGGACGCCTATCCCGATCCCGCTCGAGGGGGCGCCGGAGATGAGCCCCATGAGGAAGGGGAAGACCGTGGCGAGGACGAGGACCGGGACACCCGCCTCCCTCAACCCCATGAAGAGGAGAGTCACGGAACCAGCCTCCTTGATGGTGTACCTGAAGAACATGATCCCGACGAGGGCCAGGAGGATCCCCCAGGGAACCCCGCGCCAGATGGCTGCGATAGACATCCTAAAGCCTATACGCCCCAGGGAGAGGACGAGGATGACCCCCACGAGGATCGCGATTGGTAGGGGGACTCCGAGGATGTTGAGGAGGACGGCCAGGATGATGGGGAGGAAGCCCTTAATAATCGCTGAGATGGATGAGCCATGTTTCTCCTCCGGCGGGTTCTCCCTTATTTTTCTAATGGAGAAGAGGTATCCCACAAAGGCCAGGAGGAAGTAGAGGGGGAGGACGGAGAGGAGGAAGCGGTAGATATTCACCCCGACCAGCCTTGAGATCAGGATCGTCGAGGAGGAGATGGGGGAGGCGAAGAACCAGACATGCCTGAACCAGAGGTTCACGAAGGTCTTCTCCTCGGGCCTCAGCCCCAGCCGGTTCACCTCCCTCTCATTGAAGGGGGCGGACATGAGGGCCCCGCCGGGCATGGGGAGGAGGCCGAAGAGGGCGGGGATGAGGGCGATGAGGAACCGGCTGGAGAAGTAGCCCTTCAGGTTCTCGATCAATTCGACCATGAGGCCCGTCTCCTTCAGGCAGTTCCCAAGAATGGAGATGAGGCCGATGGAGAAGAGGAGCTCATAGGTCGTGTAATCGGTGACAGTTAGGCGCGCCACCTCCAGGAAGCCCCGAGGGGTGAGGCCTGAGGTAAGGCCAAGGATGAGAGAAGCGAGAAGGAGGGTCGGGCCCAGGTTCACCCTCTTCGCCGTCAAGAGGAAGATGAGGATGAAGGCCAACAGGATGCCTATGAACTCTATCACTCCGACAGACCTCTGTATTGATCCCTCTCTCGGGGGAGCCGCGATAGATAAAACTTTCTGACCTTGGGGGCAGAAGGCCCCGGTGAGAGGCTGGTTGGGAAAGGAAGCGTTAGGGAATTAAAAGGGTAGAGGGTCTCCCCCATTTTTATCCAGTTCTCGGTGCAGACGAGGGGACGAAGGCCTTAATAGCAACGAAACCTTCTCAGAGGAGTGGGACCAAAGGGGTTATTGGTTGATGGGTCTCCTATTGGCGGTCCTAATTGGATTTATTGCCATGGCCTTCCTAAGCTTCATCCCGATCCTCGGCCCGATCTTGGCGGGGTTCATCGCTGGTCTCATAGCCGACGGTGGGGCTTGGGAAGGGGCGAAGGCCGGTTTTCTCAGCGGGCTTGTAGGGGGCGTGATAGGTGCGTTTCTGCTGATCTCCCTCGCAACTATGCTTAGGGGATTTTGCATGGGTAGAGGGTTTTGCGGTGGACTGTTCGCGGCGGTCATAGGGCTGGGTCTCATCCTCCTTTCTATCGTCCACGCCCTCCTGGGCTTAGTCGGTGGGGCGGTGGGCGGGGCAATAAGGGGAAGGACTTAGAATCTCAATACGAAGCTCTGGATGTTCCCTCCCTATCAGCCGCGACCCTTCTGATGAATCTGATCGTCCCAGGGTTCATGGGTAGTTCCTCGAGTTTCTCCAAGGGCACCCACCTCACCTCCAGCGCGTCGGATGAGGGGGCGAGCTCCCCGCCGACGACCCTGCAGAGGAACTCGAAGAG
>PIYN01000038.1 GCA_003601775.1 Candidatus Bathyarchaeota archaeon
CTTCTTCAAGGTCGTGGAGAAGAGGGGGATCTCCATGAACTATGTCCCCCTCGTCGGCCATGGGACCGTCAGGTACTGCGTCATGGGGAACGACTACAAGCGCCGCGCTACGAAGGTGGAGCGGGCGGAGATGGAGGGCCTCATCAGGCAGGCGATGGAGGACGGCTGCATCGGTCTCTCCACAGGCCTTGACTACGACCCCGACGTCTGGGCCTCGAAGGAGGAGATCAACGAGCACGTCTCCATCATGAAGGACTACGACGCCATCTATGCCCCCCACTGGAGGAGAACCGGGAGGAGGAGGGGCGTCAAGTTCGGGGATTACAGGCCGAATAAGATGGACGGGATACTGGAGGCCATAGAGACATGTAGGAAGACGGGGGTCCCCACCCATCTGGCTCACCTGACGCCGGGGTGGAGGCTCTTCCCCCAGGGAAATGATATCATGGAGGAGGCGAACATAAGGGCGACCTTGAAGGTCATCGACGACGCCAGGGCCGAGGGCCTCGACGTCACCTTCGACTCGATGCCCTGGTTCATCTTCGGGGGCTTCGGCGTCATGCCCTACCTCTGCTCCCTCCTCGCCCCATGGCTGAGGGAGCAGGGCTCGAGGGAGAAGCTTGGAGAGTGGCTGAAGGTCCCCGACTACCGGAAGGAGGTGAAGGACGCCATCGCCAGTGGGAAGTGGTTCATAAGGTTCAACTATAACCCTAACACGAACCCCCAGTGGGCTGAGTACATCTGGGTCGTGAAGCACAAGAACAGGGCCTACGAGAACAGGAACATAGCCCAGATAGCGAAGGAGAAGGGGGAGAACCCCCTGGACGTCTGGTTCGACCTCATCTGCGAGGACCCGGACAGCAGGGGCGTCGCGACGGGGACCGCCGACACAGGGAACTTCCCCTGGAAGCCCTACAAGGCCCTCTTCCACCAGCACCCCGCCCACTCCCTGAGCCTCGACACCATGGTCTACGACGATAAGAGGGAGCAGAAGGTCCCACCCTACAGGATCCCGAACATCAACACCTACAGCGGCTTCCCCGCCTTCCTCATCAAGTTCGTGAGGGAGATGAAGCTCTTCACCCTGGAGGAGGCCATCAAGCACCTATCGACCAACGCCGCCGAGGCCTACAGGATCAAGGATAGGGGCGTCCTAAAGCCAGGCTCCTACGCCGACATCGTCCTCTTCGACCTCGAGGGCCTGAAGGTCATGGGGGATCCAGTGGAGCCGAGGAGGTATCCGAAGGGCATCGAGTACGTCTTCGTCAACGGGGTCCCTGTTGTGGAGAAGGGAAAGCACACGGGGAAGAAGCCCGGAAGGGTCGTCAGACGGGGAACTTAGCGCTCTCCCATTTTTTATTCCTCCTTCTCCAGCCAAAGATCGAAGAACCAAGATAGAGAAAACGGTGATTCTATCGTCTCTCAAAATCTATACAGGCCATTTTGCATGCTATCTGTGTCTATCGCAGGTTTCCCCATAGATGCAGAATTTGCAGAGGGGCTGAAGTGCTGGATTTTTAAAGAAGGTCGTGAGGCAGTCGGAGGGACATAATCCGAGGTGGCGGCCTCCGCAGTTCGGACACTCATCCAGGACCATGAGTTGATGGCGGGCCTCACGTTCGTCGCGCATACGGGCCAGTACGGACTCGCAATCAGCGCAGACGACCAATACATCATGTTCTTGGTCCTTCACCCCTTGCACCCTCGTGAAGGATCTTCAGAGTTTTTTGATGTATATCATCCCGAGGTTCTTGAAGCCGTGCCTCTCCCTATAGAACCTCTTCAGATCCTTGTACCTCCTCTCCCAAGGCTTCACACCCAGGAGAGCCATGGATTTTCCTTGAGACCGGAGCCTTGCACAGATCTCCTTCAGAAGCCGGGAGCCTATACCCCGTCCCTGCACCTCTGGGCGCACGGCCAGGTGCCCTATGTACCCGATCCCCACCTCCAATAGCAGCGATGGGGGGAGGTAGGGGAAGAAGCCGATGGCGGTCCCGATGACTCTACCCTCCCTCTCCGCCACCAAGAATAGATGAGGGCTTCTCTGTATCAACTTCAAATAGAGCCCCCTCCTGTCTATCGGCAGGTAAAGTTCCGTCTCCTTCCATATCTCCTCAACCTCCCTGTAATCCTCAGGCCTAAACTCCCTGATCTTCACCCCACTTGCCATAGATCCAGTTTTTACTGAAGATGAGATGGGAGTTTAAAGTTGTTTAGAGAACGCAGAGGTCAAACCTAACGCTATACCATGGGCCGACCTTCTCAGGATCATGAGATCTTTTCAGTATTGTTACCAATTGCGGTAGGGCTCTTAACTTCATAGTCAGGGAGGTACTGACCCCTCAAAGCTTCTCCCCTGGCGTTTATCCATATGCCCCTCATCCCCATCGCTCTGGCGCGGGCCCGGGCCTCATCACGGCGATATAAGATCCATCCACACCATAGACTATGCATCCAGTCCTCCGGGTGACCTCAACGGCCATCCTACCCCCACCAGAACTCACCTTAAGGATCTTACAACCCTCAAAGGTATTTCTCACAAGAATATCGAGGGTGTATGTGTCTCTCACAATCTAACAAAAAGTATTCTCTATAGATAAAAATCTCGGTTGAGAATCATTAATTTATAAGAATATCTCCAGTCCAATAAGCGTAACGGGAGATGTTGTATGAAGGGGGGAGATGAAAGAGGTTACAGATCTATTTGATTAGATGAGGGGTTACGATGTTTAGCAAAGAAGTACTCACGAATATTTTTTTGATGATTCTCTGTTACATTTACATTTTCTTAATAATCTTCTTCTCAGGCAAGATGGATAAACTTTTACATATCTCGCGGAAGGCTTCCCGTAAGTTCTTACACGCCATGATTGGAAACCTCCTCTTCGTCATCCCCTTCTTTACATCTAAGGTTTATCCAGTTATGGTTGCCGCCCCCTTCATATTGGTGACCTTCCTTGCGTCGCCCTACTCGCCCTTTAAGAGCCTTAGCAGGAGGTTGAAGGGGCTTGCAGACCTAACCGAGGAGGGACATCGCCTAGGACTTGTTTTCTACGCCACCTCCTACACCCTTTTAGCATTTTTCTTCGCCTCTAAGCCGTATATCATTGCTGCCGGCATCTTACCTATGGCTTATGGTGACAGTACAGCCTCAATAGTAGGTGTGAGATACGGCAGAAGGAAATACAGGCTTTTTGCGGAAAAAAGCCTAGAGGGTTCAGCGGCAATGTTCTTCACCAGTCTCTTCAGCCTCACGCTTAGCCTAGTCTTCTTTTCTGCCCTATACCCACTCTCCGTTCTGGGAAAACTCTTCCCAGCCCTCGCAGCGGCTACCACAGCAACCCTGGTTGAGAGTCTATCACCCAGGGGTTCAGATAATCTGACCGTGCCTATCTTCAGTGCTCTGGCCTTCCTATTCTTGGGTGGGGGTATCTGAAGAAATGGTCTTCATAGTTATTGATGGCCTGGACGCCTCGGGGAAGAGCACCCAAGCGCTTAATCTTTATAACTTCCTTAGTAATAATGGGAAAACCGTTTACCTGCGCTTTCACCCTTCCAACGACAATTTCTTCGGGGTGAAAGCCAAAGAGTTTCTATATTCGAGGGGGAGAAGCGCACATTTCGCGGCTGCTCTATTCTATATGCTCGATGTCGTAAGATCAATCCTGCTCTGCCCATGGCGGAGATACGATTATGTCATCTTCGTACGTTATTTAATGGGGACAGCCTATCTACCATCACCATTCTATAGAATCGCCTATCATCTCTTTGCCTCCTTAGTCCCAACATCCAACTTCATGTTCTTCCTCGACGTAACCCCAGAAGAAGCCTATAGGAGAATCCTAAAGGAACGTAAAAGATTGGAAATGTTTGAAAGTTTAGAGGAATTAAAACGGACTAGACTTAAAGCACTTTCCCTGGCTTCGATAGGCAGATGGATAATAATAGATGCAGATAAACCTATAAAGGACGTTGAAAGAGAGATTCGAAGGTTTTTAAATCCATGCCTAAGCCTATAGAATCTCTTCAGGTCCTTGTATCTCCTTTCCCATGGTTTTACACCGAGGAGAGCCGAGATTTCCCGCACAATGTGAGATTAGCGCATATCTCCCTTAGGAGCTTGAGCCTATACCACGACCCTGCAGATCCGGGTGCAAGGCTAGATGTCCTATGTACCCTATCCTCGTCTCTAATAGAAGCGATGGGGGCAGATAGGGGATGAAGCCAATGACTGTCCCGACGGTCTCACCTTGGCTCTCCGCCACTAAAAAAGACCAGGATTTCTTTGCACCGTCTTTGTTAGAGTTCCCTTCGGGTATAGTTAATGCATTTCTTCAGCGACCTGTGCGCAAGGAAAGAGATTAATGAGATTTATCATTTGAAAAGCTTGCTCGCAAGAGCGTTAATTATCACCGGACTCGGACCCTCTTTCAGGGGGTTCTTACACTCCAAAGGGTAAAGGGGGTCCGGGCGGGGCCTTCTGCCTTCCTGAACCTCTTAAATATATCTTGGTAGGGGAGATTAAAGTTGAGGTCTTTGGAGGAGACGGGTTTGAGCGAAGAGGAGGTCGGTGGTTACATCCTCCGCATCAGCAGGGAGGAGTGGGTTAGGCAGGTCTTCGAGAAGAGGAAGTACTACCCCGGTATTATGAGGCGTTGGACCCGGGGGATGACGATCCTCCTCGCCCGGAAGACGGAGGAGGGGGACTCCTTCATAGGCTATGGCATCATAGGACGGATCGATATGCCCTGGGAGCTCCCAGAGGAGGAGCAGGAATACTGCAAAGAGCACGGCTGGAAGTGCGCCATCAGCTTCAAGACCCTCGTAAGGTTTGAGAGGCCTCTGCCCCTGAAGAAGACATTCCTGCAGGGAGATAGAAGGAAGGGAAGGTTCCTCCACGGCATCCCCCTCACCGTCGAACAAGTCGACTCCATCATAGAGGCCGCCGAGGACTATCAGGAGGTAGATGACCAAGGATAATTTATCCCACGGAGGGACCTCCTTCTTATTTAGCGATGAACGGCCTGGCGGCTCTAATCAGCAAGGAGGGCGAGGAGGTCTCAGAGCCTCTGGCACGGATGCTCGAGGCGATGAAGCACCGGGGAGACTACAGCTATGGCTTCGCGGGTTATAGGGGCACCCTGATCTCGGGGTCCCTCTCCGAGGCTGGAGAGGTCTCCTCTTGGGCTATGTTGGGCTGCTGTAATGGGAGGCTCCTCCCCGGCGACTTGGAGCAGCCCCTCGAGCAGTACGGCTACGCCCTCGCCCTCGACGGGAGGATCTACCCTCCCCCAGGGACTCCAGACGCCCTCATCGTGGCTGAACTCCTTGGGCAGCGCCCTGAGGAGAGGGTGAGGAGGCTGCTGGGGGAGGTAAATGGCTCCTATGCCCTCATCGTCCTCAGGGAGGATCGGCTGATCTGCGCACGAGATCCCCTGGGTGTGACTCCTCTCTACGTGGGAGAGAACGAGAGGTGGGTGGCCGTCGCCTCCGAGAGGAAGGCCCTCTGGAGCATCGGCATAGCGAGTCCAAGGTCCCTCCCACCGGGCCACGTAGCCGAGGTCTCGAGGAAGGATGTGGTCCTGAGGCCGGTCAGGGTCTTAACCCTCCCAGAGGTCCGCCGAATTGGCATGGAGGAAGCGGTGGGGAGGCTGGGAGAACTCCTCTACAGGGCGGTGGACGTCAGGACGAGGGGGCTTGATCGGGTCGCGGTCGGCTTCTCAGGCGGCCTTGATAGCTCCCTGCTCGCCCACCTCGTGGATGAGTGCGGGGTTGGGGTCGACCTCATCTCCGTCGGCGTGGAGGGATCGGGAGATATTGAGGAGGCCGTTGAGGGGGCGGAGGCCATCGGCCTACCTTACCACATCGAGGTCCACGGCGAGGAGGAGGTGGAGGAGACCTTGGAGGAGGCGCTCCTCTGCGTGGAGGAGCCTGATCCCATGAAGGTGGGGGTCGCGATACCCCTCCTCTGGGTCGCTGAGAGGACCATGGGGCTGGGGGATAGGGTCCTCCTCCTCGGGCAGGGGTGCGACGAGCTCTTCGGAGGGTACTGGAGACACCTGAGGGAGTACCTCCAGAGGGGGGCGGAGGCAGCCCAGGGCCTCATCTTCCGGGACGTCTCAGGGGCCTATGAGAGGAACTATGAGAGGGACAACAAGGTCTCAGCCCGCCACGGCGTCGAGCTCAGGCTCCCCTTCGCCGACTGGGACCTCACCCAATTCGCCCTATCGCTCCCCATAGAACTCAAGCTCCCGAGGGAGGAGGGCCTCCCGAGGAAGAGGGTCCTGAGGGCTCTCGCCGAGAGGGTGGGGCTCCCATCGAGGATTGTTAAGAGGAGGAAGAAGGCCATCCACTACTCCACCGGGGTGGAGAAGGCCCTGAGGAGGATCGCAAGGAGGAGAGGCCTCAGCCTTAGGGGGTTCCTGGAGAAGCGGTTCAGAGAAGCCCTTTCCGCGAGGGGTTTCGATGCCGTTGTGGGGTGTGTATAGAGGTATCGGAGGGAAAACACTTCGGTTGGGCGAGGTCACGCTATGTAGGAGGGCTTTATGTACTTCTCGAACTTCCTCGCCAGGCCCTGGGCGATGAGGCTCTTCAGGGCCTTCATGAGGAGGGGCTCTATCCTAGCCACGTCGGTTAGGGTGAAGATCCCCACCAGCTTCCCCTCGTCCACCACGGGGAGCTTCTTGATCTTCTTAGCTATCATGAACTTCACCGCCTCCTCCAGGTCGGTCTCCGGGCTGACCACGATCAGGGGCTTGGACATGATCTCGCTCACCTTCGTCTTCTTGGCATCCCCTCCCCTGGCGATGAACTTGAGGATATCCCGCTCCGTCACTATCCCGATGCCCTTGTTATCCGTGCAGACGATCACCGACCCTACCTCAGCCTCGTTCATGACCTGGGCTGCCTTCCTCACAGACGCGTCCTGATGCACGGTTATAACGGGGCTCCTCATGATCTCCTTGACCAGCATATCCATCTACTGCTCTAAGAAGTAGCCGCCCCTTTTGTAGTTTTCCACTGCTTCTGAGAACCTCTGCTTATTGGAGGGACTGGATGAGAAGGGATTTAAGCCTTTGGGGGAACTCCTTCAAAGGGGATAGTTGCCTTGGAGTATGATATCCTCATAGAGAATGGCTACGTCCTCGATGGGACGGGGAACCCTTGGTTCAGGGCGGATGTGGGGATCGTTGGGGATACCATTGAGGCCATCGGCAGGCTCAGGGGCTCGGGGGCGAACCGCCGAATCGATGCGAGGGGCCTCATCGTCGCCCCTGGCTTCATCGATATCCACAGCCACTCAGACTTCACGATCCTCCTCGACCCGGGAGTGGAGAGCAAGATCAGGCAGGGGGTGACGACAGAGGTCGTCGGGAACTGTGGCACCTCCGCCGCCCCCATGAACGAGGAGGTCAGGGCCTATAGGGAGAGGTATATGCGTGGGGACCTCGGAGAGGACTTCGAGTTCAACTGGAGGACGATGGGGGAGTACCTCGACCTCATCGATGAAAAGGGCGCCTCCTTCAACGTCGTCGCCCTCGTCGGCCACGGCACCGTGAGGCAGAACGTCATGGGCTTCGAGGACAGACCCCCGACGGAGGCGGAGTTGGAGGAGATGAAGAGGCTTGTCGCCGAGGCGATGGAGGACGGCGCCTGGGGGATGTCAACGGGGCTCATCTACCCGCCGAGCTGCTACGCCGAGACGGATGAGATCGTCGAGCTCGCCAAGGTCGTCGCCAGGTACGGGGGGATCTACGCCACTCACATCAGGGGGGAGGGGAGGACCCTCTTGGAGGCCGTGAGGGAGGCCATCGAGATCGGGGAGAGGGCTGGGATTCCCGTGGAGATCTCCCACTTCAAGGCCTCGGGGAGGGAGAACTGGAGGAAGACGAAGGATTCCCTGAAGCTTGTGGAGGAGGCACGTCGGAGGGGCGTCGACGTCACCTTCGACCAGTACCCCTACACGGCGTCGAGCACGGGGTTGGCCGCCTTCCTCCCCCACTGGGTCCATGAGGGGGGCCTCGATAGGCTCCTGGAGAGGCTGAAGGACCCGGAGACGAGGCGGAAGATCAAGGAGGAAGGGGCGACCATAACGAGGGATTGGTCCTCCGTCATGGTCGTCCTCGCGCCGAAGCACCCCCAGTATGAGGGGAAGAGGATAACGGAGATCGCCGAGTTGGAGGGGAAGGAGCCGATGGACACGGTCTTCGACCTCCTCTTAGCGGAGGAGGCACAGGTGAGGATCGTCGCCTTCGGCATGTGCGAGGAGGACGTCCGCCGCGTCATGAGGAGCCCCTACATGATGGTCGGCTCCGACGGAAGGGCCGTGGCGCCCAGGGGCGTCCTCGGGAGGGGGAAGCCGCATCCCCGTTACTACGGCACCTTCCCGAGGGTCCTCGGCCACTACGTGAGGGAGGGGGTCCTCACCCTACAGGAGGCCATGAGGAAGATGACATCCCTCCCGGCCCAGCGCCTCGGCCTCCGCGACCGAGGCCTCCTGAGGGAGGGCTTCAAGGCCGACATCACCATCTTCGACCCTGACAGCGTCAGGGACGAGGCCACCTTCACCGACCCCCATAGGTTCCCCTCAGGGATCCCCTACGTCATCGTCAACGGCGTCCTCGTCATCGACGGGGGAGAGCATACAGGAGCCCTGCCCGGGAAGGCCCTCAGAAAGAGTAGATAAGCCCCTCTCTTTTCTTTATTTTTGGAGGATGGGGTTCAGAAGGTGAACTGGATCCCCAGGTCGGGCCTCCTCTTCCTCCGCCCTATCTTGATGAGGAGGACGGTGAACTCCTCTATGATGTGGGCGTTCTCGAGTCCCCCGCCGTCCACGGCCCTCAGGTTGGGTATCTCCTCCACCAGCGCCATCCCCACCCTCCTCGCCTCGGGATCGTCGCCACAGACCACCACATCCCCCTTCACGGGCCTGGCGTAATCCGCGAGTAGGCTGGCCGAGACCGTGTGGAGGGCCGCGATGACCCTCGCCTGGGGGAGCCTCCTCGCTATGGTCTCAGCCGCCGAGTCGTCCTCGACGTGGATCAGCCTTATCTCCCTTCCCTTGAACTCTATGGGGACGATGGGGGAGATGACGAGGGTCCCTGGCTTGATCCTATCCTCGAGCGCGGTCAAGGTGGCGTCCAACCCCCTGTAGGGGATGGTAAAGACGACAGTATCGGCCTCGGCGACGACGTCCTCATTCACGCCGAACCCTACCTCTACCTCGCACCCCAACCTCCTCAGCGTCTCCTCAAGACCCCCGGCTACACGCCGGGCCTTCTCAAGGCGCCTGGAGCCTATGAGCACCCGGTTACCCGCCAGCGCCCACCTCACGGCGAGCGGAGGACCCTGATTCCCCGTCCCGCCAACAAGGGCAATAGTCTGAGGGGCAAGATTCCAGACCATGTTTTCCCCCGGCTCTCAATACGCTCTTTCACCCCAATAAATCTATGGAGCGCGATCAGAAACTCCTATCTTTATATCTAAAACTTGCATGAAGACCTGCGGGGAGGCCTATTATGAAGAAACACCGTGGTCCTCGGCGCCGTGGTGGCACTTCTGAACTACAATCTATCTCTCCTCGAGGGGGATAAAGGACGTCTTCGAGAGAAAGTCGCGGGTCTCAACGTGGAGGCCGCCAGGAAGGGTTTCGATTACGGGAGGGAGAACTACGGCGGCGACCTCAGCCATCGCCCGGAGGCAAGGTTCCTTGTAGTTTTGTCCATCTCCTCTAAACGGATTTACAATAATCCCTGATCGCTCCCGAGACTCTTGACAGGCATTCCAGGGCACACCGGTAGGAGGGGAAGCTCTTTAAGCCGCACTCCGCCCCGGCGTAGGGGACCCTCTCTGGGCCGAAGCGCTTGACGATCTCTGCGAGTCTCCTCCGCATCAATTCTTCATCCTCCAGGAAGGTCGCAGGGTCGACCTCGCCTCGGCGGATGACCTTCCAGACCTTGGCCAGCTCCTCTTGGATCTTCTCCGCCCTGATCCCTTTTCTCTGGAGGTCTTGGATTATGAGCCTGTCGAAGTCCGTTAGGCATAGGCTCGCCTTCAGGAACTTATCCTCCTCCTCAAGCCTCCTCTTCGTCCCCTCGGAGGTGTAGAGGGGGTCCTCCACGTGGGACTCCACGACGTCGAGGTCCTCAACGGACCAGAAGAGGGGGTCTGAGGTGCTGTGCAGGTGGAAGATCGTCTGGGCGCCCCTCACGGCGGCGGCGTGGCAGACCTCCTCCCAGGCCCTCAGGAGGGCTTCACGCCCCTCCGACCCGAAGTCGAGGAGGTGGTCGCTCAGGAGACCGAAGACCGGCTCATCCACGGCGACGAGGGAGACCTCCGCGTCCCGTTTCTTGAAGATCGATCTCGAGAGGACCTTAGCGAGTGCCTCCCCCAGTTGAATGAAGAGGATCGGCTCCCTCCTCTCGAAGCTCGTTGCGAGGGTGTAGGGGCCCGTGACGCAGACCTTAATCCTGATCCTCTCTCCAGCCTCCTCCCTCAGCCTCGACGCGTTCCTCCTCAGGGCCTCGACCTCCGGTATGGATGCCCCCGGCCTCAGGGAGATCCTCCCCCACCTCCTGTACCC
>PIYN01000016.1:0-62886 GCA_003601775.1 Candidatus Bathyarchaeota archaeon
CCAAATACCACAGGGTGGGACTACCTCCCAGCGTTCAGGGAGATTTTCTCCCCCACCGGTGACGTGAACCTTACGATGGAGTTGAGGCCCGGTGCCTCGGTGATCATCGATAATGACATCCAGTTCGTGGATACGACGAGCCCCATCAATGCCTACACCTATGAGGTGATAGACCCGGAGACGGGGGAGACCCTGAACATCGAGGGCTATGAACTCATCTACGGTACCCTGGAGGAGGCCCATGGCCACTTCCTCAACCTCAACGCCTCCCACCTCATCGTCCCAGCCGATATATCCTTCAACATCAGGGTGAACGCCTCAGCCCTCGTCAAGGGGAGGTACATCCTCAGATCCTTCTTGATAGATGAGCCGGGGCACCTCAGACTCCCGAGGGGAGGCTTGATGCATCTGGACGTGAGGAAGTACTCCCTCCAATACAACTTGGAGATGATGGATGGGGAGGTCGCGAAGACTAAGGCGAAGATCGATGAGATGGATAAGCTGGGGTTCTACCTCACCCTCGAGAAGCAGAGGCTCGTGAGGGTCTCTGGGGTGATGGAGAGCGTCAGATTCGACCTGTTACGGGGGGACTACGTCAACGGCTTCAAGGAGCTCCGGAAGGCGTACATCGAACTTACAGACCTCTATGCAAGCCTGACCGGCACCTACAGGAGCGCGGCTACTTCGGTCTACATCCTCATCTTCTTCCTCGCCTTCACCTCGACGACGATCTCCTTCCTCTTCTTTGAGAAGCTCTGGCATAAAACGGCGGCATCTGGAGGCTTGACGGCCGTTACCCACCTCCTGCTCCATGAGATATACCCCGGAGCGGCGTACATCTCTGCCAGGGCCTTCTCTACCTTCTCCCTCCTCGCTTGGTGCTCCTCACTCCTCGTGACCATTGTCGTCCCCCACTTCATGAAGGGGAGGGCTGTGGCGGGGAGGACGCCCCTTAGGAATATTATCGTGCCGATCTTCTCCCTCGCCAAGAGGAGCCTGACTCGCCGCAGGCTTAGGTTCGTCTTGACGCTCTCTTCGGTCACGATCCTTGTCATGAGCTTCGTGACCCTCACCTCCTTCACGATGGGCTACGGGCTCATCCTACGTCGTATCTCGAGGCAGATCGTACCCGTGGATGGGGTTCTCGTCAGGGCGCCACACGGAGAGTACAGCGAGACGTGGTCAACCTTCACACCCCTCGATGCCGCATCCGTCGAGTGGCTCATGAAGCATGGCGAGGTGGAGGTCGTCGCCCCGAAGGCGGAGAACCTCCCAACTCTCATACCCCTCCTGACCCTTAATGGGAGGCCCATCTACGGGATCCTCGGGATCCTTCCCAGCGCCGAGGCGAAGATCCTTGGACTTGATAGGCTTGTAGAGGAGGGGAGGTATCTCTTGGATGGGGAGGAGAACGCCATCCTCATCAGCGATCGCCTAAAGGAGGATTTGGGTGTTGAAGTTAACGCTACACTCAGATTGGGTGGGTTGAACGTGGCCGTCGTCGGCGTCGTCAGCGGCGAGGGGATCAAGGGCCTGAGGGACCTTGATGGGAGTTATGTAATACCCAATAAGCTCGTCGACCTTAGTGCCCCTGATGAGCCCCCGGATATCCACCCCCTCCCTGTTGAGGTGGACGAGTTCGTGATATGTGACTTGGAGACCGCTCTTAGGATGCCTGGGGTCTTCCTATCGCGCATCGACGCCACGCTCAGGACCGGGGAGTCCATTAACGATTTTGCGGAGAGGGTGGCTCTGGAGAGGAACTACAACGTCTGGGCCTCCTCAGAGGAGGGGCTCTACATCGCGAGGCTCGGGACCTACTTCCAGGCCAAGGGCCTTCCCCTCGCCGTCCCCTGGGCTATCGTCGTCCTGAACGTCGTCATCACCATGCTGAACAGCCTCTACGAGAGGAGGAGGGAGATCAGCATCCTCTCCTCCGTCGGCCTCAACCCCTCCCACATCGCGGGGATCTTCATCGCGGAGGCCATAGCCATAGGCCTCATAGGGGGTGGAGTGGGCTACCTCCTAGGGCTTGGGATGTACAAGGTGATGACCCTACTCCACATCGCCCTCGAGGTGAGGCAGAAGGTCTCGGCCCTCTGGTGCCTCGGCGCCCTGGGGATAGCCATGACCGCCGTCATCATCGGCGCCCTCTCGGCCCTCAAGGGTTCTGTGATCATCACACCCTCCCTGATGAGGAGGTGGAGGATCAGGGGGAGGGAGGAGTTCGGGAAGCCCATAGAGATCGACCTCCCCATCAGCGTCCCGAGCGATGAGATAGACGACTTCATGGACTACCTCCTGAGAAACCTGAGGAGATATGAGGATGACCCGGTGGCGAGGACTGAGAGGTTCAAGGTGTGGAGGGAGGATACCGAGGAGAGGAGCGTGCGGGGCATCAAGTTCATCTACAGGACGGTGGGCGCGGCCTTCGCCGACTACTCCACCAATAGGATAGTCGCGGAGAGGAGGAGTGGGGAGGAGTTCTACACGGTAAAACTGTATTCTCTCGGGGAGAGGAGGTGGGTCCATCAGACCGGGAGCCTCGTCCGGCTGATCATCATGCGGTGGAGCACCAGAAAATAGGGTTTTAGGGGAAGTCGATCGATGGGTACTGCCCTCCCTTCTCTATCTTCTCTATCTTCCCGTCACGCATGTAGACCACTCGGTCACTCGCCCCTATCATCTTGAGGTCATGGGTAGCCGAGATGAGGGTCACGCCACGCTTTTCGTTCAGGTCTCGGAGGAGGTTTATGATCTCCATCCCCGTGTGAAGGTCGAGGTTCCCCGTCGGCTCATCCGCCAGGATGATCGCCGGGTCGTTCGCCATAGCCCTCGCGATGGCGACCCTCTGCTGCTGGCCCGCGGAGAGCTCCCTGGGCTTATGGTTCAGACGGTCGCCGAGTCCGACGGCCTCGAGGAGCCTCTTAGCCTTCCTCTCCCCCTCGTCCCTCGGTACCCCTGCGAAGATGGTGGGGAGGGCGACGTTCTCGAGGGCCGTGAGGGTGTCTATGAGGTTGAAGGTCTGGAAGATGTAGCCGATCTTCCTGCAGCGGAGCCAGGCGAGTTCATAGGCGTCGAGCTGAGAGATGTCAACCCCGTCGATGATGACCCTCCCCCTTGTCGGCCTATCCAGCCCCCCGATCATGTTGAAGAGCGTCGTCTTCCCCGCGCCTGAGGGTCCGACGATGGAGAGGTACTCCCCCCGATGGACCCTGAGGTTAACGCCGTCCAGCGCCTTTATCACCTCTCCCCCGACCTCATAGTATCGAGCCAAGTCCTCGGTCTCAATAATATACTCAGACCTCATATCTTAAAGCCTCCACTGGATCTAACTTCGCCGCCCTATAGGCCGGATACATCGTTGCAACCGTGCTGAGGGCGACGGAGAGGAGAATCGTCTCCCCCAAGAGGGCGAGGAGAGATGTAGGGGGGGTCTTCAGGACGATGTTAAAACCCAAAGTGAATGTGACGGAGATGATGGAGGCGACCAGTCCTATCCCATACCCCAAGGAGCCGCCGAGGAGGGCGAGGATGATGGACTCCACGAGGAAGAGTTTGAGCACGTGCTGGTCGAGGGCTCCCAGGCACTTCATCGTCCCTATCTCCCTATAGCGCTCATAAACGGCGATGAGCATCGAGTTGGTGATGCTGACGACGCAGACGACCAGGGAGACGAGGAGGAGCCAATACTGGTAGCTCTCCATCCTTAGGCCCCCACCCTCTGCCTGGGTGTAAATCCTGAAGAAGGTGTCCATAAGGGAGAGTGTTGAGAAGAAGGCGATGCCGAGGGTTATGGCCGCCATGCTGAGGGCCGCTCTATTGAAGCGACGTTTGACGTTGTCGTATCCCAGTCGGAAGGCGTCGATCAGGCTGAAGGTGATCCTCCCGACCTCCCTCTTCTCCTCCACCTCGCCCCGCCTTCTCCTCCACACTAATGAGAAATCCTAAGATAAACTTATTCCTTGGATACTTCCTGCCGAGACGGAGTGAGGGTCACCCTCTAATACTCCCCGCTAAGAATCCCAGGAGGCCGAGGCCCATCCAGAGGAGGAAGAGGCTCTTGATCTTCTTGGCTCTCTCCCGACGTGGCTCTCTAAGGAGCCAGAGGGAGGAGGCTATAAAGCCCACATCGGCGGTCGAGACGAGGGGAAGGTACCAGGGGGAGACGAGGTGCCAGAGCCAGGGTAGGATGGAGAGGAGTACCGCCACTGAGTTGAGGGTCGCTGCAGTGAGGGCCGCCGCACGGGGCCCATAGGCGACCGCGATGGTCCTGATACCTCCTCTCGCATCTCCCTCGATGTCCACGATCCCCTTCGCCACCTCCCTCGCCGTGTTTGAGAGGAAGGCCATGGAGGAGAAGAGGAGGGATGAGGGAGGGAGGTCTCCCCCGAGGGCGAGGGCGCCGTAGAGGAAGGGGAGGGAGACGCAGGTGCTCACGAGGAGGTTCCCGGGGAGCCCCGTCCGCTTCCCCCGGGTGGAGTAGAGGGTCATCACGGACCAAGCGAAGGCCGCCATCACGAGGCATCTCAGGCTCGTGAGGAGGGCCGTGGAGAGGCCGAGGAGGGTGAGGAGGACGAAGAGGAGGAGTGCCTCCCCTGGGGAGACCGCCCCGCTGGGTATCGGCCTCTGAGGCTCGTTCACGGCGTCGATCTCCCTGTCATAATAGTCGTTCACAGCCATGGCGCCCCCCGTGAGGGCGAAGGCCGTGAGGAAGGAGAGGAGGAGCCCCCGCCAGGCTTCTGGGGGAAATCTGAGGCCGGAGGCGAGGGCTGCCCCGACTATGACGGCGAAGCCCATCATCACGCAGTTCAGGGGTCTCATCAGCCTAAGAAACCCGGCGAGGGAGCCCATCTCTCGACAACGCAATATATAGGAGACTCTTTATATGTCATTTGCCTGATCCCGGTTGATACCCCTCAGGAGAGGATTCAACTTAGACCTTTGTCTTCTTTTCTCCAGAGTATTCTTGACGAGTTCGACCCGCCTACAGTAGGCGCAGACCTCAGCCGAGGAGGGGTAGCCGCAGCGCCTGCAGGTAGTGAGGGGCGGCTGATCCACGTGCTTCTCCAGTATGGGGATGAGCCTGAGGAAGTTGTTGAGGGTCTGATGCCTGAAGGCGGGGTTCCTCCTTGAGAGGGCCTCCAAGAGTTCCTGGTTCCTCCGGACCCTCGTCCCCCCGGCGTGGGGGCATCCTATGTCGCGGAAGGGGAGGTCTGAGTAGGCGGCGTAGAGGAGGTCCTCCCACTCGGGGCTCCTCAGCAGGGGCTTCACCTTCCGGGTCTGGAGGGGGGATAGAGGGGGGAGCACAGGCTTCAGCCTCACGAGCTGGGACCAGTCCCCGGCGAGGAAGGTGGTCAACATCGTCCCTACGACGTCGTCCAGGTTGTGTCCCGTCGCCAGTACCTTGACCCCTGCCTCTCGGGCCAACTCGTCGAAGAGGTGCCTCTTGATCGTCCCACAGGGGGCGCAGATCTTCCTCCTATATGGTGTCAGCCTGAAGTCGTCGATGCTGAACCCGAGCTCACGCTTCAGGTCGAAGACGTGGAGTTCCACCTCCAGCCCCCTCGTCAGCGCCCTCACCTTCTCGAGGCAGTGCTCGGAGTACTTCTTGATGCCGAGGTCCACGTGCAGGGCGACGAGCTTCAGGCCTGGGAAGGCCTGGCGTAATCCATGAAGGAGGGCCGCGCTGTCCTTTCCCCCGGAGACGGCGACCCCGACGGTGTCCTGGGACTTGAACATCTTGAACTCCTCGACGGTCCGCCTTATCCGGTCCTCGAAGTACCTCCTGAAGCAGTCTGGGCAGAGGCTCATCCTGGCGTAGGGGAGGCGGACCTCTGCGGGCTTCGAGCGACATCTCCTACAGATAGCTGGCATCTCATCCTGAAGACGGCTGACCCATCTATAAAATCTTGATGTCCGTGGCGTGGAGGGTGAAAGGTGATCCTGGAGGTATAGGGGACGGGATGCTGTCCCTCTCTCGAGGCTGGCCCTTCGTATTTTATATAACTTGGATTAAGATAATGGGATGGGTGATTCTGATGCCCGAAAAAGGGGAGGCTGAGAAGGTTAGGGTCCTGAGGAACGGCGTTCTAATAGATGGGACCGGAAAGGCGCCGATCAAGGACGCCGTAGTCGTCATTAAGGGAAATAAGATAGAGGCGGTCGGTGAGGCTGGTGACGTCAGGGTGCCCGGGAGCGCCGAGGTCATCGACGTGAAGGGGAGGACTATCATGCCGGGGATGATCGAACTCCACGGCCACATGGCCTTCACCTGGCCGGGGCAGCCGATAGACGAAGGCCTCTTGGCGCTGAGATCGGCTCACGCCCTGAAGCAGAGTCTGGATAAGGGGATTACCACGGTCCGCTCGGCGGGCGAGAATTTCAAGACGGCCTTCGCGATCAAGACCGCCCAGGGTAGAGGACTCTTCGTGGGCTCTCGGGTGAGGGTCTGCGGGGGGATCATCGCGATAACCGGGGGCCATGGCAACGTGACGGCGGACGGCCCCTGGGAGTGCAGGAAAAGGGTGCGTGAGGCCATCAAGGCCGGGGCGGACCACATCAAGATCGGGACGACCCACAGGCCCTGGCGGGGGGTCGAGGAGTTCACCATGGAGGAGCTGAGGGCGATCGTCGAGGAGGCACATAAGTACGGGAAGAAGGTCATGGCCCACGCTGCGATGATGCCAGGGATGAAGATGGCCATAGAGGCGGGTGTCGACTCCATCGAACATGGCCCCTCCGAGTTCCCCTTCGAGGTCGACGACGAGACTGTGAATCTGATGATCGAGAGCGGCATCTGGTGGGTCCCGACCCTCTGGGTCTTCCTCCACGAGAGAACGCCTGAGGAGGAACGGTGGAGGAAGATGCGCCTCGAGCAGATGCCGCCTGAGGAGGCTGAGCTATCGGAGAAATGGTTCAACGAGGACGTGAGGAAGTATGCCCCCATCAACTTCAAGAAGTGCCTCGCCGCCGGCTTCAAGAGGATCGGCACAGGGACCGACACGATGGGCGGCAGCAAGTTTCATACCTTCGGCCAAGCACACGAGGAGGCGATCCTCTTCGTGAAGTACGGCATGGAACCGATGGAGGCCATCAAGGCCGCTACACTCAACGCGGCTATGGTCATGGGGGAGGAGGAGAAACTCGGCAGCATCGAGCCCGGGAAGCTGGCTGATATCATCGTCGTCGATGGGAATCCCTTGGAGGATATCACCGTTCTCAGGAAGGTCCTCCTCGTCATACTCGATGGGAAGGTTTACAAGAACGAACTTTAGGGCGAGGGTCAATAATCCCCCTTATTTTTGGTTCATTCCTTCTTTTGAGATAAAAAAGAGGGGATTGGCTATTTATGGTGGTCTCAGCATCAGTCGCTTCTTGAAGTAGTCCTCGATCTCCTTCCTCTGCTTCTCGGGTATCTTCTTCTCGAAGGGGAAGGCTGCGGCCTGGGCGACGTATCTGGTGAGGAAGCGCTCCACGAACTCGCCCTGCACCTGGAGGGCCTGGGGCTTCAGCCATCGGATCGTGTCCTCGACGCTGTGCATGAAGACGTTGCTCCCTCCCCCTCGGCCGAAGCTGACGCTGGGGACGCCGACGCTGGAGAGGGAGGTCCCGTCTGAGGAGTAGACGCCCTCCTTCACCTCGAAGGCCACGCCCACCTCCTTCGAGAGGAGCTTGACGGCGGCCGTCAGCTCGGGCGGCCCCAGGACCCTGGCGAAGTTGGTCCCGAGGAAGGCCCCGTGGACGTCGAGGTTGATGGTGAGCTTTATCCTGTCGAGCTCCGTCTCCACCTCCTCCTCGGGCCTCTCCTTCCTCAGTCTCTCGGCCTCCTCCCTCAGCCTCCGGGCGTAGTGGATGCTCCCCCTGAGGCCCATCTCCTCGCATCCCCAGGCGATGAAGCGCATCGTCCTGCGGGTCCCCTTCTCCTTGAAGACCCTCGCCAGCTCCATGACGAGGGCCGTGCCCCCGGCGTTGTCCCCAGCCCCCTGGACCTCAGGCACGGTGTCGTAGTGCCCCCCGACGAGGACGATCTCCTCGGGTCTCTGACTCCCCTCCAGCTCCCCTACGACGTTCTGAGACCGAACCTTCTCCTCCTCCGTCTCCACGACGACGCGCACCCTCCTCGCCCCCCTCTCCAGGAGCTTGAGGCCGTCCTCGTAGGACACTCTGAGGGACGGGATGGCGCCGTACTTCTCCCTGAGTTCGGGCATCCCCCAGAGGTGCTTAGGCAGTGTCCGGGGCGAGGCCTCTATGGTGATGACGGCCAGGGGCTTCAGCTTCGCGAGGAGTCTGATCTCCCGGCGGTTGAATCGACCCGTCAGGATGACCTTCCCCGAGACCTCGGGTGTCAGGTACTCCTCGTCGGTGGTCTCCAGGTACAGCAGGTCCCCGACGACCCCTTCCGGGCCGGTGCTCCCCATCAGGGGGATCGCCTCGCAGGCGACCTCCTCGGAGTAGGGCTCGAGGACCTCCAGGCGCTTCGAGACGACTCTGCCGGTTGTCACCTCGAACTCCTGGAGGGACGTCTTGAGGCCGAGGTCCTCGAACTCCGAGGCTATGTACTCCGCCGCCCTCCTCTCCTCCCTGCTCCCGCTCGGCCTGGGGCCGATCTCCACTGCGAGCTTCTCAAGGTGCTTGAAGGCCCTCTCGCCGCTGAAAAGGATATCTCTCAAGGTCCATACCTCATAGATCGTTCCCCTTTTCCCCTTAAAAGACTGCTTTAGGCGGAGGGTGGGGGTCAAGTTATAAATCCCTGTTGGCATATCTTCCAAGGGATCTGACTTGGAGTTCAAGGATGTCTATCTTGCAGGGAGGAGGCTTCAGGGCCTCGTGAGGAGGACGCCGTTGGAGTACTCCCCCTTCTTCAGTGAGGTCTGCGGCGGGGAGGTCTACCTGAAGCTGGAGAACCTCCAGCTCACGGGGGCCTATAAGGTGAGGGGGGCGTTGAACAAGATGCTCCAGCTGAGCGAGGAGGAGCGGGGGAGGGGCGTCGTCACGGCCTCCTCTGGGAATCACGCCCAGGGCGTCGGCTACGCGGCGAGGATGCTCGGGGTGAGGGCGACGGTCGTCGTCCCCCGGAACACCCCGAGGACGAAGATCGAGGCGATCAGGAGGTACGGCGTCGACCTGATCGTCCATGGGGAGATCTACGACGAGGCTGAGTTGAAGGCGCGGGAGCTGGAGAGGGAGTTGTCTAAGGTCTATATCTCCCCCTACAACGACTATGACGTCATAGCCGGGCAGGGGACGGTGGGCCTCGAGATGTGGGAGGAGAAGAGCGGCCTCGACGTCGTCCTCGTCCCTGTTGGTGGAGGGGGGCTCCTCTCGGGGGTCGCCGTCGCCCTGAAGAGCCTCAACCCCGAGGTGGAGGTCCTCGGCGTCCAGTCGAAGGCCTCCCCCGTGATGTATGAGTCCTTCAGGCGGGGGGAGATCGTGGAGGTGCCGATGGAGGAGTCGGTCGCAGAGGCCCTCCATGGAGGCATCGAGAAGGGGTCGGTCACCTTCGAGATCGTGAGGGAGCTCGTCGATGACATCCTCCTGGTGGAGGAGGGGGAGATAAGGAGGGCGATCGCCCTCTTCCTTGAGCATCACCACCAGGTTGCGGAGGGGGCTGGGGCTGTGGGCCTCGCCGCCCTGATGACCTACGGGGAGCGGTTCAAGGGGCGTAGGGTCGGCGTCGTGATCAGCGGTGGGAATATAGACATATCGCTATTGAGGGAGATACTCCTCGAGGGTCGTTGAGGGGTGTGGGGTAGATCCGCCTCCGGAGTGGGATGATGTGTTGTCTGGCCGAGGAGGGGTCGATAGGCTGAGGTTGCTGCCCAAGTACTATCTCGTCGTCTCAGGGGCGGCCCTCAGCCCCGTCTCCCCCCTGAACGCCTTCGATGGGGCGCTGAAGGCGGCGGGGATCCATAATACGAACCTCGTGGCGGTCTCATCTATACTCCCGAGGGGGGTCGTCCACTTGGAGCTCAATAGGGAGGAGTTAGCCTCCTTCTTCGAGCCCGGGGAGATCCTCTTTGTCGTCCAGGCGGTCAGGATGGGGAGGGAGGGGGAGTACCTCTCAGCCGGGTTGATGTGGGGCGAGGGGGTAACGTCCAACGGCCTTGTCGTCGAGCACACCTCCTCCAGGGAGGGGCCTTCAAGGGAGGAGTTGGAGGAGGTGAGAAGGGAGGTGGTGGAGGCGCTGAGGTCGAAGTTCCAGGAGGGGGTGCGCATCAGGGGCATCAGGACGAAGGAGCCCAGGTTCAAGGTGGCCGAGGTCCTCGTCCCCGAGGGGATGTATGGGTGCGCCCTCGTAGCCCTCATCCTCTGCTGAGCAGCCGTTGACCCCTACCAGGTCTCGGTGCTCAGACCTACCACCCTTCTGAAGTGCCCCACATTCCTCGTCACGAGGGTATAACCGCCGGCTAAGGCTATCCCCGCTATTATCGCATCCCTCAGGCCGATGGGCATCCCCTTCCTCAATAGCTCCGAGAAGACCTCCCCCGCCCTCCGAGCGCCCTCTAAGTTCAAGTCAAGAACCTTGATGGAACTCAGTAGATCATCGGCTTCCTTAAGGTTCTTAGAAGCCTCGCGGGACCTAAAGGCGCCCAGATATATCTCGAAGGCATTCATCGACGTTGTTGAGACCTCCACCCCTGAGGAGTCGTACTCCTCAGCCCTCTCAAGAGCCTCTGGATGTCCTCTCAGTAGCGCCACCAGGAAGTCTGTGTCCAAGCAGATCCTCCTCATACCTCCTCCAAGCCTCCGAGATCTCTCCGAAGATCCGCCTCTCCTCCTCGTCATCCATGTCCCATGCCCCGGCAAAGCTCTTCAAGGGCCTCCTCGGAACGCCGGAGCATAACCTAAGGATCACGTCGGTGAAGGACTCCCCCTTCCTCTTCAGAGAGGCAAGCCTCCTGTAGGCCTCATCTGAGAGGCTGATCGTCCTGTAACCCACCTCCAACACCAATCTATACACAGAAAATACACAGATATAAGACTTATGAGACTAAGAAGAGCCCCCGATACTTAGAGGAAATGAGCCGGTCTAAGGGAGCAGAGAAAAATAGGGAGGCTACTCCCCTGAGCCCTTGATCTTCGAGATCTCCTCCTTCCACTTCGTCCCCAGGAACTTCCCTATCCCAGAGGAGTCTATGGGCCCGACGAGGACCCTCCACCCCGTCAGGTCCTCGATCTCCCCGCTGATCCTGGCGGCTCTCCCAGGGATGATGAGGAGCCTGTGCTTCACCAGGTCCCCCACCTTGAAGTTCCTTACGGCCTCTGCCACGGTATCCGCCGTCAACTTCCTCCCCGCGATAGCGCTCTCCACGGAGATCCCCTCCGAGTCCACGACGAGGAGGTAGGCATCCGCCTTCGCGCTCTGGACATCTGAGGCGACCGTGTAGTAGGTCAGGGCGAAGTTTGTGGTGAACATCACCGGAGACCACTCATCGGGCTCCCCGAAGGTCCTCACCCCCGGCTCCACGGAGACGGGCTTCCTCGGGTCCGTGTAGATGTTCTGCCTCAGGATCACCACAGGGAGGAGAGCCCACCCGCTGAGGGTGTGCATGATGAGGAGGTCTGCGTAGCGGACGATGAGCATCGAGGCGAGGTAGGACTCCTTCCACTCATTCAGCGTCGGGTCCTCCTCCCTCCTCGACCAAGCGACGATGGGGGCACCGAGGAGCGGGAAGCCGAGGGCCTCGTCACCCTCCCTTATCGCGCTGAGACGGAGCATCGTGAAGTTATCCAAGGTATCGGCCAGTCCCTCATCGGCATAGGTCCCCGGGTCCAGGACGAGGTCCTCAACCCCATACTTGAGGAGCGTCGTAGTCAGGGACCTGAGGAGCTTAACGTCGTTCGGAGCCGAGACGACGAGGGGGCACTTGTACATGAGGGCGAGGTCCGCCATCTCCCCCCAGTTATCCCTCGTCGCGGCGTAGATGAGGGGCCTCCTCTCGCCGACGACCGCGAGTCCCTGCTCCATGACGCTGGGGTTCAAGGAGCAGAGGATGAGGGGTAGATCTGTGGTCTCCGCCGTCTTCTTCACGGCCCACTCAAACCTCCTCGGGTCGTTCGAGGAGGAGCGAACGGCGATCATATCGAGATAGAGCTTCATCCCGATGTACTCGTAGCAGAAGTTGGAGGTCTTCTCCACCCTCTCCACGAGGACCCCCTCCTCCATCTCATCAGAGACGTCTATGGCTATCGCCGTGGGATGGAAGTAGGTGAACTCGTGTCGATGGACGACGTACTCCCCCCCGATGACGACCTTGCGGTCGCCGACCCCCACCTCAACGCCCCTCACAGGGGGCTTAAGGAGGTCCCATAGCTTCTCGAACTGGGGTCGATACTTCTCCTCCAGCAACACCGGGCACTGCTGGAGCGTCGCCTCCCTCGCGACAAGTTTGGCCGCGAAGGACATGCAGTTAGGCTCCCCACATTTCTTACAGTTCGTCCTGGGCAGGAGCTTGTACACATCTATCGGGCTTAACTCCTTCGCCGGCACCTCCGACCCCTCCCTATATCTTCAGCGTCACCCAGTCCACGGGCTCCATCTCCTTCCTCCCGCCCATCAGCTCGTCTATGACGGCCTTCAGCGTCTGAACCGCCGCGGGGTGCATCATCATGAAGTAGTCCACCCCGGCGAGGAGGAGGGTGAGGCCCGTCGTCACCTCCCAGAGCGGCCCCCTAAGGAGCTTCGGCTCCCACTGGGGGTCCATCGTCATCCAAGCCTCCCGGGCCGCCCAGGCATTCGTCGTCCCCGAGGAGAGGGGGTGCTGGAGCTCCGGGTCGCCTCGGAGGGCGGCGAGCCGCGCCCGCTCCATCACAGTAAAGGCATAGTCCAGGCCGTAGCCGAGGGCGCCCGTCGTAGTATCCATGACGATCTGCTCCCTCGGGAGGAACTCGTAGAGCTTCCTGTTCAGCTCCCTCGCATGGTTCACGTCCATGGAGGTGAAGGCGATGACTGTGTGACCGTACTTATTTATGATCTTGGCCGTCTTCTCTATATCCATGTCCAGGGTGACGGAGTTGAAGAGGATGCGCTCCCCCTCCGTCGCCTCGGCGATCTTCTCGAAGACCTTCAGGTCCTTCACGGGGTCGCCACACCCCCCCACGGTGATCGGAACATCCACTGCATCAAGGACGGCCTCCACGGTCTTCAGGGCGTCCTCCGGCGAGGTATCATCGATGAGGGGATCGATGCTAATGAGGTGGAGGTTCACCATCTCAGCCCCGAACTTCTCGATGCAGAGCCTCGCCCAAGCCGCCGGGTCATCTCGGACCTCCTGGACGTGCATCTTCACGGCCTTCGCGAGGGGGACCTTCGGGGTGTCGAAGACGTCGAAGGCTATGACGGGCTTATGCGGAGTGGAGGTGTGGAAGAGGTAGAAGGCCGGGGCGGTCTCCCCTCCGATGACGATGGATCGGCCCCTCGTCCCCCCCTCAGCCCTCGTTGCACCCAACTTCACCTCCACTATCCTCCCCGTATACTCCAGCTTCGGCGGGGCATACTCCACCTCTATCAGCTTCGCCGGTTTCTCCTCCGGTGGGGCCATCCTCGGGATGACCCTCACCCTACCCGGGAGGAGCTGGAGCTCCAGCTCATCGAAGTCCAGCTCGATGTCCTCCAACTCAATCTCAGAGGCCTTGGCGAGCATCTCCAAGAGCTCTGTCGTGAGGCGTATCACGGGCTTCCTATCCTTCTTCTCCTCCTTCAAGGAGCTCACTTCTCCCTCATCGGCTTAATTATCATCTTCTTGACCTTCAGCCTCGCCCCCTTCAGGATGATCTTCACGTTCATCCCCGCGGGCAGCCCCGCCATGGGCAGGCCCTCCATGGAGACCTCGAGGGCCGGGCCCTCCTCAGGCCTCTCAGCCTCGACGGCGGCCTCCTCCGCCGGCATCTCCTTCCATCTCTCGACGACGGGGTGCCCCCTGGCGATGAGGAACTCCCTCAGCTCATCGAGGTTGGAGACGTCCTCCTCCGTCGCGATCTTGTCCACGAGATCGGGGGGGATGAAGTCCTTCACCCTCTCCTTCACGGACTTCGGGAGCCAGACGACCCTGCTCCAGCCCCCATCCGCCTGGAGGAACTTCTTGGAGCGCATGTACTCGATGGAGAGGCCGTGGAAGCCGTCGACCTGCCGTCCCCCGGCCGTCGCGTCGGCGATCGTCGTGAAGGTGAGGCCGTTCACCGTCTCCCCCCTGAAGTTCCTATCGACGATGCCGAAGCCGTCGACCTCTGGGATGTAGAAGGCGCAGCCCTCGAAGCAGCCACAGGAGGTATGGGGGTACCCGAAAGCGGTGTAGAGCCAGACCCTCGTGATCTCCCCGAGGGACTTATCCCTCACCGCCTTATTTGCGCCCTCATACTCCCCCTTCACGGGGTCGAGGCACTTCCCCTTCGGGATCGCGAAGATCGGCCCCTTGGGGTCGACCCTCGCCGCGGCCCGTCCATCGAACCAGCTGATGGCGCCGCAGTTCGCGTACCTCTGGGGGGTGATGACGCAGACGTGGGTGGGGGCGAAGGATTGACAGAGGGTGCAGCCATAGAAGGTATCAACCTCCTCGTCCGTGAGACCCCTCGCCCTTGCATCCCTCTCCTGGTAGATCCTCATCGCCTCCTCGTACATCTCCTTGACCTTCTCCCTGTCCGTGACGAAGATGAACTCGATCTTCTCTATGATGGGTAGCTCGCTCTTGAAGAGGCGCTCGAGGACCTTCCCGAGGAGCTTGAAGGTGTTGAAGCCCCTTTGGAAGGACTTCTTGCTCAGCCTGAGGTGGATGTCGTAGCGCTGGTTGAGGTGCATGAACCCCTCGATGTAGTTGATGTACTCGTGGATGCGTCTCTCTATGACGCCCTCCAGGTCCCTCTCCAGCTCCTTGCCCGCGACCTTGATGTAGATCCCGAAGGGGTGGTTCTTCCCCTCCTCGAGATCCTTGAGGTCCGGGCCGATGATGGTCACCTTCCCATCCTCGACCTCGTCCATGGGGAAGACCCGGACGAGCTCGAACTTGTACTTCTCCCTTGGACCGCCGAGCTCCACCTGCATCTGCCTATACCTGATCCTCTCCCCCTCGTAGATGACGCCTACATCTACGGGGATATCCTCAAACATGGACATCAGCCACTCACCTCCAAATCCTCTATGATCTTGCTTAGATACCCCCTCCACTCCTCGGGGAGGGTGTTGGGGAAGGACCAACTCGCGTGGGGCTGGTAGAACCTCCCCAGCGAGATCGTCCTCAGATGTGGGGCGAAGTGCTTCAGCCCCGAGAGGAGGAGCCACTCATAGTAGTAGGGGAAGCCGAGGAGGAGCACCAAGTCATAGGGCCCCTTGCCGTCCAGCCCCTCCCACTCGGGGTCCCTCAGCCTATCGCCGAGGTTGAAGAGGGGAATGGTATAGGCCCCCTTGAAGCCCCTCCTGATGAACTCCCCTATAAGGTGCCCCGTCACGGCCACCTGCACCTTCCCAGTCCTCCCAAGCCTTATCGCGGAATCTATGAGGTCTCCGTCCTCCGTCTTCACCTCCATGGCCTTCGACCCCACGATGAGTAGAACCCTCTTGGCCCTCCTCACTATCGCTGAGACAACTCCGGGCTTCGAGATCACCAACGCCTTCTTCGGCCCCGGGATCTCAGCCCTCTGCCAGGGCTCCAACCTCGCCGACATCACGCTCTCCTCCTGATCAGCCGCTCCAGGAGGGTTGGGTCAGGGGTCTCAATCTTCCCCTCCTCCCACCCAGCCGCCTTCAAGACCTTCAGGATCTCCGACCTCATCGTGAAGGGTATGTCGGATTCCCTCCTCACGTAGAGGGGTAGGTCCTCGGGGAGCGTCCCGTAGTAGCGCTTGTGCAGATCGATATAATGTGTCAGTTTTATGGCCCTACCCTTGCTCGTGTCGTTAGGGCGCATACAGAGCTTCGCGACCATGACCATCGCCTCTTCGAGGGTCTCGGCGGCGTAGAAGAGGTGCTCAGGGACCGGGCCGACGTAGACCCTCCGCCCTGTCCTCGCATCGTAGACGTACCAGTCCTCCTCCCGCTCCTTCCTCCCCAGGAGCATCCTCCTGTACTTCGACCCATGGGGACCGACGATGACGGGGACCCCGAGTCTCCAGAAGCCGGCCGCGATGGAGGCGGCCTTCTGGGACATCGCGCCCCAGGCGACGCCCACGGCACCGACGCGATTGTATATATAGTCGGCGATCTCCTCGTAATTAGCCCTGAGGGGTCGTTTAGCGAAGATGCTGGCGATCTTTATCGCCGCACCGGATATATGGGAGTTGGAGACGCAGGAGCCTATGTTGAGAAGCCCCCCCGCGTCGAAGATCCCGGGGTACCGCTCGTAGAGGGTCTCCCCCTCCTCGTTCTTCACCATCGCTATGGACATCGCCGCACACCCCGTAGCCACGACGATATATCGGCGCTTCAGGAACTCCTCGGCGAGCCTCGCGACCTCCACCCCGCCACGGGGGTAATTGGCGCAGCCGACGAGGGCGAGGATCCCGGGGATCTCCCCCAGGACGATTGACCTCCCCACCTCCCTTATCTCAACATCCTGCACCGCACCCCTCCCAACCCGGATGTTGAAGCGTTCATCGGCTATCTTCTCCTCGGCAGCCCTGTTCATGAAGCTGATGATGGGGAAGCCCTCGGGACATGCGTGCTCACACCGGGCGCACCCGACGCAGAGGTCGTAGAGGGCGGCGAGCTTCGAGAAGTCCCCCTGAGACGCCGCCTTGACGGCCTCCTGTATGGGGAGGGTGTTCGGACATGCCCTGACGCACTCAAGGCAGCCCCGACATCTCTTCGCGGCCTCCTGCACCTCCTCCCTCGTGAGCGTCTTGAACCCCCTCCTCTTGGGGGCGATCCTCAGGACTGCCTCGACGGCGACCTCTCCCACCTTCTTCGGGTCCAGGATCAGGACGCCGGGGACCTTTCCCTCGGCGAGCTCCTCCACGATCTCCTTCGGGTCCGCGTGGGTCCTGTCGGGTAACCCAAGGCAGCTCTTCTCGTTCGTGGCGATGACGGGGGCGCCGATCTTCTGGGCCTGCTGTACCACGTCCACCCGGATGCACTGCTCATCAACGACGATGAGGTCTGGGATGCCGGAGCGGATGAACCTCATCTGCCAGGAGATGGGTCCGATGATCTTCGCCATCTTGTTGTTATACCGGGTCATATCGATGGCGGTGCAGCAGAGCCCCCCGACCTCCACCTCCCCGAAGAGGTTCCTCTCCATGAGGTAATCGATGATGTCGACGCTCGGCAGGACGTTGTGGCCTATGACCATGATCACCGGCTTGGACTTGTCGATAGTCCCAAAGCCTATCTGGGTCATGGGCGCCTCGGGGTCGCCCTTGGGTAGGTCGAGAGATGCGATCTGCACTATGTCGGCGACCTCCATCGCGACGTGGTCGAGCATCCCAGCGTGGAAGACCTTAGACTCGAAGTCGATGTTGTCCCCCTCCTGCCCCGTATGACAGGAGGAGACGAGGTGGACGATCTGCGTCTCAACGTAATCCAGGACGTCCTCCAGATCCCCGATGGTCCTGGGCCTGACACCGCAGACGAGGCGGGTATTGGGGGCCTCGAGATCCGTGTTCATCGCCACGTCTAGGGGCGTGTCCTCCCCATAGTACTCCTTCAGATGCTCTAACAGGTGCCTCGCGTGGCCCGCGTGGGCCGAGACGCCTATGCAGGCTGCGAGGAGGACGATTCTCGACTGCTGTGTCGCCATATCGATCCCGCAGGCACCCCGCTTATTCCCTGTCAGGTCGCACTTCCCGAAGGTGCAGAGGCAGCAGAGGTCGCAGAAGGGCATGTAAAAGGGCCTGTAGCGGCTGAGCAGCTTCCTATCCCAGTCCCTCAGGTCCGTGATGGAGGGGAAGGGCGTCGGCCCCATAGGCTCCTCCCAGTCCTCCACGTAGAGCCGACCAACGCTGATCTCGAGGCCCTTGAAGGTGCCAAGAGAGGTCTTGACTTCGTCGATCTTCCAACGCAGGTTCTTCCTTGAGACCATTTAGGGTTCTACCTTACTTCGATTTTGAGCCTATAAAGGTTAGGGAATTAATCCCCCTCCCGGAGGGAGGGGAGGACCTCGCTGCCAAGCAGGTCTATGGACTCCCTCACCTTTGGTCCGAGGGGCGATCCGGCGACGAACTGCGTGATGCCGAGCTTGAAGAGGGCTTCCACCTTCTCCACACAGGTCTCTGGCGTCCCGCAGATGGAGAAGGCCTCGATCATCTCAGGGGTGACGGAGGAGAGGGCCTTGCCCCAGTCCCTCTTCACGAGGGCCTCCCTGATCTTCTCCGCCGCATCGAGGGGGATTTCATGGCGCTCCAGTATCCGGGGTGGACAGCCGGCGGCTATGAAGGCCACCACGGGGATGACGGCCCCCCTCGCGTCCTTCTCCTTCTTCGCGACGGAGAAGGAGGTGTAAGCGGCGATGTCCAGATCGGACAGGCTCCTACCGCCTCTTCTCACACCCCTCTCCACATTCACCAGGGCCCTCCGGATATCCTCTGGATGCGACGCATTTATGAGGACCCCATCGCCGATCCTCCCGGCCAGGGCCAGCATCTTCGGTCCCTGGGCGCCGATGTAGATGGGTATCCTCTCCCGGACCTTGAAGTTGAACCGGGAGCCCTCGCGCTTGACGAAGATCTTTCCCTCGAACCCGCTGGGGTCCCGTGCTATGAACCTCCTGATAATCTCCACCGCCTCCTTCACCGCCCTCAGGGGGGCCTCCTGCCTCACGCCCACCATATCGAGGGTTGTCTTATCCCCCGCCCCCATCCCGAGGACGACTCTCCCAGGGGCCATCTCGTTCAGCGTTGCGATACTCTGGGCCGCGACAGCCGGATGGATCAGGTAGGGGTTAGTGACGCCCAGGCCCAGCCTGATTCTATCGGTATAGGCCGCCAAGAACCCGAGGAAGACGTAGGCGTTCCTATTGTTGAAGTGATCCGTGATCCAGGCGAAGTCGAAGCCCCGCTTCTCCGCCTGCATCACATAGAAGGCCGTCCGCCAGTACAGCTCCTGAGGGACGAACTCCACCCCAAACCTCCTCATACCTACGACACCTCCAGCCCCAACTTCCCAGCAACCTCAGAGAGCCCCTTCGAAGCGAGGAGTCTTCCAGTCCCCTCCGGATCCACGGAGAGGGCTGCCTCCAAGAGTAGGGTCACCCCATCAGGCGTGTCGAGCTCGTCTCTACGCCAGAGTTGGAGCAGCTTCTTCACTGAGGCACTTGGCAGTCTGTCCCCCTTCTTCGCCGCGAGCAGCAGGTCCATCAGGTCCATCGAGAGGTCTCCATAGAGTTCGGAGGGTACCCTCCCCACGATCTCCCTTAGGTCTGCTCGAGACTTCATTTTGATTCCCTTGATTTTGGATTAAATACTATAAAAAATTGATGAAGTGAGGTGAGATCATGAACTCCGATTGAGATGGGCGATGAGGATATCAAGGATCTTCCTCGCGACGATCATCTTCGGGGCCTTCGGTATGTGGACGGCCTCCTTCTCCCTGTCTATGACGTAGACCTCATTCGTGTCGACGGCGAAGCCCACCCCCTCCCTGGAGACATCGTTCGCTACGATGAGGTCCATATCGGCCTCCAAGAGGCGCTTGTAGGCTCTCTCGATCAGGGTATCATCCGAGACGTTGTACTCGGCCTTGAAGCCGACGAGGAAGACCCTCGGGGCGATCTTCTTCACCTCCTCCACGATCTTCGGCAGGGGCTTCAGGTGGACCGTCACCTCCTTGGTAGTCGAGGGGATCTTCACCATGGGCCGGTCGGTGGGGCCGAAGTCGGAGACCGCCGCGGCGAGGACGACGATATCGTAGTCTCCTTCCTTCAGTTCATCTGAGACGGCCTTGAGCATCTCTTGAGTTGTCTCGACCCTGAGCGTCCTCACAGCACCGTAGGGACTGTGAGGGCTCGGCCCGAGGATCAGGGTGACATCGGCTCCCCTCCTTGCGGCCTCCTCGGCTATGGCGATCCCCATCTTCCCGGAGCTGGGGTTGGAGATGAACCGGAAGGCGTCGATGTACTCTCTTGTCGGCCCGGCCGTCACGAGGACCCTCCTCCCCTCCAGGTCCCTCGGTCCCCCGAGCCTCTTCAAGACCCTTTCGACGATCTCCTCCGTCTCGGGTATCTTCGCCTTCCCCTCCTCCACCCTCGGCATCATCACCTCCACCCCGATGGCCTCGAGCCTCTTGATGTTCTCCCTCACTATGGGGTGATTGTACATGGATTGATGCATCGCCGGGGCGATGATGACGGGCACCCCTGCCCCGATCCCCGTCGTCAAGACCGTAGTGACGGGTGTATCATCGATCCCGCAGGCGACCTTCCCTATGGTGTTGGCTGTGGAGGGCGCGACGAGGATAAGGTCCGCTCTCTCAGGGTGGTCACCCGCGAGGGTGACGTGCTCGACCTCTCCCGTGAGCTCCGTGACGACGGGGTTCCCCGTCGCCCATTCCAAGAGGTAGGGATGTATGATCCTCTGGGCCATCGGGGTCATGACGGCGTAGACCTCAGCCCCATAGCGCATAAGCTCCCTCGCTATCTCGGGGCTCTTCACGGCCGCGACGCTCCCGGTGACGCAGAGGACGATCTTACGTCCCTTCAATCTATCACTCTTCGCCCCAATTATGCCCTTAGAGGTGTGGGTCCCAAGGGACAATGCCAGACCACCGACTCCTTTAATGTCCTTGAAGTAGTGATGGGGGAGGGCTATAATAATGTTTATTCACTTCCCCCCACAACTTCCCACCCTGAGAATTCTGGGGTAAAAAATAAATTGTTCCATTCTATTCCTTTTAACTGGTTTGAGTTTATGGAAGCGGGGAGGACGTTGATTCACTTCACCTTAAGGAGCCTGAACAGGATCATTATCCTCTCCCTTCTAAGCCGAGCCTCCCTCTCAGGGTACAGGGTGACGAAGGAGATGAGGAGGATAACAGGGCGGAAGTACAACGTGGGGGTGATCTACCCCATCCTCTACCAGTTGGAGGGGGATGGCCTGATCCTCGGGGAGTGGGTGGAGCGGGGGCGGAGGAGGATCAAGAAGTACTCCATAACCGAGAAGGGGAGGAGACTCCTACAGGAGGTCAGGGAGTTCTTCAAGGGACCCATAAGGGAGATCCTGCTGGACCTCCTGGGAAGTGAGTCCTCAGAATAAATGACTTTTAGATCTTGAAGGGGTAGAGAGGTGGGGAAGAGAAAAGCACTCAAGAATAAAGGGAAAGGCACGCTTTTCATGACGATCGGTCAACAGTCGGGGGCGGAGGAGGACCGCCGGGGAGGATACTTCCCTGTCGTAGAGTACCAGTGCCCCGTTGCGGGTGCCATACGGATCGGGGGGAGGGGGCGGAAGATGAGGAAGTTGACGAGGGGGGAGATCAACAGGCTCCTTTCCAGATCCGGGGTCAGCCGTGAGGCGGTAGAGGGATTCCTATCTACGATGGGGGCCGATAGGCAGAGGGCCATAGCCAACTTACTGTTGTTCGAGAGCCTATACAAATGGAATAGGGCGACGGTGAGGGCGATACTCGACGGAATGGAGCTGGCCCTAACTGAAGGATAAGACCTCTGAAGAAGCGCCCTGGCCGGGATTTGAACCCGGGTCGTGCGGGTGACAGCCGCACATACTATTCCGGCACAAGGCGCTGCGTCCTTGTGTGACCGGACTATACTACCAGGGCGCTTAGCATATTGGTGTACACTCCCCTATTTAAATTTCGTCTCACTGGCCCAAGGCTCTGATGACGTCCTCAGCGTTCGAGAGGTCCAAGAGGGCGATCCTCCCCGCCTCAGTGAGCCTCACGGGGAGACCCTTGTTCCTCCTATCCCCCGCCTCTAAGAGGGCCGCCTCCCTCAGGATCCTCAAGTTCCATCTCGCGGTGGACTTCGGCATCCTGAACTCCCTTGAGATCAAGTCCACCAACCTCGTGTAGACGATCTCCCTCTCCTTATTCTCGCCGAGCCACCTCAGGATCCTCCGCTGCTTCTCCGTCAACCGCAGTGAGGCCAGGGCGCTAATACTCCTCTCCAGCTCCGAGAACCTCCTCTCCAGATCCCATAGGATGTCCTCCACCTCGTCCAGAGTCCCATGAACCTCGCCGGAGGTGGTTCCTGAAGGGTCGGAGAGTCTTTTCCTCAGCTTCTCCACCAAATAGAAGAGCCTGGAGAAGGGGTCAGTTGGGTGATCTCGAGGGGCTGATGAGAACGCGTCCACCTCTCAACCATACCCACCTCCAAAGCCAGAGGTAACTCGCCCTTAGGCTTCTTAAGTATTTCGCTTTTTAAAGCCTCAGAGAAGTTGGAGCGGCCGGCGGGATTTGAACCCGCGACCACGGGTTTTCTCCTACCATGGTATCCGAAGACCCGCGCCCTGTCCAGGCTGAGCCACGGCCGCCGATTTTCCCTTTCCCCAAATGACTATATAAACCAAGAGGGATGAAATTAACGATTTAATAATAGTGGCATCCCATTATTGGTTCTGACCGAGCGATGTCCTCTCTGAGCGGGATCCGTGAGATCTTCTCCAACAGGAACGTGGCAGTAATAATGGTCACTCAGACCCTCTCCATGTTCATAGCCTGGCTCTGGTGGCCGTACCGGAGCCTCTTCATCCTCGAGTTAAAGGCCACGAAGGAGCTCCTCGGGATGCTGTTAACGGTCGAGACCCTATCGCAGTTCCTCTTCCAGCTCCCAGGGGGCATCTTGGCCGATAGGTTGGGGAGGCGGAAGGTGATCATCCTGAGCTCCGTCATCGGGATAGGCTCCCCCCTGATCTACCTGGCTGCAACCCACTGGACCCACCTGATACCGGCTTTGATCCTCGGCTCCATGGGGATGCTGAGCATGCCCGCGCGGAACGCGTTGATCGCGGAGTCCCTCCCGAGGGAGAGGAGGGGGGCGGGGTTCGCGGCGATCAGCACCGTCAATAAGATACCGAGGATCTTCACGAGCCTGCTTGGAGGCATACTCATGGATTACTTCGGCGTCTACCAGGGTGTCAGGATGGTGTTACTCGCCTCCGTGGTTGTCTCCATCCTCTCTGCCTTCCTCTTCTGGAGGTACATCACCGAGACGCTTGACCAGGCTGTGATCAAGGAGAGGAGGGCGGCTCCCGGGGGTATAGGGTCCCTCAGGGAGCTGGGTTCGATGCCCAGGAACGTCTGGGTGATGACAATCGTCGCTGGGTTGAGCGCCTTCGCCGTCCGCATAACCTTCTCCTTCACGGTGATCTACGCCGTCGAGGTCATCGGCTTAACGAAGACGGAGTACGGCGCCATCGGCACCGCCGTGAGCCTCGTCTCCACCTTCCTCACCTTCCCAGGGGGCATACTGGCCGACAGGATCGGGAAGAAGACGACGATCGTCGTCTCACGGGTCCTATCGGCCTTCTCAACCCTCGGGATCACCTACGCCGGGGATTTCTGGGAGTTGGGCGCCGTCAGGCTCCTCGGGGGCATCGCCTCGGGGATGGGAGGGACCTTCATGCGTGTCAGGGGAGGACCGGTCTGGACCGCTCTCGTCGCGGACGTCACACCCCCCGAGAGTAGGGGGCGGATGATGGGGATGATGGGCACTGTGGTGAGTCTCGTCAGCACCCCGGGGGCGTGGGTAGGGGGCTACCTCTACGACAACGTATCGCCGGCTTCACCCTTCCAGGCCAACTTCCTCCTGAACATGTTGGGGACGGTGATCTTCATCCTACTTCTGAAGCCTTCTAAGGGGGGAGGAGGGGGAGTCCCGCAGAGACGATTGAGAGGAGGTCGAGGAGGGACTCCAAGAGTTCTGAGCCCTTCTAAAGGGTCCTCGGGGATGTAAGAGCCCTTAATGTCTCTGTGAATAAGTATATAAGGGACTCTCCATCTCACTCTATGGGAAAATTACATTTGAAAGGTTGAGTTTGCCATGCCGAGGTTCAGGCAGACATCTGAGATCCTGAAGCTGATGAGGGATAAGGAGCGTATCAGGAACATCGGGATCATCGCTCACATAGACCATGGTAAGACGACGATGAGCGATAGCCTCCTCGCCGAGGCGGGGATCATCTCCCCGACCATCGCGGGAGAGGCGAGGGCCCTGGACTACCTGGAGGAGGAGCAGAGGAGGGGAATCACCATCAAGACGGCGAACATCAGCCTCCTCCACGAGGTAGGGGGTAAGCCCTATGTCATCAACCTCATAGACACGCCGGGGCACGTCGACTTCTCGGGGAAGGTGACACGAGCCCTCAGGGCCATCGACGGCTGCATCCTCCTCGTCGACGCCGTCGAGGAGTTCATGGTCATGTCCGAGGTCAGGCTCCGCAAGGCCCTGGAGGAGAGGGTGAAGCCGGTCCTCTTCATCAACAAGATCGACAGGCTGATCAAGGAGCTGAAGCTGGATGCGAGGGGGATCCAGGAGAAGCTGAACAGGGTGATCAGGCAGTTCAACAACATCGTCCAGACCTATGCCGAGGGCGAGCTGCGGGAGAAGTGGAAGGTGAACCCGGCTAACGGGACCGTCGCCTTCGGCTCGGCCCTGGACCGCTGGGGCTTCACCGTCCCCATGATGCTGAAGAAGGGCCTGAAGTTCAGCGATATCGTCGAGCTGTACAAGGAGGAGCGGATCGACGAGCTCCAGAAGTTGCTCCCCCTCCACGAGGCGATCTTGGAGATGGTCATCGAGCACCTCCCCAATCCCATAGAGGCACAGCCCTTCAGGATCCCAACGATCTGGCGGGGGGACATAAACAGCGAGATCGGGAGGGCGATGATGGAGATAGACGAGGACGGCCCGACGGTCATCTGCGTCACCCAGGTCCAGTTCGACCCCCACGCCGGGATCGTGAGCACGGGGAGGATCTTCTCCGGGACCATCCACAAGGGGGACGACATATACCTCTTGAACGCGAGGAAGGACTACAAGGTCCAGCAGGTCAGCATCTACATGGGGGCCTTCAGGGAGGTCGTCAACGAGGTCCCCGCCGGGAACATCGCCGCCCTCCTCGGCCTCGACCTCTGCAGGGCAGGTGAGACCATCGTGGACGCGGAGCATAAGGACGTCGCAGCACCCTTCGAGTCGATGAAGTACATCTCCGACCCCGTCCTCACGATAGCCATCGAGCCCAAGCACCCAAGGGACCTCCCCAGGCTCATAGACGCCATGACGAAGCTCTCGATCCAGGACCCGAACCTTGTCTCCACGGTGAACCAGGAGACGGGGGAGTACCTCCTCTCGGGGATGGGGGAGCTCCACCTCGAGATCGCCTGCAAGGACCTGGTGAGAGAGTTCAAGGTCGATATCGTGACGAGCAAGCCCCTCGTAGTCTACCGGGAGACCGTCCGGACCTCCGCAGGTCCCTTCATGGGGAAGAGCCCGAACAAGCACAACAAGCTCTGGTTCACCATCGAGCCCCTCGAGGAGAGCGTGATGAAGCTCATCAGAGAGGGGGAGCTGACGGAGATGCTCTCCAGGAAGGCGAGGAGGGAGGTCCTCATACAGAAGGCCGGGTGGAGATCGGCAGACGCCAGGGACGTCATAGCGGTCGATAAGAACGGGAACATCCTCGTCGACACGACGACGGGCATCCAGTACCTACGAGAGGTCAGGGACCACATCGCATCGGGCTTCCACTGGGCCGTGGAGTCAGGACCCCTGACGGGAGAGCCCATCAGGGGCGTCAAGATCTCCCTGGTAGACGCGCAGCTCCACGAGGACCCCGTCCACAGGGGACCCGCCCAGATCATGCCCGCGACGAGGCAGGCCATCTTCGCGGCCTTCCTCTCGGCGAACCCGACGCTCCTGGAGCCCATCTACAAGATCCAGATACGCATCCCGCCCGAGGAGCTCGGGAACGTGACGGGGCTGATCAGCAGGAAGAGGGGGAGCATCCAGGTTGTGGAGCAGAAGGGCCCTGTGATGAACGTCATAGGCTTCATCCCCGTCTCCGAGTCCCTTGGGCTCTCACAGGAGATGAGGGCCGCCACATCGGGGACCGCCTTCTGGCAGTGCACCTTCGACCACTGGAGCCCCGTCCCAGATAGCATGCTCCCCCAGCTGATAAGGAAGATCAGGGAGCGCAAGGGCCTCGACCCAGAGCCGCCCTCCGCGAGCAAATACATCGTCAAGGAGTAACCTATCGGAGACCCCTCCAGCCACCAATATCTCCTCTCATGTCGTAGTGGGGGTGGGAGAGCTTGATCCAGCGGGAAGAGGAGTATAGGAACGTGTGGCGTGACCTCGTCTCCCTCTTAGAGGAGATCGACAGGCTCGTAGACGCCATCATAGTCGAGGGGAGGAGGGACTCCGAGGCCTTGAGGGGCATGGGGTTGACTAAACCCATCTACAGGAGTTCCACCCCTGGGAGGTCTCGCTCGGACCTCGTGGAGGAGCTTGCGAAGAATCACTCGAGAGTCGTCATACTCACGGACTTCGACGAGGAGGGGCGGGACCTGAACAGGAGGCTCTCTGATCTGCTGGAGCACAGAGGGTTGAGAGTGGAGAAGACCTACAGAAGGTCGGTGGGTAGACTCATGGGGGAGCTGAGGGTCACGACGATAGAGTCGCTGAACAAGTTGAGGGGAGAGATGTAAGATCGCCAGCCCTCGGATCCCTTCATTTTATATTTTAAGTCGAGATAAAATGAATCGAGGAGTATAATCATGAATACATCGGAGAGGCGAGAGCTATCTGCTGAGGAGAAGCTGAGGAGGTTAGTCGTCGGATTGGCCGTCGAATGCGAGATCTACAACAGGAGGAGGAACCCGGAGCTACTCCGCCTCTACTCAAACCCGGACCCGGAGGAGATCAAGGCCCTCTACGAACGCCTCATCACCTCCGAGGACCACCGCGACAGGGAGGTGGCCATCTGGCTCGGCCTTGCGGTGGAGCTGCCGCCTATTAAGATCGACTTCAGGGACCTCATCACCGAGCTACAAGAGATGGAGTTCATCCTCTTCCACCTGCTCCGAAGGGTTGACGAGGAGGCGCAGAGGGACCTCAGCGACTGGATGAATTACCTGGCCAACGCGGCCTACAGCCTCAGAGATGGGTTCCTGCTGGATGCGAAGAGCGATATGAACCGGGCCCTGGAGAGCTCCAAGAGGGAGTCCGTCGAGAGGGCCAAGGTGAACTCGAGGCTGAGGTACGAGATCGAGCTCCTCCAGGCGGAGACTTCAAGGCGCTTCGAGGAACTGAAGAACCTTCCCGTATCCCTGGACCTCCCAGAGGAGCGCTTGGACCTACTGATGGGGATCCAAGAGGCATTACTCAAGTTGATGAGGAGGTACTACCTTGACCACATCGGCAGGAAGTATGACCTCTTCCCCTACGTTGTTCAGAGGCTTAACAGTGCCTTGAGGTACGCCATGCGCAGGGACGTGGAGATGGAGCGGGTAGGTAAGGAGATGGAACTCGCCTTGATCTACCTCAGGGAGAGGGGGACGAAGATATCGGAGGAGGAACCCGCCGCACTCGCCAGGGAGATGCTCGGAGAGATCGAGCGCCTCGCCCTTCGAGTCGAGGACTGAGCCCCTCGCTGGGAGAAACCTTTTCTACTCTAAAGACCCCTTAGGGAGGAGGTGACTGAGCTTGAGGATCGTGATCCTGGGTCCGCCGGGTTCCGGGAAGGGGACTCAGGCGAAGATTATATCTGAGATGTACGGCATCCCCCACATAAACACGGGAGACCTCCTGAGGGAGGAGGTCGCGAAGGGGACTGAGGTGGGGAGGATCGCTAAGCCCTACATGGATCAAGGTAAGCTCGTTCCTGATGACGTCATCACGAGGATGTTGGAGGAGCGTCTCTCCCAGGAGGACTGTAAGGGGGGCTTCATCTTGGATGGTTACCCCAGGAACCTACATCAGGTGGATCTCTTAGATGAGATCCTGAAGAGGCTCGGGGTGGATTTGGACTGCGTCCTGAATATCCTCATCGACGACGAGGTGGTCGTGAGGAGACTGACGACGAGGCGGATCTGCTCTGTCTGCGGCGCCATCTACAACCTCATAAATAAGCCCCCGAAGAAGGAGGGGGTCTGCGATATCTGTGGGGGTAGGCTCATCCAGAGGGACGACGATAGGGAAGAGGTCATCAGGAGGCGCCTGGAGGTCTACAAGGAGCAGAGTGAGCCGGTCCTCGAGCGCTACAGAAAAAGGGGTCTCGTAAGGGATATCAGGGGAGACGTCGGACTGGAGGCCCTCCCAGCGGAGATTAAGCGGGTGCTCGCCGGCTGCAAGTAGTCCTCAGAGCTTATAGCGGAGCTTCCTCAGGATCTCCTTCCTCCACCTTATACCCTCCTCATCCTCGATGCCCCTCGGCGTCCCCCCGTCCACGACGCCCAGCAGGGCCCTCCCGGAGTCGGTCTCAGCTACGATCACCTCGACGGGGTTGGCGGTGGCCGCGTATATGGTGCAGACCTCTGGGACCCGCTTCAGCTCGTTCAGGACGTTGATGGGGTAGGCGTCGCGGAGGAAGATGATGAAGGAGTGCCCACACCCGATCCTCAGGGCGTTCTCGGCAGCCGCCCTCTTGAGCTCCTCATCGTTCCCCTCCACCCTCACGAGGCGCTCACCAGAGCTCTCGCAGAAGGCGAGTCCGAACTTCGCCGAGGGGGTTGAGGAGGCCATGGCCTCGTAGAGGTCCTCGACGGTCTTGATGAAGTGGCTCTGCCCGAGGATGAGGTTACATCCCTCAGGCGTCTCGACCTTCACGACCTTTAACTCCATCCTCACATCCCTCAAGAGAGAATCCTTTAATCATGGTGATAAAGGATACTTTTATAGTAGAGGAATTGAAGGGAGATCCTTGAGAGGTATGCCTTCAACGGGTAACGATTTCTTGTACCCTTCTCCAAGGGGTATCGGCCTCCTCGATTTCACGGCTCTCTGGAGGGACAACCCCATGAGTGTCGCCCCCTTTGTCCCCTCCCCCATGGATGTCGTGAGGGAGATGCTGAAGATCGCGGAGGTAGGACCTGATGACGTGGTCTACGACCTCGGGTGCGGTGACGGGCGGGTCCTCTTCACCGCCGTCCAAGAATTCGGGGCGAAGAGGGCTGTCGGCTACGACTTGAATAAACGCTTCTGTGACGACATCAGGAAGAAGGCTACGTCCCTCGGCCTCCAGGACAGGATTCAGGTGGTGAACGGCAACTTCTTCCTCGCAGACCTCTCACCCGCCACCGTCATCACCCTCTACCTCACGACCTCAGGGAACTCGAAACTGAGGCCGAAGCTGGAGAGGGAGAGCAGGCCTGGGACGAGGGTCGTGAGTCATGACTTCCCCATCCAGGGCTGGACCCCCAGCGGCGAGGGAAACGAGGGATACTATAGGTTCAAGTCCCATAGGATCTACCTCTACAGGATCCCGGAGGCCTACGGGCTGAGCCCCCAGGTCAAGGACTCTTCCCGCTCGAGGTTGCAGAGGATCAGGGAGCTTTTCACGCATCGCCGGTTCTGAGGTCTCAGAGGTCTACTTGATGGCCCCGAGGATGAGCGCCAGGAGGGCCATCCTCACGTAGAGTCCATGGCGGACCTCCTTGAAGTACCATGCCTGTGGCGTCTCGTCCACATCGGGGGCGATCTCCGTGATCCTCGGTAGGGGGTGCATCACGATCAGGTCCTCCCTCCCGCTCTCGAGGAGCTTCTTGTCGATCCGGTAGGACCCCTTGACCTTCTCATACTCCAGGGGGTCGGGGAACCTCTCCTTCTGGATCCGGGTGACGTAGAGGACGTCAAGGTCTTGAAGCAGGGGGGTGAGGTCGTCCATCTCAACAACCTGGATCTTCCCTTTGATATCCTTGAGGACCTCCCTCTTCATCCTCAGCTGCGGGGGCGATACCAGGAAGAGTTCCACATCGTAGTTGGAGAGGGCGTAGGCGAGGGAGTGAACCGTCCTCCCATATCGGAGGTCCCCGAGCAACGCGATCTTCAGCCCGTCGATCCGCCCCTTAGCCTCGAGGATGGTGTGGAGATCCAGCAGCGCCTGTGTGGGGTGCTCCTCACTCCCCGACCCAGCGTTGATGACGGGGACCTGGGCGAACTCGGCGGCTAACCTCGCCGCCCCCTCCAGCGGGTGGCGGATCACGATGACGTCCGCGTAGTTCTCCACGACCCTCACGGTATCCGCGAGGCTCTCCCCCTTGGCCACTGAGGAGACCCCGGGCTGAGAGAAGCCGATCACGCTCCCCCCGAGCCTGTGCATGGAGGCCTCGAAGCTGAGCCTCGTCCTGGTGCTCGGCTCGAAGAAGAGGGTCGCCAGGATCTTGCCCCTGAGGAGGTCGGACCCCTTCTCTACGAGGGGCGCCATCCGGGAGGCTGTCTTGAGGATGAAGTCTATCTCCTCCCTCGTGAAGTCCTTGATGGAGATGACGTCCCTACCCTCAAAGTCGTTGGCCTTTAACATCCCGTGCTTTAGAATCCTCTGCAATGATTTAAAAGTATTAGCGGCTACGGGGATGACCGCGGCTCGTTCTCCTCTTCCTCCTCCGCCTTAGAATCCTTCTCCTTGACCTTGAAGACGAGCTTCCCGTCATCGGCGTCCTTGTAGAGGGTTATGATGTACTTCCCCTCCTTCGTGCTGCAACCGGCGCCGATGACCCTCTCCTCTTCCATGTCGATACTTAGTTTCCCTCAACCTTAATAACAGTTTTGATGTAGTTCAGATATAAAACAGCGATTCATGATCCCTCTTCCCAAAGGCTGACGCGCTCCAAGAGGAGTTTAAAGGTCTCAGTGAGGGGGTATCGCTTGAACTCCTCTCTCCTCACCCATCGGGCCTCGAGGGCGTCTGAGGAGGCCCTCATCCTGCCTCCTTTGGGGACGGCGAGGAAGTCGACGATGATGAAGTGGTACTTGACCCTGCCCTCTTCATCCCTGACGATCTTGTCTATCACATCGAGGACCTCTCGGACCTCCACCTCCAGCCCCGTCTCCTCCCTTGCCTCCCTCACCGCGGCCTCCCGAACCCGCTCCCCCACCTCGACGAGGCCGCCGGGTATCGTCCAGAGACCCCTGTCAGGCTCAGCGGCACGCCTGATGAGGAGATACTTCTCCCCATGTTTGATGAGTATCCCGACTCCTACGAGAGGGTGGGATGGGTACTCGCGTCCCATCGATCCGGTCATCCCCTGAGGTTATGGAATGGATACAATGGTTATTCCCTCTTCTGGTTGATTATATGGAATCGGATCCCTATGTAGAGGAATAGGGCTAAATAGAGGAGGAGGGCTGCCATGTTTATGGGAAGACCGAAGGTACTCCCCCCTCCCAGCCCCTCCCTGAGCAATTCGATGGTGTGGGTTAAGGGGGAGAAAAGCGATACGGCTTGTCCCCAGGGTGGTAGTTCCTTGACTGGGATGAAGACGCCACTTATGAAGAGCAGGGGGATACGGACGAAGTTCAGGGGCATCATGACCTGACCTGGGCTCTGGCCTGGTATGGAGGCGAACATGATCCCCATTGCGGCGAAGCATAGGGCCGAGAGGATCATACCGATTATGAGGGCCAAGGGGTCTGTTACAGAGGAGTGGAAGACAAGGGACCCTATCACCACGGGGATCGTGGAAACCAGTATACCGTAGAGGAATCCCGCGATCGTCTTGCCCAGGAGCACCGTGATGAGGGAGACGGGGGCGATAAGGAACCTATCAAAGGTCCTGATCCTCCTCTCGAGGGGGATGGTGACAGGGCCTATGGTCGAGGAGGCGAAGAAGAGTGTCTGTGCGACGAGCACCGGGATCGACCTGCTGATGGGCATCTTCCGACCCACCACGAAGGCGAGGAACATGGAGAAGGGGAATAGGACGCCAAACATCAGGGAGGGGAACTTTGCATAGTATATCTTTATATCCTTCTCCCCTATCGCCCAGGCGACTCTCAGCTCCCTCAGGAGACGGTGGGCCTCTACCAAGGTCGCCCCCCTCCGATCCCGGCTCTTGACCTCATACCCCTTCTTCCTTGCCCAAAGCCCCCCCTTAAACATCCCAGGTCCCACTTCTGGTTTTATGCCCGTGAGTTCGATAAAGACGTCCGCCAAACTGGGACCCAGGGTGTTCAGGGTAATGATCCTCAGACCGTTGGCCTTAGCGTACTCGCAGAGGGCGGAGAGGACCTCCGGGGGGTTCTCCGTGTAGATTCTGTACTTGTCCCCGTACTTCATGACTTTGGTGACTGCCGGGAAGGCTTCGAGGTCCTTTATGAGACCCTCCTTCGCGGCGTAGAAGGAGACCTCCACCGACTGGAGTCTCTTTATGGTCCTCTTAAGCCGCTCTGGCGTGTCTATGGCCACGATCTTCCCCTTGTTGATTATGGCCACCCGGTCGCACATCTCATTTGCTTCCTCCATGTTATGGGTCGTGAGGAAGATTGTGAGCCCTTCCTGATTCAACTCCCTGATCAGATCTCTTATCGTTAGGATGCTCTGAACATCGAGGCCAGCGGTTGGCTCGTCGAGAAAGAGGACTGAGGAGTCGTTCATGAGTGCCATGGCTATGCAGAGGCGTCTTCTCATCCCCCTTGAGAATCCCTCCACCTTCTCGTTTCGTCTGTCATAAAGGTTGAAGAGCCTCAGGAGCCTCTCTGCCTTCTTTTCCCTCTTGGGTTTGGGTATGTCATAGAGTCTTCCCATGAAGATCAGGTTATCCCAGGCGGATAACTCGGTATAGACGTTGGAGATATCCGTGACCATCCCTATCAACTCCTTCGCCTTCACAGATTGCCTCTGAATATCGAACCCCATGATCTCCGCTGTCCCCTCTGTAGGTCTTGATATCCCCGTCAGCATCCGGACAGTAGTCGTCTTCCCCGCACCATTGGGGCCGAGAAAGCCGAAGATCTCCCCTTCCTTCACCTCGAAATTCACGTGGTCAACGGCCAGAAGGTCTCCATAGTACTTCGTGAGGTTGATCGCCCTTATAGCTACGCCCACTCTCTTGTCTCCCTCCTCTCCTTAGGAGTCAGTTATGCTCTTCATTAATCTATCTTTAGGGGATCTTGGAAAGACGGGTCTTAAGCAGGATAGATATTGAAGGATATCTCCAAGAGCTGTTTGGAGCGTCTGTATCTCGTCTTCACGATCCTGAGGGAGCCTATCTCGCCCGTCGTCTTCGTATGAGCCTTGTTGCACGCGTTCACGTTCCATCCGGGGATGCGGAGGATCTTCAGGCGGGTGATGGAGGCTGGGAGGGGGAAGAGGTCGTAGATGGCGTCTCCCCACCGGCTCTCGGCCTCGCTCCGCTCCATCTCGAGTTCCTCCACGGGGGCGTCCTCCCTGATCTTCTTGTTCGCCTCCTCCTCGATGAGCGCCACTTCCTCGGGTGTGGGCTTCCTCCCGAACTGGACGGTGAGCCTCCCGTGGGATCCCTTCACGTAGACGCTGGCGGTCCACTTCGCCCCCAGCACCTTCACCACAGCCCCCTTGAGGACGTGGAGGGCCGTATGAGTCCGTACCTCAACCGACAAGGCAACCCCTCGATCCTTAAGGGCTCTCAGAGATCGATTAAGCCTTTCCTCTCCTAAACTTTTGAGGGAGGGGGACAACAAGCTTCTATAAGGGTTAAGCCAAACCCTTCCTATGGGGACCTCCTTGGAGAACTTCAGAGCCCTCTTCTTCACCCAGGGCGATTACGGGGAGAGGATCTTCAGTTACATCGCCAGTGAGGCTCCTCCTCACTGGTCCCTGAGGAAGATCCGCCTCCCTCGGGGCCTCTCGGATCTCGTTGAGGAGTCTGAAGGGGTTGTCAGGGGGCTTCTCCCTGATGAGGGGTTGAGATGCGACCTACTCGTCTTCCTGGGGGAGAGTCCCTCCTCCTTCTCCCTCCTACCTGAAGTCCTTGAGCGGGTTCAGGCGCGGAGCCTCATCGCCCCAGCCGATGACTATGCCTGGCTTCCGCTTGGGCTGGAGAGGCAACTTAGGTCCGAGTTGGGGCTTCCTGCCGTCTTCCCCAGGCCCTTCTGTTCCCTTACAGAGGTGGGGGAGCCCGTGATAGACGAGTTTGCGAGATTCTTCGGACGCCCCAGGCTTCGTGTTAGGATAAGGGAGGGAGTAGTCGAGGAGGTGGAGGTCCTCAGGGGAGCGCCCTGCGGCTCCACGCGATACATGGCTGAGAGGCTCGTGGGGACCCCAGCGGGCGAGGCTCCCAGAAGGGCGAGCCTCCTCGTCCAGACTTACCCCTGCCTCGCCTTGAGGAGGATCGAGAAGGTCATAAACGACTCCCTGATCCACATCTCAGGGCAGATCATCAAGAGGGCTGTGGAAGAGGCTCTTAGAAGGAGGTTAGGTTATCGTTAGCGGCTTCTGCTCCTCTCTGTCCATGGCTTGGGCCATCTCCATGAACCTCTTGAGGGGTGTCGTCGTCGCCGATGAGGGGTAGAGCTCGGGTATCACCTTGACCCATAGGGGGAAGCGACACTTCAGGGCCGTCCCCTTCACTATCGCCTCCCCTGGAGGGAGCTCTCCGAGGAGGTCGACAAAGTTCTCACCCACGATCTCCCCGAGCCTCCTCTTGTCCAGGTCCTCGAGGGCGTGGCAGACGATGTTGTTCGCACACTGGGTCACGACCGTCTTCTCCACCGTCGCCAGTCTCTGGGTCACGATCCAGAGGCCCACGCCGTTCCTCCCTCCATTCGTCGCGATCTCCTTCACCACCGAGAGGAGCCTCACCCTACTCTCAGCCGAACCCACCTCGAAGAGTCCCCTCTGAGGGGCATAGTACATCGCCTCCTCCAGGAGGATGACGCATCCGAAGCCCTGGTCCTCCAAGGCCTCGGTGAAGATCCTCTTGAGGACCTGGGCGATGACGACATGCTTCTGTGACCAAGTATCCCTCCCCTGCGAGAGATCCATGATGACGATGCGATGCCTCCTCAGGAGCTCCACCGGGTCCAGCGCCTCCACATCATCATCAGGGATGAGGCGGGAGTAGGCCACGGCGTTGGCCACCTGCCTCTTATAGTCCTCCAGCTCCTCCCCCTTCTTCCTGAAGCCCAGGTCCTCCCCCTCGACGAACTGTAGGACCCTTATCAGGTTCCTCTTCGTCAGGAGCTCCCCGGAGGACCTCAGCATCCTCAGTGCCCTCCTGAGGACCTTGGAGGTCCACCAGTTCCTCTGCCACCCAAACTCAGCGAGGAAGTCCTCATAGCCTATGTCCGAGGGCTTGAAGAACCTGATCCAGGGGACCCTCACCGCCTCCCCGGGCCCGAACCTCTCAAGGAGGCTCCCATACTCCCCGTCCTTGTCCACGATGAAGAAGCGGACGGGCGGCTCCAGGCTCGCGGCCCTGCAGACCATGGTGATCGCCGTCGTCGTCTTCCCCGTCCCCACAGAGCCACAGATGAGGCAGGACTGCCTGATGAGGTGATGGAGGTCGAGCTCCACCTCGAGGCCGCAGCTCAGGTCCGTCCCGAGGAGGATCCTCCACTCCCCCTCGGGCTTCGTGAACCTCGCGACGACCTCCCTCCCGGCCTTGTAGACCGGGGTGTTCGGTGGGAGCGGGTACCTCAGCGCCCTCAGGCGTCCGAGGTCGTCGAGCCACCCCCACTGATAGGCCTCGACGTGGATGGTGGAGTCCTCCCAGTCCGGGACGATCCTCCCCTCCTTCAGGAGGAACTCCTCGTACTCCCTCACCCTCCTATGGGGGTAGACCCTGACCACTTGGTAGACCACGGGCCTCCTCCTCTTCGGGTGGAGGACGTAGATCAGGTCACCCTTCGCGACCTCCCTACCCTTCCTCAGCACCACCGTTATCTGATCATGGAGGTACTCCCCCGTGGTGCTGAAGGTGTGGCCGATCACCTCATCCCCATCCATCTTCCCTCACCCCAGACAGGGGCCACATAGGAGAGCTCCCCCGTCTCCCTCCCAACCCTCGAGAGGACCTCCAGGTAGACCTCATCTATGAACTCCTTCGAGATCCTCACCGACTCATCCGCCTTGATGACCGGGAGCGGGACCCCTTGGAGGTAGCTCGTCGCGTAGCAGTACTCAGCGATCTCCTCCACATATCCGAGGGAGAAGGCTGGGAGGTCGATCCTGATGGGCGGTATGGACCAGTCCCTGGAGAGGCGGGCGTAGAAGGAGTAGATGGGAAAACCTATCGCGTCCATGAAGGGCGAGGACCTGACCACCCTCCTGAGGGCTGACCTCGGCGAGAAGAGACCCGTCCTCTCCCCGGGCCGGAGCACCTGGAGGAGGATGAAGGAGTCAGGGAGGTTCGTCGCTTCCTGCAGCCCCAGGTGGTAGAGCAGGTACCTGGCGGAGGGCCTCTTCACGATCCCAGCGACCAGGACCTCCCTCTCCTGGCAGAGGTGGAGAAACCGGTTCACCCTATCCACCAGGGCCCTACGGTCAACGGGCCTCCCGGCGGCCCTCCACCAGTTGCTGAAGGCGAGGGGTCCATCTATCAGGATCAGCTCCACATCGGGGTTCCTCTCCAGGAACTTTATCCCGGTCTCGTAGAGCTTCGCCTCCCTCCGTACGCTGAGGATGCTCTTGAACTTCAGGTTCGAGAGCCTGTAGGAGAACTTGATGGACTCAGGCTCCGTGAAGAAGCACCTCCCCTCAGGGAGGGAGTAGGCGAGGGCGCTTATCACGGCGTACCATCGGGAGGAGAGGGGGAGCCTCTGCCCCCCCGCGTCGATGCCCGTGACCCTTGTGAAGTGCTCCCTCCGGCTGATCTCCATGATCTCCGCCCCGGCACGGATCTTCTCGGCGATACCCGCCACGGCCTCGAGATCAGCGTAGACATCCTTAGTTATCTCCCCGAGGACCAGATTCCTTATGGCGAGGCAGAGGTCTGGATGGGTTGAGAGCCCGCCCCCTACTTCCCCAGCGCTCCCTGGGTCCAGCCTCGCCGAGAAACCCCGCTTCAGCGTCAACATCTCAACCACCAGAGAGGAGCACTATACAACACATTATTTCTTGGATATATAAACCCTACGGTTCTCTGAGCATAATTTCTGATTATTATCCTTTTATTTATATATGTAGAAATTAACTTGCTCTAAATTAATCCTGACAGGTCGAAAAGGAACTAAGGTCAAAAGGTAAAGTTAATAAGTATATAGGTGAAGTAAAAAATGTATCAAAATGGGCGAGGAGAGAACTCTGAAGGAGATGGTCTTCAGGACCTTTCTGCTACATCCCGGCTTCGGCCCGAGGGAGATGACGGATCACCTCCAGGTGAACTACAACTCCGTGAAGGCCATATACTCGAAGCTCTGCGATGAGGGGCTGCTGAGGAGGGAGGCGCGGGGGACCTACTCCCCAAACATACCGGGCATCCTCCTCCACCTCATGGACCGCATAGAGGCGCTGGAGAAGAGGTTGGGAAAGGCGGGATGATGAGATGGAGGGTCTCTGGGACGAGGCTCTGAGGCGTCTATCGCCGGGTAAGAGCCTCTTCAAGGTCCTGGTATACCTATCCTTTAAGGGGAGGAGCCGCCCCGCGGAGATCGCGGGGGAGACGGGTCTCTCCCCTGGGACGGTACGCCCCGCGCTGAGGAACCTGCTGAACATGGGGTTAGTGAGGCAAGAGGAGGATGGTTCCTATATATCTAACATACACTTCACCGAGATCGTATCTGACATCTACCGTCGTCTCCCCAGGGAATAGGATACCGTGGTCCCCCATGAGCCAAGAGACGTCTGAGGCCCTCGAGGGGCTCCGGAGGGCGGAGACCCAGAGGAAGGTGTTATTGCTCCTGATCCGGGAGGAGAGGGAGATGAGCAACAGGGAGGTCGCTGAGGCGCTCAAGTTGAGCATGAACGCTGTCAACATCGCCCTCCACAACCTCCATACCAAGGGCCTCGTCGAGAGGGTCTCGAGGGGGGTCTACAGGTATAAGCTGGGACCGATCCTGGCGACCATCTTGAAGAGGTATTTAGAAGGAGGATCAAAATGAGTAAGAAAAGAGTATTAAAGGCCCTGGACTCCTTAGGGGTGAGGACCTCCGCCTTCAAGATCCTCTGCTATCTCACCTTCAAACAGGGGGAGCTGAAGCCCTCCGAGATCTCGGAGGGGCTGGGGATGAAGGCAGGGACGGTCAGGGCGAGGCTCAGCGAGCTCAAGGAGGCAAAGCTGGTGAGAACCCTACGCGACGGCTATGTCTCCAACATCCTTCCCTACGACATCCTGATGAGGATCTACGAGGAGATAAGGAGGGAGATGAAGGAGGAGAGGAAGAGTGGCTAAGGGAAATCTGGAAGAGCTCAAAGAGCGGATGGAGAACCTCCTCACACTCCGAAGGGCCCCAAGTCAATTCAACATCCTCATCCACCTCATCAGCACGGGGAAGCCTTTGACGATCAAGGAGATCTCCGAGGGGCTCTCGCTGACCTACAAGGCCGCGGAGAGGGCCGTCGCGAAGCTCCTTGAGAAGGGCCTCATACAGCGCCTCCCCTTCAAGGAGGGAGCCTACACCTGCGACTTCAGACAACTACTCCTATGTCTCCTGCTCGCCTATATGGAGATGAACACCCGGATCCAAAGGCAGGTTAAGCCTTAACCTCGAAGCTGAGTATTGGAGGTTTCCCTCTTTGGGTCAGCTCTCCAGGGATCCCTCATTAGGAGGTAGCTTCTTGTTCCTTGAGAGCCGCTTAATCCTTGCTGGTTTTTCGGGCGAGCAGGCGTGGGAGGATCTCCTCCTCCACCCACTTGATCCCGCTGGTGGAGAGCTTATACTCTGGTGTCCTGGGGTTGGGCTTGAAGATGTACCCCCTCTTCCTCATCTCGTTCAGCCTGGCTGGGACGGTGACCTTCTTCCCGCTTGAGAGGAGTAGGTTTCGTAGCTTCCTTGAGGTACATTGGTTATCCTTTGAGCAGTAGAGGATGAGGGCGATGGCCTCGTAGTGTGTCAGCTTCTTCTTGGTCACTATGATGGGCCCCTCCCTCGTCATATCAACGATGCCCTGTAGGGCGTTTCTGGTATGCCCTGAGGTAAGGGGGGAGATGCTGGAGGTTAGTCTTGAGTAGAACTGGGGGTTCAGATCCTGGAGGAGTTGGAGGACCTCCTCTGGCGTCTCCCCGCTGACCACGATCTCCCCGAAGGAGGTCTTGATGCTGACCTTTATTCCCTTCGTCATCGCTCAACCTCCGTCTCTACCAGGGTATAGAGGTACTTGCCGTCCTCACCCTTCCATCTCCTTAACTTACCCTTCTTCACGAGCCAGTTCAAGGTCCCGGAGAGGGTGGAACTCGGGTAATGGATGGCGTTCGCCTCCATCCCCTCCCTCAACTCGGAGAGGGTCCGTGGGGTCTTCCCCCACTCGGTCTGGAGGAGGCTGATGATGGCCTCGCTGCACTTCTTCGTCCTTGGGATCGTGGGGTACCCGGCCTTTGAGGGGGTCTCAGCATCCATGGCCTCCTCCCTCCTCTGTATGGACCCCTCCCTGAAGGCCCTTGATACCTTGCTGATGATCTCCTCAAGGTCTTCGAGGGCTGCCATGACGTCTTCGCGAGTCCCTCCGAACTCGACCTCTTGGTCGCCGATCCTGATGCGAAGGGTGAACCGGGAGTTCTCCATCAAGACTCACATCAAGCTCGAGATTAAACAGGTGACTGTACTGAATTCCTCCCTTTCGATACTTAAATCTAATGTAACTCTACTTCCCCAGGAACTCCTTCAGGGCCCTCTCCACGAGAGAGCGGACCACCTCAGCCCTCGCCCTCCCCCTCACCTCCCTCATCACGGCCCCCATCAGAGGTCCGACGGCCCTGAGTCCCATGCGCCTCACCAGCTCCTCGTTCTCCCTCACCTTGCCCCTGACGATCTCCCATAGTTCCTCCTCCTGGAGGAGTTCGAGGCCCAGGGCCTTGACGGCGTCTTTGGTCGTGGACCCTGGGTGGTTGGCGAGCCAGGAGAGGACGTCTGGTATGGACTCCTTGACCATCAGGCCCCTGTCCAGTGAGATGAAGACCTGCTTCAAGGTCTCATCGTCCAAGGTCTCGACCTTAACCCCCTCTCTCCCCAGGCTCTTCAGGGTCTCGGTGAGGGTGACGGCTACGAGGGAGGGCGCCACCTTCGTCTCCCTACATATGGACTCGAAGAGGTCGAGGTAGTCGGAGTCGATGAGCTGCGTCGCTAACTTCCTGTTTAGGTGGAACTCCCTCATCAGTCTGGAGAGCCTCTCCTCGGGCATCTCAGGTAGGGCGCTTCTGATCCTCTCCAGTCTCTCAGGGGTGATGGGGATGGGGACCACATCCGTCTCTGGGTACATCCTCGCCGCCCCCGGCCTGGGCCTCATATAGTGGGTTGTCCCATCCGGGTTCGGACCCCTCGTCTCGCTCGGGACCCCCTCCAAGGCCTCCGCGGCCCGCTCCAGGACGGCCCTGAGGGCGTCCACGCACCTCTGAGGCTCCCCCGAGGTGATGACTACGGCGTCCTCCTCGCCGGCCCCCACGGCACTGCGGAGCTCGGCCACCTCCTTGGGTGTGATGCCATAGCCGGGGAGCTCATCCGTGTGGAAGAGGCCGCTGACCCGCCCCCAGAACTTCGCCCTGTCAGCCATCTCGGTCCCCAGCCTCCTTCCAGGGCAGAGCTCTCGGCCCAGGAGGCCGGCGAAGCGGGGCAGCCTGAGGGCGTAGACGCGCCTTCCCTTCTTGATGGAGGATCTGAGGACGCGACACCTTGTCCCCTGGAAGACCTCGGTGACGTCGATGAACTCCTCCCTCAGTTCCTCCCTGCGTACGCCCCTTCTCTGGAGCTCGTCGCGGATCTCCAGGAGGGCTACCTGGCGCTGTACCTCGTACTTGACGATCTTCGAGACGAGGTCGAGCTGCTGGACTCCCTTGATCTCTATGAGGGCCCCTCCCTCTATCGAGATGTTGATGTCTTGGCGTATTGTCCCCAGCCCCCTCCTGACGCGTCCCGTCGCCCTGAGGATCTGCCCTATGGCGAGGGCGACCTTCCTCGCCTCCTCGGGGGATTGTATCACGGGCTCCGTCGAGATCTCTATCAGTGGGATGCCCAGCCTGTCGATCCTGTAGCGGTGGAGCACCCCGGATTCACCGGTCTTTCGAGCGGCGTCCTCCTCCAGACAGATCTGCTCTATCCCGATCCTCTTCCCCTCCACATAGACCTCACCCCCGAGGGCCACGACGCAGGTCCTCTGGAAGCCCGTCGTGTTCGAGCCATCTATCACCGTCTTCCTCATGACGTGGATCTCGTCCACCGGCCTCGAGCCGATCATCAGGGCCACGGTGAGGCAGATGTCGACGGCCTCGGGGTTGAGGGGCCCCGGGGGCTCCTCATCCATCTCGACGAGGCAGTCCGTCTCCCTGCTCGCCTCATAGAGGATGGCCTTCCCCTGCTGGAACTCGAAGAGGGCCGCTGGGTCGACCTCCCCCAGCTCGCTCTGAGTGGGCCTCAGGCGCCTGAGGAAGGTGTACTCGGCCTCCTCCCTGAAGAGGCGTGGGGGGCAGGCGCAGAAGAGCTTATGGGAGGTCGCGAGCTCCTGGTGTATCTCCAGGCCGACCCTGAGGCCCAGGGCCTTATAGTCCAGGGTCATCTCTGGACACCTCCCCAGGGCTGGTAGAGGGTCCTGGGGGAGAACTCGTGGGCTATGTTCTTCCTCAGCAGCCTGACGGCTTCTTCCCGGTCCTCCGTCTGTCCGAGGGCCCACATCAGCTTGACGAGGGCCGTCTCGGGGAGCATATCCTCCATGGGGATGACGCCGAGCCTGAGGAGCATGATCCCGTTCCTGTAGACCTTCATGTGGACCCTCCCCCAGATGCACTGGGAGGTCATGGCGACGATGAGCCCCTCCTCCACGGCTCTCCCCACGGACTTGAAGCACCGCTGCGCCACGTGCCCGAGCCCCGTCCCCTCGAGGACGATCCCCCTATAGCCGCGGTCCACGAGCCAGTCTATGAGCTCGGGGTCGAAGCCCGGGTGGAACTTGACGAGGGCCACCCTCTCCTCAAATCGATCCCTCAGCACCAGCTGCCTCTCCGGGTCCCTACGCCTGTAATCCTTGAGGATCATCTCGATCCTCCCCTTCCTGTAGAGGGCCAGTGGCTCGGTGTTCACGGACTGGAAGGCCCAGCGGGCGCTGGTGTGGCACTTCCTCACTTTCGTCCCCCTGTGGAAGGCGATCTCCGTGTCGGAGGTCGTCCTATGCATCCCGACGACGACCTCGGCGAAGGGGGCCCTCGCCGCTGCTGTGACGGCCCCGATGAGGTTGAGGGCGGCATCGGAGCTGGGCCTGTCTGAGGAGCGCTGGGAGCCGACGAGGATGACGGGGACGGGGAGTTCTTGGAGGGCGAAGCTGAGGGCCGCGGCTGAGTAGCCCATGGTATCCGTCCCATGGGTGATGACGACGCCGTCGACGTCCCCCTCTATCTCCTCCGCCACCCTCCTTGCCATCCCGGACCAGTGCTCTGGGGTGAGGTCCTCGCTGAAGACGCTGTAGAGGATCTCGGACCTTATCACGGCGATCTCCGAGAGTTCGGGGACGACGCTGTAGAGGTCGCTCGCCGAGATCGCTGGGTAGACCCTCCCCGAGAAGTAGTCGACCCTGCTCGCGATGGTCCCACCCGTGCTGATGATGCTCACCCTCGGGAGGCCCTCCTTGGAGACCGGTGGGGGCGGAGGCCTGAAGTGGGGCTTCTCCGCCTCCCCCAGCCGCCTGATCACCGTCTCCCCTGGCCTATAGGCGACTCCGATGTTGTAACCGCTCTTGAGCTTGAGGACTATATGCCACTCGTCCTCCAGCTCAGACCTCGGCATCAGGATGCCCCTGTACTCGAAGCCCCTTGAGCGCACTGAGATGAGGTCCCCGATGTTTATGCCCTCCTCCTCAAGCGCCCTCCTCAGCTCCCCCCTGTAGCCTGAGAGTCTCTCCATCTCCACCGATATACCTTCGCTCCTCGGATTTAAAGGTCCTTCGAGACGTAGACGCCGTCCCGCCTGTAGCCCCTCTCCATGTAGTACCTCTTCGTCCCCAAGGCGCTCATCACGAGGATCTTCCTCCGATCATACTCCTCCCTGGAGAGCCTCTCCGCCTCGGAGAGGAGGATGGAGCCCCACCCCCTGTGCTGCCAAGCCCCAGGGAAGCGCCTCCCCACGGGGACCATGGGTCCGTAGACGTGGAGCTCCCTGACGATGCTGTCCTTGGAGGGGTCGATCTCGGGCCTATGCGCCCTCTCCGAGGGGATCCTCAGCCTGAGGAGGGCTACGAGGATGTCCCTCCGTCTATCCTCTATGGAGAGGAACTCCTCCACGCCCTCTGAGGCCTCATAGGTCCTCCTCGTCAGCTCGAGGTCGTCGGGGTCCGGCTCGACGCCCTCCTTGAGGAGCCTATGCCCCACCTCCCGGCACCGGATGCACCTACACCGCTTCCCCAACTCCCTGAGGCGCTCCGCGACGAGCTGCCGGAGGTTGCTCTTCCTGACCCCTGCCTCTATGAGGTTCACGGGTATATCCCTCTGTATCCTCATGATGCGGACCCAGGGAGGGACCATCTCCTTCACCTTAACGAGGAGCTCCACGGCCTCCTCCGTGGAGAGGGGCTCATACTCCCCCCTCCTCCACCACTCGTAGAGCTTCGTCCCCTTGATGACGAGGCAGGGGTAGATCTTCAACATATCCGGCCTGAAGTCCGGGTCCTGGAAGATCCGCTTGAAGGCGAGGAGGTCTCTTTCGAGGCTGGAGCCGGGGAGGCCGGGCATCATGTGGTAGCAGACCTTCAGCCCCGAGTCCTTGAGGATCCGGGTCGCCTCGATGACGTCCCCGACGGTGTGCCCCCTCTCCACGAGGCGGTAGATATCGTCGTAGACGTTCTGGACGCCGATCTCAACCCGTGTCACGCCCATCTCCAGCAGTCGATCCACCTGCTCCTCCCGGGCATAGTCAGGGCGCGTCTCGACGGTTATCCCCACATTCCTGATCTCGCCCCCCTCAGCGAGGAGCTTCGCCTCCTCGAGGCCCCCCGTCCTCCGTCCCAAGAGGCCCTCCAGGCACCCCTTGACGAAGTACCTCTGATAACTCTCTGGGGCGGCTGGGAAGGTCCCGCCCATGATGATGAGCTCCACCTTATCGACCCTATGCCCTATCGCCCTCAGCTGCCTGATCCTGCTCTCCACCTGCCTGTATGGGTCGTAGAGGTTCTGGGCGCCCCGCATCGAGGCCGGCTCGTGCCCCGTGTAGCTCTGGGGGACCCCCGCCTCGGGGCCTCCGGGGCAGTAGGCGCACCTCCCATGGGGGCAGGGTAGGGGCTTCGTCATAGCCGCGATGACTATGACGCCGCTCGCGGACCTGACCCTCTTCCTCCTGAGGATCGGCAGGAGCCTCCTCCGCTCCTCCCCCTCCCTCAACGCCCTTATCAGGTCAGCGTTCCCCGGTATCCTCCCAACCCCCAGGGCGCCGCAGACCTCGAACTTCACCCGTTCGACGTCCTCCCTACTGGGGGAGGACAGCTCCATCAGCCGCTCGATGATCGCCCTCGAGGCATCCATAGGGTTCGATCTAACCTCAGGAAAATGGGAATATAGGTATTCGCCTATGGAGAAACAGCTACCTCCTCCCACCCCTCTCGGGCTGGGCGGCCATGAGGAACCTCTTCTGGTAGTTCGCCCAGTTCCTCCTACGCGGGATGGGGCTCCTCCTCGGCCTCCCCTCGATCTTCGGGGTCTGGGACCTCACCTTCCCGGCCTTCGTCAAGGAGCCGTGTGTCGGCATCTTAAACCACTCCGCTCAACGTAGCGGCGATCCCCTCTATAAAGTTTATGGGCGAGCTATCTCCGTCTAAGTGTGAGGAATAGCGCGACTGTAGCGACGAGTATAAGAGAGAATATGGTTATCCACTTCCAGGGAGAAGCGGGTGGTGTCACTGGTTGAACCGGACTCGTTGTACCGCTCACTTGATTAGAGTCGGCTGATTCCCCGCCCTTATCGACGACTCTTATGGTGAAGTAGTACGTGGTCTCGGGTAATAGCCCAGTTACCTCATAAGAGGTCACGGAGCTGTTAGTTATAGTGCAGATCTTTGTTCCGAGGGTCCCCCTCGAGATTGATTGATAGATCTCGTAGGCGGCGAAGTCTAAGTCGTAGTTTCTCGTCCAGATCAGCTTCATAGAGTCATGAGTGATATTAACGGGGTTATAAAGCGAGACCGGGGTTGGTGGTAGGTTTATAGTATAGGTAACGGATCTTACGGTCTCATTATTCCCAGCATTATCCACGCTATAATAACTTATGGTATAGTTTCCCTCCGCTGTGAGATTAAAGGGTTCCATAAATCTCATCCATTCATCGCCATCTATCTTATAAAAGGTCTTATTTACCCCAAAGCCCACATCCACAGCAGTTAACCGTACTGAAATCGGTTCAGAGTAAACTCCCCCCTCAGGACTGATCGTGGTCTTAGGTGGAGTGAAGTCCATCGTACTCACATAGTATTCAAACATCTTCATTAAGGGATAATAGTCTATTGGATCCTTATACTCAGAATAGGGCGTGTTACCGATCCCATCCCCATCCAAATCCTCACCTTCATAGTCACTCCAGTAGTTGCCCAGATAGTTTCTATAGAGAGTACCATTAAACACATACTTCATCGGTACAAGAGAATGCCAGATGGTTGTTGAAGAGTCGTAATTGAAACTTTCTTCATTATCTATGAAGTTATTAAGAAAAATGACATTATTGTCTGAAGATCTAAGGTCAATACCCACGAAATTGCCTGATACATTGTTAAAATAGATCATATTATCATTGCTGGAGGAGTTTAAGCGAATGCCAACAACTATTGTTGATAGAGTATTATTAGCGATTGTGTTATTGGACGAGGAATGAAGGTTGACACCATAGTAGCTATTAACCACGGTATTTCCGATGATCATGTTATTTCTTGAATTTCTCAGGTAAACGGCATGATAGTTATCTGGTGCATAAACGTTTTCTATCCTGCAGTTATTGGAATAAGCAAGTAATACTCCCTGTCCATTACGTCTTATTGTCAGATCTTTCACAATTACATCACTTGAATTTATAATTCCAATATATCCTGCATCCTTTGGTATATACAAACTATGTTTATTTATTAAATAATAAACGGGGTTACCTTCCACGAGATTACTCATATCTATGTTGTGTTCGAAATGGGAGAGTTCATTACCGTAAACTTGGAAGTTAAGATAATTCATAGACATAATATTTTCCTTTAATGTACAATTAATTGAGTACAATAGGTAGATGCCACAGATATTATTTGTTGTATTGACGTTTTCTATCCTACAGTTTTTAGAGTAAGCCACTAAAACGCCATGTCTATTTTTCATCAGTATTAAATCCCTTACGTTTATGTTAGTTGAGTTCACGATCCCCACATAACCCGCGTCACTCGGTATCTCCCTATTCTTCTCGCTTACTAAATAGTAAATCGATTTTCCATCTACCTTATTGCTTGAATCTATCTTGTGCAAGAAATGACAGAATCTTGAACCCTGTACGTTGAAATTATAGTCATTTTCAAAGATTACGTTGTTTAACATCTTAATATTTTCTGACTTATATATATAGACTCCAAAGTAATTTTTTGATACTTTGTTACTAACTATTGTAACATTATTTGTCTCCTCTATCAATATGCCACAGTAACTATTATTTGAGACTATATTATCTGTTATTATGCCATTTGTTGCAGTGTCCAACTTAATACCGTAGAAATGGTTTGAGATGATGTTATCCTTTATGACAAAGTTCTTGGGATAAATCAGGATTCCCGAGGTCGTATTGCCGTTTATAGTAAATCCCTGTATGGTCACATCACTCCCTGTAATGAAGAAATCATGTACGATACAGTTTTTTGGACCATTCTCTGACCTGATCGTTAGACTCTTTCCTACTGTGACGCTCTCAGGGTAGACTCCGTCCTTAACGATGATCGTGTCGCCGGAATTTGCATGGTCCACGGCCTCCTGAATTGTTGGGTAGTCCACGGGCACTATGATCGCCCTCGGGCTCGAATCTACGGGATACGAACTATAAAATAGGCTATAGATCAACAATATAATGAGGGAAGAGTTGAGGAGAAGAGGTGGTCTTTTCATACCTCAACCCCATAAACTAGTCTTCCTATTCGATGGATAACCCTTTCGCGTGCGGACACTCCTCTCAAAGGTGTCCTTTAGGCTACCCGTAGAGGTTTTCTCTTCCCAGGGCTATCGCCACAGCCTTCTCGGCCAAGACCTGTAGTGGATCGATCACGGGGACGGGGACATCCCCCTCCTTTAAGACGAGGGAGACCTCGGTGCACCCGCAGATGATCGCCTCCGCCCCCTCCTCGACGAGTCTGGCGACCACCTCGAGTATGATCTCCCTCCCCTCGGGGATCAGACCCCTCTTTATCTTCTCATAGATCGCCTCCATGCCCCGCCTCTGAGCCTCCTCGCTCGGATGGATGACCTCGACCCCATGCTTCTCCAGCGCCCTGTCGTAGATCCCCGCCCTGAGGGTCCCCGTCGTGGCGATGAGCCCGACTCTCCTCGCCTCTGGGAGCCTCTCCCTTATCCGGGCGGCCGTCAACTCGATCATGTTCAGGATGGGTATCCGCACCCCCTCCTTGAGTTCCTCATAGAAGTAGTGGGCCGTGTTGCAGGGGATGATGATGAAGTCTGCCCCAGCCCTCTCCAAGTTCCTCGCTGTCCTCCTCATCTCCGGCAGGGGGCTGGGTCCCTCCCCCAGGATCGCCGCGGTCCTGTCCGGGATCTTGGGGTTGCTGTCTATGATCACCCTCAGATGGTCCTGGTCCCTCTCAACGGGGGTCGCCCTGATGATCCTCATGAAGAGCTCCGCGGTGGCCTCGGGGCCCATACCCCCCAGGATCCCGATGACCTTCTCCTCCAAACCTATCCCTCTCCATGTAAAGTGAAGGGCGCGTCGTGGCCGGGTATGACCAAGCTCGGCCTCAGACCACGGATGACCTCCAGGCTTCTGACGGAGGCCTCGGGGTCGAAGTTCATGCTCACGACGGAGGGGGGCCTCATCTCGAGGAGGTCCTCCTTCACTATCACGGCGTCGCCGACGATGGCGACCCTCCCCTCCTCCGTCTCGGCGATGACGGAGATGCTCCCCGGGGTATGCCCCGGGGTCTCGACGACCTTCACATTCTCCGTGAGCTGGATCCCCTCGGAGATGGGGTCCACGTCGAGGATGGAGATGAAGGCCTCCGCGAACTCTGGCCAGTAGAGGCGCTTACAATACTCGACCTCCCTCTCATGGATGATCAGCCTCTTCCCCCTGAAGAGGTAGTTACATTCGATGTGGTCGTAGTGGCAGTGGGTATTCACGACGATATCTACATCCTGAGGGGAGAGGCCGACCTCGGCGAGCCTCGCCCTCAGCGCTCCATACCTGCCGAGCTGGAGGATGCCGGGGTCGACTATGATGTTCTCTCCCCCGTCCCTTATCAGGACCGTGTTGGTCGAGCCCAGGTTGAAGCGGAGGTCGCCGTAGATCTCCCTCACCTCAGGCCCTGGCATCGGGGTGAGGGGCCACCTGAGATTGAGGATGGGGCGCCCCGCCCTCAGGCCGAGGGACATGTAGAAGCAGTGGATGAGGATCTCAACCTCCGCCAAAGGGTGACACCTGATCTCTGAAGGGGTCCTCGAGGTATTTTTAATTGTCCCCTGGGCTCCTATTTCTCGACCCTGATCCTCCTCCCTGAGGCGTCCAGCCGGGTCCTGCCGAACTCCTCCGCGATGCTCTTCAGCTGCTCCGAGTTGAAGACCGGGCCGTCGACGCAGACCCTAAATCCCCCTATGGCGCAGCTCCCGCAGAGGCCGACGCCGCATTTGATGATGCGCTCGAGGCTCGCCTGGACGGGTATACCGCGTTTCTCCGCCTCCCTGAAGACCTCGACCATCATCAGCTCAGGCCCGCAGGTGTAGATCATGTCGAAGTGCTCCTCATCCATCTTCCTCGCCGCCCAGGTGGAGGCGAAGCCCTTGAGGCCGTAGGAGCCGTCGTCCGTCGTCACGATGAGCTCACCCCTCCCCTGTAGGAGCTCCCTCAGCCTCTCGAGGAAGATGAGCCTCTCCCTGTCCCTCCCGCCGAGGATGAAGGAGACCTCCGCGCCCCCCTTGAGGAGTTCCTCGGCCAGAGGCGTGAGGGCGGCGACCCCGGTCCCCCCTCCCACGAGGAGGCACCTCCCCCGGACAAGGTCGAAGCCGTTCCCCAGGGGACCCCGCACCCCTATGAGGTCGCCCTTCCCCTTCCTGTGGAGTTCCTCGGTCGCCTCGCCAACCCTCCGGACGGTCACTGCCGAGAGTCCTCCTCGGTTGATCGTTGAGAGGGACATGGGGACTTCATCCACGCCCGGCACCCAGACCATTACGTACTGCCCCGGCCTCGCCGAGAGGCAAGCCTCATCCCTGAAGAAGAAGGTCTTGACATCCCCCGACTCCACCTTGACCTCCTCTATGGGGACGACCCTTATCCTAAGCCGCTCCATGAGCCCTCCCAACAACCTCCTCCACGCCCCCGAAGCCCTTCCTCCTCAGATAGGCCTCGATCCCCTGGATTATCTCCTGGAAGACGCCGAGGCCACGGTACATGATCGCCGTCCCCACCTGGACGGCGGAGGCCCCACAGAGCAGGAATTCGACGGCGTCCCTCCAGGTCAAGATGCCCCCGCAGCCTATGACGGGGATCTCCACGCTCTCCGCGACCTCCCAGACGCACCTCAGCGCCACGGGCTTGATGGCCGGTCCCGAGAGCCCTCCGGTCACGTTGGAGAGGATGGGGCGGCAGGTCTCGACGTCCACGGCCATCGCCCTCAAGGTGTTGATGGCGGTCACCCCGTCGGCCCCACCCCTCTCGGCCGCCCGGGCCACCTCCCCGATCCTCGTGACGTTCGGGGTCAGCTTCGTGAAGACCGGGACATCAACGGCCCCCTTCACGGCCCTCGTCACCTCCTCCACCATCCCCGGGTCCTGTCCCAGGAGTCCGACCTCCCTCACGTTGGGGCAGCTGCAGTTTATCTCTAGGGCATCAGCTCCGGCCTCTGAGAGCTTCTCCGCGACCTCGACGTACTCCTCGGCCTCTTCGCCGAAGATGCTGGCGACCACCGTGACGCCCCACCTCTTCAGGCTCCTGACCTCCTCTGAGAATTCATCGACGCCGGGGTTCGGGAGCCCCATGGAGTTTAGGAGACCACAGTCCACCGCGACGACGGTAGGGTTTGGATGCCCAGACCTCGGTCTCGAGCCGATGCTCTTCGTCACGACGGCCCCAGCCCCGCTCTCGTAGACGCGCCTGAGCAGTGGGGCGGAGAGGCCGAGGATGCCGGCGGAGAGCATCACGGGATTTCTCAATCTTAGACCGGAGATCTCCACGGCTAAACTTAATTTCGACATCCTACTTGAAGTAGATGGATACAACTGATAAAGGTTGGGAGAAGGGTTTGGAGGGCAAGGTCACGGAACGGAGGTGGGAGGAGGCCTTCATCGTGGACTCGGTCCTCGGCATCCTCGCCTTCAACCCCAGGAACGAGCTGGTGGAGAGGGTCCTCTTCCCCCCTGACCCCAAGGGGATCGCCAAGGCCCTCATGAGGCTGGAGAGGGGGGAGGTCATACCCGAGGTCAGGGAGGTCCTGAGGAAGCTCTCCCAGAGGGGCTTCAGGGTCTTCACCTTCGAGAATAGGGCCCTCGCGAGGGCCCTCCAAGGAGAGGCGCAGATGGGGGTCCGATTCAAGGAGCGCACTCCCGCCGGCGACCTTCTCCGCAACAGGCTCGTCGAGATGGCCGTTGATATGGGGATGGCCGAGGAGGAGAAGGATCTCTGGGCCCTGATACACGAGGTCGCCTTAAGGATGGCGAGGGGGAAGGTCACCCAAGAGTTTGAGGAGGTCCAGCACATGATACTCCAGGCTGTGGGCATCCTCGAGGAGCTGGACAAGGTGATAAACGTCCTGTCCATGAAGGCGCGGGAATGGTACGGCATCCACTTCCCTGAACTCGGCCGTCTCATCGGCGACCATGAGACCTACATGAGGCTCGTCGCGGAACTGGGAGATCGGGCGAACTTTACGGCCAGAAACTTGGAGGGGATTGGCCTGCCCGCCCCCTTATCCAGAGAGGTCGCGGCGGGGGCGGCGAGGTCTCTTGGGGCGCCCCTGAGGTCGGGGGACTTGGAGATGATTAGGGGGGTATGCCGGGAGATCCTATCCCTCTACGACCTGAGGAGGAGGGTGAGCGACTACCTTGCCTCTCTCACCCAGGAGGTCGCTCCCAACACCGTGGAGGTGGCGGGACCCCTGCTGACGGCGAAGCTCATCGCCAAGGCGGGGGGCTTGACGAAGTTGGCGATGATGTCCTCGAGCAAGATACAGGTCCTGGGCGCGGAGAAGGCGATGTTCAGGGCCATGAGGACAGGCTCCAGGCCACCGAAACACGGACTCATCTTCCAGCACCCACTCATCCACTCGGCCCCCAGGAGGCACAGGGGAAAGATCGCGAGGGTACTGGCCGGGAAGCTGGCCATGGCGGCGAGGGCGGACGCCTTCTCAGGGAGGTTTATAGGGGATAAACTAAGGGGAGATCTGGAGGAGAGGATCCAAGAGATAAGGGTCTCAAAAAGCAAGTAAAAAGATCTCCGCAGCCCCGACCCTTCGAGGCTGCGTACTCCAATCGACCTGTGCCTCTGCTTCACTCCTGCTTCTTTCGGCTCAAGGTTATGGCGATCGTCGAGACGTTCCTCTTGTTCTCCCCTTCTCCCAGGACCTCGGTGCCTATGGTGATGTTGTCTACGACGATGTCCGTGAGGAAGCTCCTCCTCGTGACCTCCACGACGTCCACGGCGCTGCTGATGGCTCTCCCCCTCGCCAGGACGTTCACCTTATCCGCCTTCTGTAGGGCGGTGACCAACGCGGTCACATAGCTCAGGATGGGCTTAGAGCCCACATAGACGTTCTCGGTCTCAGACATTTCCCATCTCCTCCTTCATATCTAATTCAACACTTATACTTAAAATATCCTCATCGATCCTGCCTGTATAGACCCCTAAGATGGATTAATAATGTGGAGTAATATGAAAGATTTACATACTACATCATGGATATATTATCTACAGTGCAGGTGGGCGAGGAAATTGGGCGCGTCTGAGAGAGGGAGAGGGGGCGACCTGGGGAGCTTCTATGAGCCCCTGAAGGAGTTCAGTGGGCAGAACTGCTGCCCCTTCCTCAAGACCTGTTCGGTCAAGCTCACTCGGGATTACTTCCTGAGGATCTGTAACACCCACGGCTACGTGAACTGCCATCACTTCGCGAAGAGGATCGGAGAACTCAGGACGCCCATAAACTGGCTTCAGAGGATCGCTGTGGAGAAAGCCAAGAGGACTCAGGGTAGGTTCCAGAAGTAGGCGTGAATGGATCATAGAAGCCTTTAAGCGGGAGTTCTCTTCTTAACTCAGAGGGGTTATCTTGGTTCATATCTCGCCCCATGAGAGGTTCCCCGGGATCTTCTGGGTCGCCGGGGGGGAGGGGGAGAGGAGACTGGCGACCCTAAATCTCACGCCCGGGAGGAGGTTCTATGGGGAGGAGCTCCTTGAATACGAGGGGAGGGAGTACAGGGTCTGGAACCCCTTCAGGAGCAAGGTCGCCGCGGCGATTCTAAGGGGGATCAAGGAACTCCCCATCTCACCTGGAATTACCCTCCTCTACCTGGGCGTCGCCTCGGGGACGACCTGCTCTCATCTCTCCGATATAGTTGGGGAAGAGGGGCATATCTTCGGCGTGGAGTTTGCCCCGAGGGCCATGAGGGACTTCATCGAGAACCTCTCAAGCCATAGGGGGAACGTCTCCCCCATCCTCGCGGACGCCAGGAGGCCGCTCTCCTACCGGATGATCGTCCCGAAGGTCGATGTGATCTACGCGGATGTGGCCCAGCCAGATCAGGCGAGGATCCTGGCGGATAACGCCGAGGTCTACCTAAGGGATGGAGGGTGGGCCATGATGGCGATTAAGGCCCGGAGCATCGACGTGGCTGAGGAGCCGTCTCTGATCTACGGGAGGGAGGTCGAATATCTGAGGAGGAAGGGCTTCGCAGTCATGGACCTCGTCGACCTCGCGCCCTATGAGAAGGACCACGCCATGGTGGTAGCCCGATACCGGATTACTTCTGCCTGAGAGACCTTAGACGCCTCACAGTCGCCCAGGAGACCCTGACGAAGGGAGGGCATTCCCCCCCTCCCTTGAGGAGGCTCTCCAAGAAGCGGATCGTCCTGGGGTCGGAGGGGTAACCGGAGCCGAGGTCTCCGTATCTCTTCCTGAGCTCCGAGATCCTCTCATCCCTCCTGACCTTGGCGAGTATCGAGGCCGCTGAGACGACGGGGTAAATACGGTCTGCGTGACGTTCCGAGAGGACCTCCACCTTGAAGGGGAGCATCGCCTGGATCTCCCTGACACAGCGCTCCGGGCTTACATCGCAGGGGTCGACGATCGCCTTACTCGGTCTGAGCTCCTCGATGATTCTCGCCATCGCGACCATCTCAAGGTAGTTCAGCCTCCTGTACTTCACGCCATGGAGGACCACCCTGTCGATCTGGGCCGGGCTCAGCTCCGAATAGGCGTATCTCAAGGCGACCTCCTTGATCTTCCCTGAAAGTTCTCTACGCCTCTCCGGGGTCAGGAGCTTCGAGTCCTTCACGCCGAGCCGCTGGAGGGCCTTGAGGCCTCCTTCGTCCACCAGGACTCCTGCGACCACCAGTGGCCCTATGACGGAGCCCCTCCCCGCCTCATCGACCCCTGCGATGCTTGTCATGTCGTCCCCTGAGGGATATTAGTTCTCCTTCTTGATAAATAAGCGACTGTGAAGGATGGCCTTCTCGCTTTATCTCTGTCTCTGCTTGTAGGCCTTGCACCACTTGAACTTACGTGGGTCCCTCTTGAGTTTGATCATGCTCTTCCGGCACTTGCTGGAGCAGAACCTGAGTATCCTTCCGTCTCGGCGGACATAGATGGAGCCCGTTCCCGGGGGGATCTCCCTCCCGCAGAAGGAGCACTCATAGGTCTTCGGCATGGGATCTCCTCCTCACCTGATCTTCTTGGCCTCCCTCTCCGTCTCCCTGAGCATGAGGATATCCTTCAGCCTCACCGGGCCCTTCACGTTCCTCGTGATGATGCGCCCCTTATCTGGTCCCTCCAGTATCCTGACCCTCACCTGGGTGATCTCCCCCGTGAGGCCCGTCCTCCCCAGGATCTGGATGACCTCTGCGGGCGTCAGGACCTCTGAGCTCCTCTCCCCCATCTCACTTCACGATTTCCCTTAACTTTGAGAGGATCTCCTCCAGGAGGGCTTTCCCCTCCCCAGGGTCGATGACGCAGGCTGAGGCTGCTGAGACCTCGAGGCCCACGGCCTCCCCGACCTTCTTCTTGTCTGGGATGTAGACGTAGGGGCATTTCCTCTCCTCGCAGAGCAGCGGCAGGTGGGCGACGATCTCCGGTGGCTCGACGTTCTCCGCTATCACGACGAGCTTCGCCACTCCCCTCTCGACGGCCTTCGTCGTCTCATTCGTCCCCTTCTTCACCTTCCCCGTCTCCCTCGCGATCTTTAGGAGCTCGTAGGCCGCGTCGGCGACCTCCTTGGGGACCTCGAACCTGACGTAGAAGGGTTTTGAAGGATCTATACCCTTTCCGGACATTTCATCTCCTTCCGTGTATTATAGACAACACAATCCACTGTTTTTAAACTTTATGTTTATATGAAAATCGTCCGAACTGTTCTACCTGTGGGCGAAATACGCGATTAAAGTCCCCCCTGAGACATCGTCCACCCTGACGAAGCCGAACCTCTCGAACTGGATAACGGTATCCGGCTTCAGATCCATACACCTCCTTTCCGATAGGCCCTCCACTGTCGCCGCGTCTGGCATGACCACCCGCGTAGGGGCGCCCTCCCCCTCCGGCAGCCAGTGGATGAGGGGGGCGCCGAGGGACCGTGCCTCTGAGTAGGGCTCGCTGAGGTAGTCCGCCTCGACGACCCCCTCCCCGACCCTCTGGACCCTTAGGTTGAAGAGGCCCATGAGCCTGAGGCCCCGTCCCGCCTCTAGGAGCCTCAGGTCATCGCCTGATATGAAGAAATCGAAGCGGCCCTCAATGGGCGTGATCTTGAAGTCCCTCGTCCCCCACTCGGGATGATCGGGGTGCAGTGGGAGCCTTGGGTCGAATTCGTGAGGTATGCCCCGGACCTTCAACCTGATGGGGTTGGCCACGAAGAAGTATCTCCTCGCCCTCGGCTCCACGACCCTCCTGTTCGCAGCAGCGATGTTCCCCCAGGTGAGGGTCGCGTTGATGGGCTTCGTCCCCAGCTCGATCATCAAGGCCCTTATCGCCTCGGGCTGGATGCCCCGCCGCCTCAGGGCCATAAGGGTTCCGAGCCTCGGGTCGTCCCAGCCTGTGTAGAGGCCGCTCTCTACCCCCGCCCTGATCTTGGACTTGCTGAGGATCGCCCCCTCGAGGCTCACCCTCCCGACGCTGAGGACCTCGGGGTACTCCCAGCCAAGGTGTTGGTAGAGGTACCTCTGCCTCGTCGTGTTTACGAGGTGCTCCTTCCCCCTGATGACATGGGAGATCCTCATCTCGTGGTCGTCGATGGCACAGCTGAAGTTGTAGAGGGGCCAGACTCGGTACTTGGCCCCTGTCCTGGGGTGGGGTGTCGTCTTGATGCGGAGGGCCGGCCAGTCCCTCACCGCCGGGTTCGGGTGGGAGAGGTCCGTCTTTATCCTCACCACCGCCTCCCCCTCGCCGTAGGTCCCGTCCAGCATCCACCCCCACCGCTCGAGGTGGGTCTCCGGCGGGAGATCCCTGCAGGGGCAGGGCTTCTTGGCGAAGTAGAGCTCCCTGAACCTCTGGGGGTCACAGGTGCAGACGTAAGCCGAGCCCTGGGATAAGAGTCTCTCCGCGTACTTGTAGTAGATCTCAATCCGGTCGGACTGGATGTACACCTCGTCGGGCTCGGCATCCAGCCACCTCAGGTCCTCCATGATCCAGTTGTAGGCCTCGGCCATGGGGGCCTTTACGTCGGGGGAGGTATCCTCATACCTCAGGATGAAGCGCCCCCTGTACATGCGGGCGTACTCCTTGCAGAGGACGATGGGGCGGGCCTGTCCGAGGTGGAGGGGGGCGTTGGGGTTCGGGGCGAAGCGGGTCCTCACCTCCGGGAACCTCTCCACGTTCGGCAGGGGTGGGAGCCCCTTCTCCCGTCGCTCCCTCCTCCTCTCCACCAAGAGCTCGGGCCATCTGGACTCCAGCTCCCTCCTCTGCCGTGTGAGTGGCCAGGAGTTCACCTCAGAGACGACCTCTCCTGCCAGCTGGAAGAGCTCCCTCGCCCTCTCCCGGAGCTCTGGTCTCTCCGCGATGACCTTGCTGACGACGGGCTTCGGCCTCGCCTTCCCATCATGTCTCACGGCGTTGAGGAGCGCGTACTTGAAGACCAGAGCTCTGATGTCCTCCATCTGGCACCCTCCCAGCGTCTCCGCTTCCTCTACAATCCCATCCCTTTATGGGATCTCCCGGATAATAAATGTGTAGGAGGTCAGTACTTTCGGCTGATGAAGAACTCCACCAAGTCCAGGAGGTCCCTCTTTGCCTCGCAGTCCGGGAAACCCCTTAGGTTGTCCTTTGCCTTCTCGACGTACTCCCTGGCTCTTTCCAGGGTGTAGGAGAGGCTTCCCAGGGCTTCGAGGATCTCGGTGACCTCTTTCACCTCCTCCCGGCTGAGCCTTGGGTTCCCCAGGGCGCTCAGAATTCTCTTCTTCTCCTCTGGTGGGGCGTGGGCGAGGGCGTGGACGATGATCAGGGTCTTCTTTCCCTCCCTGAAGTCGCTCCCCACGGGCTTCCCGAGGACCTTCTCGTCGGCCGTGGCGCCGAGGTAGTCGTCGACGAGCTGGAAGGCGAGGCCGGCGTTGTAGGCGAACTCCCCGAGCCTCCGGACCTCCTCCCCTCCGCCTCCCCCGGCGATGGCCCCGATCTCCGCGGAGGACCTGAGGAGGGCGGCCGTCTTCCCCCCGATCATCCTGAAGTAGTCCTCCTCCGTCACCCCCTTGAGAGATGCGAAGGAGATGTCGAGGACCTGTCCCTCGCAGATCTCGATGCTCGCTCGGGTCACCTTCTCCATGATGGCCAGTGCCCGTTCAAGGGGGGGCCTCCTCTCCTCCGCCCACCTCCCCACCGCCTCGTAGACCTTGGCGAAGAGGAGGTCCCCCGAAGCTATGGCGATGGGGACTCCCCAGAGCCTATGGACTGTGGGGACGTTCCTCCTGAAGTCGTCGTTATCCATCACATCATCGTGGATGAGGGTGAAGTTGTGGAGGAGCTCGATGGCGGCAGCCAGGGGGACCGCCTCCCTCTGCTCCCCGCCGACGAGGGAGCACGCCTTCAGCAGTAGGAAGGGCCTCAGCCTCTTACCCCCTGCCTCTATGAGGTGCCTCGCCGCCCTGTAGAGGGCCTCAGGCCTCCTGACTCGGAGGACTTGGTCCATGTACTCGTCGACGAGCCTCGCCGACTCCCTCAACTTCTCCGTGATGCTCTTTGCTGAGGACATTGGAGACTACCCTCTGTCAAGGGGGATGTAGAAGGGTGGAGTTTTTATCTCTTTGCCCTTGCGGCGAACTCCTCCGGCCTGAAGCCCCGGAGCCTCAGCCACTCCCCGGTCCTCCCACAGATGACAACGGGGACCTCCCTCAGTTCCCTCACCGTCCCCGCGCCGACGAGGAACATCGCGATCCTGAACTCCAGGAGGATCTGCCTGAGGTAGTCCACGAGGCTCTCAGCCGACTTGACGGCGTACTTGAGTAGAGGATGGGCGACGCCGACGGCGTCGGCGCCGAGGGCTATGGCCTTGGCCATGTCGATCCCCGTCCGGATGCCCCCTGAGGCGATGACCGTGAGGTTTGTCGACCTCTTCACCTCCACGAGGCTTATGGCCGTCGGGATCCCCCAGTCCCAGAAGGTCCTTCCCAGCCGCTCCCTCAGGCGGTCCCCGTGGTCTCTGGCGAGGTAGTGCTCCGTGGCAGACCAGCTCGTCCCACCGACCCCGCTGACATCGAGGGCCTCGACGCCCGCCCTCTCCAGCAGGACCGCCTCCTCGTAGGCTACGCCCGATCCCGTCTCCTTTGCGATGACCGGGACGTCGAGGCCCTCGGCGATCTCCCTGATCCTCTCCAGGACTCCCCGGTATCTGGTATCCCCGCCCATCTGGATCGTCTCTTGGAGGGGATTCATGTGGAGGGCCAGCGCATCTGCGTCGATCATCTCGACGCACCTCCTCGCCTCCTCCACGCCGTAGCCGAGGGCGAGCTGGGGGCAGCCCAGGTTCCCTATGAGGAGGGTCGTGGGTGCGTGTTCCCTGACGACCCTGAAGGTGTACTCCCTGCTGGGGTCCTCAAGGGCTATCCTCTGGCTCCCCACCCCGAGGCCTATCCCGAGGAGCTCCGCTGCCTCTGCGAGGTTCTCGTTTATCCTTGCCGCCTCCTCCGTCCCCCCGGTCATGGCCGAGATGATGAAGGGGGCGGAGAGGCGGTGGCCGAAGAGCTCAGTCTCTGTCCTGACGTCCTCCAGGTTCAACTCGGGGAGGCATCTGTGGATGAGGTGGACGTCCTCCAAGCCGGTGCCAACCCTTGTCTGGACGTCCTCTTTCAGGGATACCTCGATATGTCGCTTCTTCCTCTCCTCGATGGAAGGCAGGACCATCACCTACAGAGAACTGTTCCGATCACCCTCTCTCCCCTAAGTGCCTTAAAGATGTTGTGAGGCCTCCCAGCGTTCAAGATCACCACTGGGATCCCGGCCTCCACGACGGGGAGGGCCTCTCTGATCTTGCCAAGCATCCCCCCCGTGACGTCCGTCGAAGTCGCCCCCCCAACCCTCGCCACATCCTCCATCTCCTCGAGGCGGAGGACCTCGAGGAGCCGGGCCTCCAGGTCCAGCTTCGGATTCGAGGTGTAGACTCCATCGACATCGACCCCGAAGATCAGCCTCGAGGCCCCTAACTCCAGGGCCAATCGGGCTGAGAGCTGGTCTCCTGAGAGGATGGTGAAGCCCCTCACGGCGTCGAGGACGGCGTCGCCGTAAAGGACGGGGACGAAGCCCCTCTCGAGGGAGGACCTGAGGACCTCGAGGTTCAGCGCCTTGATCCTCCCGTCGTGGGTGATGATGAAGGAGGAGGGCGGGAGCGAGAGGGCTGGGATCCCCTGCCCTAATAGGGCGTTGACGATCAGACGGTTGAGCTCCATCATCGCCCTATGGGTCTTGGAGAACCCCAGGAGCTGTGGCTCCTCCTTGAATCCCTCGGCGATCTTGAACCTCTCGGCTAAGGGGTGACCGAAGGACCCTCCCCCGTGGACGATGATAAGTTCCCTGACCCCTGACAGGGCGACCTCCTCGGCCAACCTTCTGATCGCGATCCGGTCGGCTGTCATGGGGCGCTCCTTGTCCGTGATAACGGACCCACCCAGCTTGAGCACTATCACCCTTCTACCCTCCAGACCCTCACTCCTGATCGTGATATCCCAGCTCTGAGGGAGGAGCCCCCTGAACGCTCAATCGCGGTGGAGACCGCCCCAAGCCGATCGGGCTCCGCGAGGGCGATCATGCAGCCCCCTCCACCCGCCCCAGTCAACTTAGCGCCCAGAGCTCCCGCCTCGAGGGCCGCGTTCACGAGCCTATCCAGCTCGGGGGATGAGACGCCGAGGGCCCAGAGGAGGCCGTGGTTCATCCTCATCAGCTCCCCCATCCTCCATAGGTCCCCCTCGAGGAGGGCCTCCCTGCCGAGGCGGGCTATATGGGCTATGGCGTCGATGATTGGGTCCACCAAGGTTCTGTACTTCTCCCTTAGCCTCCTCACCCTCCCCACCAGCTCCCCGGTCGAGCGGCTCCTCCCCGTGTTCCCTATGACGAGGGGGATCTCCCTTAGGCTCTCAAGGCGCTCCATGCCCTTCCCCCTCTCGTAGACGAGGCCTCCCCCATAGGTCGCGATGGTGTTATCTATGCCGGAGGGGGTTCCATGGACGACCCTCTCGGCCTCGTAGGCGAGGAGAGAGATCTCCTCAGGGGTCAACCCACCTCCCAGGAGTTCGCCGACGGCGGCGACCGTCGCGACGGAGGCGGCGGCAGAGGAGCCGAGGCCGACGGCTATGGGGATCTCGGATGCGACTGAGAGGCTCACCCCCGTCTTCCGCCCCAGCCTCTCCATCGTCCTCTCCACGGCCACCCAGAGGGGCCTGAGCACCCCTTCTCCCCTTCTACCCCCCGCCGCTGGATGGTATCTCCCCTCATGGAAGAAGCCTGAAACGCCGAGGTCTGGGGCCTCGATGAAGAGCAGGTCGTCCCCTCTGGGCTCCGCTAAGACCTCGACCCTCCGGTCTATGGCCAGGACGATGGCTGGTCCCCTGTAGACGACGCTGTGCTCACCGAAGAGTATGACCTTTCCCGGGGCGGAGGCCTTCACCCTCAAGGAGGGCCCTACCTGCTTATGGCGATGGAGCAGTAGCCGACGACGGCGGAGTAGTCCCCCGTGATGTCCCCGCTCGTCCTGTAGGAGAGGAGCTCGGCACTCCTCGCCCCCAGCATCTTCGAGGCGACGAGGACGGCGGAGATGGGGCCGTAACCGCAGGCCGAGATACCGTGGGAGCGGACCCTGGATTGGAGGACCTCCTCGTCCAGGGAGAGGACCGCGTCTATGACCATCTTGTCCTTCTCCTCAGCCACCCTCTGCGGGACGTAGTGGGAGAGGTCTGAGGAGGCGATGAGGACGGCGTTCTTACCTCTGAGGACCGTCCCGAGGGCTCTCCCCACCTCCCTACTCGTCTCCAGGTCCTGGAACCCCATACAAATGGGCACGAGCTTGAAGCCTGAGCCGTAGATGTACTGCAGGAAGGGTAGCTGAACCTCTATCGAGTGCTCGTTCATATGTGCAACCTCGTCCACGTCGATGATATTCGAGGCTCTGAAGACCTCCTTAGCCAGCACCTCGTCTATCTCAACCCTCCCGAGGGGGGTGACCCATTCCCCCTTAGCCATAAGGGAGACGGGGCTGCCCAGGCCTGTGTGGTTCGGACCCAGAATCACGACCACCTCCGGGGCGGCCTCCTGGCCCAGGCGATAGTAGGCGTGGGAGGCGACGGGGCCGGAGTAGAGGTACCCCGCATGGGGGCAGACGAGGGATATGGTCCTCCTCTCGGCGGAGGGCTCCCCGGGGAGTTTCCCAGGTCCGAATCTGTGGAGGAAGCAGTTCTCTATCTCCCTCCTCAGCTCCCCTGGGTCGCGGGGGTAGAAGGACCCTGCGAAGATGGGGCGCCTAATGCTCAGGACTCATCCCCTCCTAAAGGGGTGTCTCGAACTCCTCTATAGGGACCTCAAGGTCTCCGTCCGGCGGGATCTCGTTCCTCTCCCTCTTGACCTCACGGCAGAGGAGCCAGTAGGCGACGGCGAGGGACCTCCTCCCCTTGTTATTCAAGGGTATAACCAGGTCCACGTTCGAGGAGGTGTTATCGGTGCTGCAGAAGGCGACGACGGGGATGCCCACGATGGACGCCTCACTCACCGCCTGGGCATCGGCTGTTGGGTCCGTCGCCAGCAGTACCTCGGGCTCGATGTAGGTCTCACACCTGGGGTTCGTCAGGGTGCCGGAGGTGAAGCGCCCCACTATGGGCGTTGCCCCTGTGAGCTCGCAGAACTTCAGGACGGGCACCCTCCCATACCTCTTCGAGGAGACGACGAGCAGCTTGGAGGGGTTGACCCTGGAGAGGAACTTCGCCGCGACCTTTATCCTCTCGTTCATCTTCTCCACGTCCAAGATGTAGAGGCCGTCGTTCCTCACCTTGTAGATGAAGGGCTCCATCTCCTTCGTCTTTATCCTGGTCCCGATATGGACCCCCGCGGAGAGGAGGACGTCCCTGGGTAGAAGCAGGTCCTCAACCGAGTCCAAGCCTATCCCTCCCTTACCCCACTCCGCTCCTTCTCATAAACCTTTAGGAGCTCGTCTATGATCTCGACGTGGGAGAGGAGCATACGCCTACAGCAGTACCTCGTGACCCCGAGGGAGTCCAAGACCTCATCCGGGGGCTCCCCCGCCTTCACCCTCCTGGCGAACTCCTCCCACTTGTCGCCTATGACCTTGCCGCATGAGAAGCCTCTCGCCACGGCTCTTCACGGGCCGCGGTATCGAACCGGCACAATCATGGTACGAACCTTCCCCCTTCCCTCACCTCACAACCGATTTAGGGTAGAGGAGACTCTCCTCTTTTAAATCTTCCTAAAAATCCGACTCACCGTGATGGGAGGGGGAACTCTCGGCCACACCTCGGACACTTGGCGTATCTACAGGAGACGTTAGAAGGACAACCTGCACAAGCAAGGGCCCTCCCATAGGAGATATGAAACCTATACCCGCACTCTGGACAGGTTATCATCCACCTATCCTCTTTCCTCAACCAATCTCGCCCCCATCCAATCAAAGTCTGTAACGCCTAACAAGATAAATAAACTTTGACCCGACGATTTGGGGATGTCCTCCATAGATGCATTATATAACTTTCTCTTAATGGGTTTAATGATGTACATATAGGAAACATGTCTCGCTTACTCTTCCTCGACGGGAGTTGTGACGAGAGCTTGAAGCCGTTGATCGTAGATCTCGGCGATTTTTCGACTGTTAATTATGTTAAATAATTTAGAATCGAGTATTTTATTTATCATATAATTTCAAATTTGTTATGAATTGTTTTCTTTTAGCCATTTTTTAATTTTTAATCGGAGTTTTGGAAATTTTGTTAGCATTTCGGTTATTATTTTAAACCTTAGTTCATCGAGTTCGTCCAATTTCAGATATCTCCATTGTGTTTTATTGTTAATAATAGTATTTTCTTTTTAAATTTTTGGGGTAGGTGTATCTGTTATCAT
>PIYN01000016.1:62897-64140 GCA_003601775.1 Candidatus Bathyarchaeota archaeon
TCAATTTTTTTTGAAAATGATCCATGGTTATCATACGATCTTTTGTTTATATTTAAAAATATGATCTCTTGAAGGAAATTTATTAAAATAGGATTTTCAAAGTATATAGCGATGTCTTCATCATTATAATCACTTTTCTGTTTTAGTTTGCCTAATAATGCCTTAGAATTATCTACTATTATTACTATCATATTTATTTTTTGATTTATTTCTAAAATTGGGAAGACATATTTTAATTCTTTGATATAAAATCTGCTGTTATCAATATTATCCAATATTGTTATTGTATCTATGCCTCTTCTTTCTATTTTTAAGAATTCCTTTTGTGTTTCTCTGTATATTTCTTCGAAGTGTTTTTCATTTGATACGATTAAAATATTATTTTTGGCGATTGCAAACAGTTCTTTTATTTTTTTGATGATATTGTTAAATTCCTCGATTTGGAATATTTCGATTATCTTAGGTTTTGTTCTTCTTTGCTCATATTTTTCTTTTAATGCTTCAAGGACTTCATCGAATATCTTTGTTCTTGATCTGAGATAAAGTTGAATAGGACCTAGTGTCTTTGTGGGGTCTTTGGGTATGAATTCTCTTTTTTTTCCGTTTATTGATATGATCAGTCCCTTTTCTAATAGTTTCTTTAGTGTTCCATAGACCTTTGACCTTGGTATTCCGGCTTTTATGCTTAATGTTCTCGCATCTATTCTTCCTTCTTCAAGTAGTTTTATGTATGTCTTTGTCTCGTATTCTGTTAATATATCTAAATCTAGCATCTTCTTTATCAAAACATTATCAGGATTTCTCAGTGTTGTTTTATTCATTTTCTTTCACCTCTTTTTGGGTAATGCCTTTTTTATTTTTTCTTCTATCATCATTGATGCGTCGCCGAATATTTTATTTAATTCAGCTTTGAATTCTTCCATTTTGTATGGTATTTCTTGTTTCTTTATTTTACATTTTTCCTCTAAGTAATTGTAGATTATCTCTGTTGTTGCGTCTCCAAGGATTTCGTTGAGAAGGTTATCTATTATTTCTAAAAGAATCTCTTTTTGTTTTTTATCTAGTTTCATGTCTATATTTCTTTTATTAATTTTTTAGATATTTCTTCTAATTTTTCTATGAAGGGATGGTTGGGTTTTTTGAATGTTAATATTTGCTCTCTATTTGATTTTAGTATCTCGCAATAGCAGGGTATTGCTCCAATAATTGGATATTTTAGATCTTTTTCTATTTTCTCTATGAA
>PIYN01000039.1 GCA_003601775.1 Candidatus Bathyarchaeota archaeon
TAAGGAGCCTCTCGGGCAGACTCATTAGATCGACAATCGACTTTTAACTGTGGAGAGGCCCAGCTTAAGATGGACATATTATGAGCGAGATCGTGAGAAGGGTCGCTGAGAGGATCAGGAATCTGGAGATCCAGGGGGCCCGGAACATCGCGATGGCGGCGATCTCCGTCTTAGCCGAGGCGGCGGAGAGTTCTAAGGCTCGGAATAGGGAGGGGTTCCTGAGGGAGCTGTTGGAGGCGAAGGAGATCCTATTCAACACCAGGGAGACGGAGCCCCTGATGAGGAACGCCCTCAGGAAGATCCTCTTCGAGGTGAAGGAGAGCCGCCTCACTGATCCCAGGGAACTGGCGGGCCTCGTCTCCTCCCTATCTCGGGAGTTCATCAAGGGCCTTGAGGCATCGAATAGGAGGATCGCCGAGTACGGCTCAAAGAGGATCCGATCGGGGTATAGGGTCCTCACTCACTGCCACTCCTCCACGGTCGTCGGCATACTGAGGAGGGCGAGGGAGGAGGGGAAGGACTTCGAGGTCCTCTGCACTGAGAGCAGGCCCCGCTATCAGGGTAGGATCACGGCGAGGGAGCTCCTGGAGGAGGGGATAAGGACGACGATGATCGTGGACTCCGCCGTCAGGAACTTCATGAAGACCGTGGACCTCGTCCTCGTCGGGGCCGACGCCATAACCTCGGAGGGGAATGTCGTGAACAAGATCGGGACGAGCATGATCGCCCTCGTAGCCTATGAGGCCAGGATACCCTTCTACGTCGCCTCGGAGCTCCTGAAGTTCTCCCCCCAGACAACCTACGGGGAGTACGAGAAGATAGAGGAGAGGTCGGGGGAGGAGGTCTGGAAGGACGCCCCGCCCGGCCTCATCATCAGGAACCCAGCCTTCGACGTGACCCGGAGGGACTACATCCACGGGATAATCTGCGAGGAGGGGATCATCTCCCCCCACACCATACTGGAGGTCGTGAGGAGGAGGTACCCCTGGGTCCTCGCCGTCGATTAACTCCCCCAGCGCTCCAGGGCCCTCCTCAGCTCTCCATGCTCCTCGGCGTACTCCTCCAGGGAGAGGCCCTGCATCACAGCCTCGACGGCCTGCCTCATCGCCCTCGCCCCGCTGACGGTCCCATCCGGGTGTCCATGTATCCCCCCTCCGGCCTGGATCACGATGTCGCGGCCGAGGATCTCCATCAAGGCCGGGACGAGGCGGGGGTGTAGCCCCCCGGAGGCGACGGGGAGGACTGGCTTCAGGCCGTGCATCTCCCCCCTCAAGGCCTCGGCGTTCTCCGTGACCTCCTCCCGCCCCTCAGACATTTTCCCGACGGCCGTCCCGACGTGGAGCTGGTCCACGCCGACAACCCTCGCCAGCTTCGCGATCACCCTCATGCTTATCCCATGCCTCGGGTCCTTGGTGAAGGCGGCGTGGCCTGCCCTGTGAGCGTGGATGATGAGGCCGAGGTCCCTCTCCCTGAGGGTCTGGAGGGCGGAGAAGCCGCAGGTGAGAATATCGACCATGACGTACCTCCCGCCGTGTTCCTCGACGAACTCGGCCCTCCTCAGCATCTCCCTCGTCTCAGCGGTGACGTTGGGCAGGTAGGCCTTCCTCTCCCCCGTCTCCTCCTCGGCCCGGTCCCTCATCTCAAGGCTCTCGACGACCCGGTCCTCGAAGCGGTTGAAGCTCTGGCTGCTGAGGTTCTCGTCGTCCTTCACCAGGTCACATCCCCCGACCCAGGCGTCGTAGGCGACTCTCGCATGGTCCTCCGTCCTCAAGCCGAGCTTCGGCTTGATGATCGTCCCCACCAACGGCCTCTCCGAGACCCTTAGAAGCCTCCTGACGCCCTCGATCCCATACCTCGGCCCCCTGAAGCTCCTCACCAAGGCCTCAGGCAGGTGGATGTCGTTCAACCTCAGGCGTCTCAGGGCGCCGAGGCCGAAGATGTTCCCAGCCACGCTGCTCAGGAGGTTGGGCATATTCCCAGGCTCGAAGAGCTCCAGGGGATAAGCCACCCGGATGTGGTTGCCCTTCACATAGAAGACGGTCGCCCGGAGCCTCTCCACATACCTCCGAAGGGTCGTCAGCTCCGTCCAGGTCCCGATGGAGCTCTCGGCCGCCACGGCCCCGGCGGCCTCCTCTATGCTCATGTCCAGGGGCTCGAGGTAGAAGTCGCAGATGAGGTCCTCCTCCGAGGGCCTGTAGGAGGGGTCGACGAAGTCCAGGTATCTCATCTCTTAAGGTCCCAGTGGATCTTGGGAAGGGGGAGATAAAAAGGGGTGCTATCCTCCGCCTGGTTCCGTGGCCGTTATCCTCTTCAGGGGGAAGAAAGAGGGGGAACTATCTCCTCCATCTCCTCTTCGCCCTCTTCAGCGCCTCGATGACGGGGAGCTTCTCTCCCGCGAAGAAGGAGAGGAGGGCCCCTCCACCCGTGCTTATGTGGCTGATCTTCCCCGAGACGTTCATGATCGAGGCGAGGCCCCCGAGGTGTCCTCCTCCAAGGACGGTGAAGGCCTTCGTACATGTCATCGCCTCCAGGATCTCCCGTGTCCCTGTGTCGAAGCCCCTCCTCTCGAACATCCCCATGGGCCCCTCGGCGACGACCGTCCCAGCCCCCTTGATGATCTCCCTAAACCTGGCGATGGTGTTGAGGCCTACGTCATAGATGTTCGTCTCGTCGGTCAACTTCTCGACGCCGACCTCCACCCTGTCCCCCTTCACATCAAGCGCCACATCGACCGCCGTCTCGATCTTATCCCCATAATGCTTCAGGAGCTCCCTCGCCTCCTCCACCTGGGCGTGGACCTCCTCCCCCTCTCGCCTCAACCGCTTGGAGAGGTACCCCTTCGCCATGAGGAAGATATTATTGATGACCCCGCCGAGGAGCACCTTATCGGCTATCCCGTCCCTCAGGACCCTCCGTATGACAGGCATCCGGTCCTCTACCTTCGCCCCGCCGAGGACGAAGACACAGGGCCTCCGCGGGTGCTCCACGATCCCCTCAAGGGCCCTGAGCTCCCGCTCCATCAGCCTCCCCGCGACCATGGGGAGGACCTCCCCCAGGCCGACGAGGCTTGGCTGGCTCCTATGGGCGGCCGCGAAGGCGTCGTTCACGACGAGGTCGAAGAGGGGGCCTCTGGACGAGCTCCGTCTTTACCAGCTCCTCCGGAGGGGCCTTCCGATTCTCCTCCTTGCAGAAGCGGAGGTTATCGAGGACGAGGATCTCCCCCGGCTTGACCTCCTCTATCGCCCTGAGGGCCTTGGGGCCGATGACGTCGTCGACGAACCTCACGGGCCTATCGACGTACATCTGGAGGACCCTGACATGGGGCTCGAGGGAGGTGAAGTCATACTTCCCCGGGCGGCTCTGATGGGCGCCGATGACGACCCCCGCCCCTTCGAGGTCCCTGAGTGTGGGGGCTACCGCCTTGATCCGGGCGTCGTCGATGATGCGCTTCGTTGCCGGGTCTATAGGGGAGTTGATATCCACACGGAGAAAGACCCTCTTCCCCGCCGTTTCAACGTCGTCCAAGGTCAGGAAATCAAGGGACATATCAGCTATCCCCCGTCACTAACATTTGAGAGGTCTCAATATAAAATTAGTCAGTAAAAGGAAATTTACAAGCTACTATGATTTACTGTAAAGGAGACGTTCATGAGTTCTATAAATGTAAAACTTTAATATGTTTGAGGGAAAGATCGCCTCAGCTACTATGGAACGAAATAGGAGAGATTAAAAATCCTCCTCTCGGTAGAGATGTATTTCAGGTCCATCCCTTTAGGGTGGTGAAAGATGAACTGGAGGAAGACGCAATCTTCTATGCAGTCAGTCTTATAATTATCTCTCTATCTCTCTTAATAACACCTTCCTACGCCTCAGAGAAAAGGACTATGGTCCATGTTGAAACGTCGGATCTGGTATGGCAGAGAACAGCAGAGAGCACTGTGAGCTTCAGGGTTAATCTCCTCTCAAAGCTCTTTACTAACTTTAGATTAGAATATCACGTTTCTTTTGAACTTAATGAATCCGCTATTAGGAATACCACCATAACCTTCGATATCTACTCGAATGATGTCTACGTAAATCGACATACTCATTCTATATATGTAGGAAGCGGCGTCTTTGGAGACTTTGGGGATGAGATTCTTCCTTCCAGAACCCTTAGGACCGGTGAGAATGAGGCAAGGATTCTTTTAATCCTTAACTCAACAACCTCAGAGCCACCCTCTCAACCCGATATTTTCCACATGACTATCTACACCGTTGTTAAAGCCGATAATTACAAACTTGCTGGGGTATTAACGGCAGTATTTATCCCAATCGGGGTCCTCATAAGATATGGAAAGGACTCATTAACTAAAGGAAAAAGGAGATATTAACTATGATTCTACTCTATTGGTCATCTTCAACACTTCTTTCCATTCTTCCCCATCAGAGCACGGATAGTGTAGAGCATGATCGTCGATGGCTCTCCCCTCGCCTCAGGCCCCTCACGTAGCTCAGGATCCTCTTCTCGCCACGCATATTATCCTTCAAGGCCCAGTCGACGCCCTTCTACACCAATCCTCCCCATCTACACATAAAATTTGAGAAGATCAAGACATGTACGACATTTCATAACGATTTTATCATTATTATTTGACCTGTCTCCTCGTCTATTTCGCCTGTTTCTTTAAATCCAAGTGAAAGCCAAAAGGGTTTAGCCCTTTGGTTTGTCAGGAGCCAGATATTCTTCACATGTCTCCTCTTCAGAATTTTCGTGATAAGGTTGAAGAATCTGGTCCCCCACCCCAACCTACGCTTATTTGGGACTATATAGAATTCAAGTATAAACCCCCAGCCCGGTCGTTCCTCTCTATCAATCTTCATGTGAACGAGTCCTATGTATTCACCTCCGGACCTGAGAAGAAGAAGCCAACGGTCCCTCTCTCCCTGACGTGCCAGAATACTCTTAAGGAACCTTTCTCGCTCATCAGGAGGGAGATCTGAAAGATAGTCCCTCCCAAGTTCCCAGAATACTGAAAGAACGTCTGGATCTTCCTTTGTTACGGGTATAAGCCTAACATCTTCTTCAATATTCGACATAACACAATTTTTATTATCCGAAAACTAATAAAGTTTTCACATCTCTTTGGTTTTTCAACCTGTAGCTACACACCCTGGTTCTTCTTCCTCTCCGGTATTGGATAAGATTCCTCAAGATAGGTCGCGGGATCAAGAAAAGGGTTTCAGTTCTCTCATCCTTTATGCATTTAAATTTAAAGATCTTTAATGACGGTATTTAAGGGCCTTCAGGAAGCGGAAGTAGGAAGGGTGAAGTGGGGTTCGGTGAAGAGTGCCGGGGGTGGGATTTGAACCCACGATCTCTATCCGGCTGCGCTTCTCGCCCCTTTTCTCAGCCTCTGGATCATGAGTCCAGCGCATTAAGCCAGGCTATGCAACCCCGGCCCCGTTCCTATTATTGTGGAGGCCTAATTTTAAAAGGTTATGCGGCACAAGGATGGATCGAGGTAAGGGTCGAATGGACCTTGATAAGGATATTGAGAGGATAAGGGAGGATTTCCCCGTACTCAAGTATAAGACCTACCTGAATACTGCCGCGACGGGCCCTGTGATGCTCCCTGTCTGGAGGGCCGTAGAGGAGTACTGGGGGCTCAGGCTGAGGGATGCCAGGTTCAACCCCCCGAAGGTGAGGGCTGAGGCCGCGAGGCTGTTGGGGGCGAAAGAGGAGGAGATCTGCTGGGTCTCCCGCGTCGTCCAGAGCTTCAACATGATCCGGGATATGATGGACTTCGAGGCGGGGGATAACGTCGTCGTCACAGATCTGGCGTATCCCTCCAACGTCCATACTTGGCTTCCCCTCAGGGCGAGGGGTGTCGAGATCAGGCGGGTGGAGAACCACGACGGCCTGATCGAGGTAGCGGACTTCGAGAGGATGGTGGACGACAACACGAAGGTCATCTCCATAAGCCACACCGAGTGGGCCTCAGGTCTCACCTATGACCTCAGGGCCCTCGCCGAGCTGGCCCATGACCACGGCGCCTTCCTCGCCGTTGATGCCTACCAGTCCCTGGGAGCGGTTGAGATAGACGTCCACAAGACCGACGTCGACTTCCTCTTCTCCGGAGCAGCGAAGTGGCTCTGCTGCCACACCGGGGCGGGGATCTTCTACATCCGGGAGGACCTGATAGGGGCCTTTGAGCCGACCTATCAGTACTATGGGAACGTCGAGGAGGCTTTTAAGCATGGGGCCCCATGGGAGCGTGAGGAGCATGACAACATCAGGGACTATGACAAGCCCCTGGTGGAGGACGCGAGGAAGTTCGAGAGGGGGACCGTCACTCAGGCGGACCTCTGGGGCCTCCACGCCGCCCTACGATACTTCAACAGGCTCGGGTTGAGGGAGATAGAGAGGAGGGTGAAGAGGCTCAGCGGCTACCTCATAGAGGGTCTCCGCGACCTCGGGTGCAGGGTCAACACGCCCCTGGAGCCGGAGAGGAGGGCGGGTCTCGTCACCTACCACACCGGCCGGCACGAGCTGAACAGGAGGAGCGTGGAGGTCCTCAACAAGAGGAACGTCGTCGTCTCGCTGAGGTACACGGGGGGCGTGGGAGGAGTGCGCGTCTCACCCCACTTCTATAACACGGAGGAGGAGATAGACCAGCTCCTGAGGATTCAGAAGGAGCTCCTCAAGTAGCTGGGCGCCCTACACATAAATACCACGAGGAGAGACCTAAACGGGGTTAAACATGTCTGTCATCACCTTGGAGAGGAAGCCGAAGAAGGAGGAGGGTCCGACGGGACGCTTCGTCGTCCAGGAGCACCACGCGAGGAAGCTCCACTGGGACCTGAGGCTGGAGCTCGACGGGGTCCTCAAGAGCTGGGCGATACCCAAGGAGCCTCCCCTCCGCCCGGGTATCCGGCGCCTCGCCATCGAGGTGGAGGATCACCCGCTGAGCTACATAGACTTCGAGGGGATCATCCCCGAGGGGCAGTACGGCGCCGGCGTCGTGAAGATCTGGGACAAAGGAACCTACAGGATGGAGAGCAGGAAGCCGGAGAAGATGGTCTTCACCCTCAACGGCGAGAAGATGCGGGGGGGCTACGTCCTCCTCAGGTTTAAGGAGGAGGGGCAGTGGCTCCTCTTCAAGAAGAAGGACTAAAGGTCCTCTTCTCTACTTCTCGGCGATGCTCCGGGCCTACTTGACCAACCTCCTTACGCCCTTCCTCGTCCCAACGTAGACGATATCAGCCAGCCCCAGGAAGAGCCCAGTCTCCACGACCCCTGGAATCGATCTCAGCCAGGCCTCCAGCTCCCCTGCCTCCTCGATGGGCCCGAAGTCGGCGTCGAGGAGGAAGTTCCCATTATCCGTCACAACCGGCCCCACCTTCCCGCTCCCCACTCTGAGATGGACACTCCGGGCACGCTCCCCCACCCTCCTCAGGACGAAGGCCGAGGCGAAGGGGAGGACCTCTACCGGGACCACTTGACCTACCCCGAGGACCTCCACGAGCTTCCCCTCATCCACCACGACCACGTATCGGTCGGCCGCGGAGGCGACAACCTTCTCCCTCGTCAACGCCCCCCCACCCCCTTTGATGAGGTTCAAGGAGGCGTCCACCTGGTCGGCCCCATCGATGGCCACGTCCAACCGGGGATTTTCATCCAGGGTCGTGAGGGGGAGACCCGCCTCCAGGGCCACGGAGGCCGCTTGGTAGCTCGTCGGAACCCCCATCACATCCTGGAGGACCCCGCTCCTGAGGGCCTCGCCAAGGGCCTGGATGGCGTAGGCGGCCGTGCTCCCGCTCCCCAGGCCCACGACGAAGCCGCTCCTCACCTCCTTCACGGCCTCGAGGGCGGCCCTCCTCTTCGTCTCCTCGACCCAGCTCAAGGGGGACACCCTTAGATCTCGATCTCCAGCTTCTCCAGCTCCTCCAGTTCCTTGAGGACCTCCTGGCGGAGCTTCTCGATCTTCTCGTCGATCTCGGAGCCCTTCGGCTTCCTCCTCGGCTTCTCCTCGGCCTTCTTCTTCTCCACCCTCTTAGCGGGGGGCTTCTTCTCCTTCTCCTCGACCGGGGGCGCCAGCTTCAGCTCCCTCCTCAGCTCCTCGATCTTCGCGTTCGTCTCGCTCAGCTTCGCGTCGAACATCTTGACGAGCTCCTCCCTGATCCTCTCGAGCTCGTAGAGCCCCACGATGAGCTCCGCACGCCTCATCTTATCGGAGAGGCTCTTCATCCTCGCCTCATACTCCTTAGAGAGGCGGATACGCTCCTCCCTCGTGATCTCCCCCTCGTCCTCCGCCTCGAAGAACTTGGAGATCACGAGGCTGAGGGCGTCCCTCTCCAGGGCGAGGAGCCTGAGCTCCTTCCTCGCCCTCTCCACGTCGGAGGACTTCAGGCTCGTGCCGGGGAGCGTCTTCAGGGAGGAGATGGATGAGACCACCTCAGGAATAGGCTTCTCCTGTGAGGGCGGTTCCTTCTTATCCCTCGTGGCCCTCATGAAGAGCCCTATGGCGACTGCCGCCGTGCCGATTGCCGCCACGCTTAGAATTAGCTCTGTCCCCCAGGGCGGAAGAGAACTCATCCTCTTTCACCCTTCGATTAATGATCGACGATATATAAGCTCACCGAAACCCACTAAGCCTTAAAGGGATAGAGAAACACCTTGAAGGGGAGGGAAGAGGCCTTGGAGAATGTTATAGAGGCCTTCGACAGGTCCGCTGGAACCTATGAAGATTGGTACCGGACCCCCATGGGGAGGTACGTCCTCAGGGCCGAGGTCAAGGGGTTGGAGGCATTGCTCCCAAGGGAAGGGGTGGGGGTGGAGATCGGCTCCGGGACGGGCATCTTCGCAGAACTCCTCACGGGGGAGAGGCGTAAGATACTCTGCGTTGACCCCTCAGCCGAGATGGCCCTCCGATCCAAGGGGAAGGGCCTCCCAACGATCCTCGGGGTCGCGGAGGAGCCCCCCCTCAAGCACCGCAGCATGGACTTCATCTACCTCGTCACCGTCATAGAGTTCCTCCTCGACCCAGAGGAGGCCCTGTCTTCCCTCAGGTCCCTCCTGAAACCGGGGGCACCCCTCGTCCTGCTGGCGATCAACCGGAAGAGCCCCTGGGGGAGGGCCTACATGGAAGCGGGGAAGAGAAGGGACTCCATCTTCAGATACGCCCGCTTCTACACCCCAGAGGAGGCCTCCACACCCCTCAGAAAGGCGGGATATAGGATCGCGGAAGTCCTCATGGCCTTAGACGTACCCCCCAACGGGACTCCATCCGGGGAGCCGAAGCTCTATGCCCCTGAGGAGTTAAGGGACGCGGGGGTCTTCCTCATAAAGGGAATCCCTTCCTGACCCTATGGATCGAAAAAGATCTTTGGAGCCCCGGGCGGGATTTGGACCCGCGATCTCCTGCTTACCAAGCAGACGCTTTGACCAGGCTAAGCTACCGGGGCGTGTTGAACCGAAGAATTCTCCTCACCCCAAAATATATAACTAACTGTCTATGTGAGGCCTCCTTAATCACTTAGCCCCGTCGAGGTCCTTGGAGGCAAGGAGGCGATTAAAAAAGCCTCTCTGGTTCCTCCCTGGATCTCGGTAGCTGTTAGTCCTCCTTTGGGAGCGCTGCCTCCCTCGTCTCCGGCCGCTACTTCTCTGCCTTCTTCGAGGAGGTCGTGAGGACGATCTCTATGGTGGACACACCTTTCTTCCCGCCCTCTTCCATCTCGAGTTCCTCGGTCCCTATGCTGATCTTGGAGATCTGGAGGTCGGTCATGAACCTCCTCCTTGCGATCTCCGCCACGTCCACCGCCCTTGAGATCGCCCTCCCCCTCGCCTTGAGGACGACCTCCCCCGACTCACTCATGGACAGGCCCTGCATCAAGGCCATCACGTAGTTCATTGGAGGCTTGTTCCCTATGTATATGACGTTCGGACTCCTGGACATCTACATCACCACCTCGCTTATAATACACCGATCCTTTAAATGTGTTGGCATTCCAAGGCCCAAAAGGGGCGAAAAGGGCCCGAAAAATCCCTGTAGAAGAGGGGTTAGACCCCCTCAGGAGGCGCTGAGAGCACTCCTGCGAGCTCCTTCACCTTGAGGAGGTTCTCCCTATCGTCCCTCCTCCCATCAACAGGCGTCTCCAAGATCAGTGGCCTCCTCCCGAGGGGGCTCCTCAGGATGTTCCTGAAGCCCTCCTCCCCTATCTCGCCGAGGCCTATGTGCTCGTGCCTATCGATGTGGGAGCCGAGGGGGGCCTCCGAGTCATTGAGGTGGACGAGCCTCAGGCGGCTGAGGCCCACTGCGCGGTCAAACAACCTCAACGTCTCATCCACGGCCTCCCCGGTCCTGAGGTCGTAGCCGGCCGCGAAGCAGTGGCAGGTATCCAAGCAGACGCCCACGCGACCGGGGTCATCGAGCCTTTCGAGGATCGCTCCCAGCTCCTCGAACCTGGAGCCTACGGTGTTCCGCCCCCCAGCGGTGTTCTCCATGAGGAGGACCACGTCGTTATCCGCCTCCGAGAGGGCCCTGCTTATGGCCGAGGAGACCCGACGGAGACCGATCTCTATGCCTGCGCCGAGGTGGCTCCCGAGATGAGTGACGAGGTAGGGTATGCTCAGCTCGGCGCACCTCCTCAGCTCGGCTATCAGGGACTCGACGGACTTGGAGTAGACGGACTCCTCCGGGCTGGAGAGGTTGAGGAGGTAGGGGGTGTGGCCGAAGACGGGTTCGATGTCGCTCCGCTCCACCTTCTCACGGAAGGCCTCTACGACCCTCGGGTCCAACTCGGAGAAGATCCAGGACCTCGGGTTCCTTGTGAAGATCTGAAAGGTGTTGCAGCCCAGTTCGAGGGCCCTGTCCACAGCTCGATCGAGGGAGCCCTGGATGGAGATGTGGAACCCGATCCTCAAGGGGGTCGCCACTCTAACCTCCTCCCCTCCATGAAAAAACCTTGCCGTCTCCCCCTGACCGGGAAGCCGATCCTTGATATAGATTTTCCTTCCATAATCCCTTTTTAGACAGCCTCCTCCCACTCCTATCCAAGTGTAACTCTAATGGGACTAAAGGCGGATACACGGGTGAAGAGGCTGGAGCTCGAGGAGAGGGAGAGGGACTCGGAGCTCGTCACCTTGTACGGCGGCAGGTCGAGGGCCGTGACTTCGGAGGGGGAGGAGGCCGAGCACCTCATCCCCCTGAACAGCATAAGGAAGGCCCTCATGAAGTTTGACCTCTCGAAGAGCGAGATCCGGGTCTACCTATTCCTGGCGAGATCGGGGGCGATGAAGGCCCAGAGCATCGCCGAGGCCCTCTCGATCCATAGGACCGAGACCTACAAGATACTCCGCAGGCTCGAGAGGCAGGGCTTGGTCTCCTGCACCCTCGAGAGGCCGATGAAGTTCGTCGCCGTCCCCTTCGACAAGGCCCTCTCAAACCTCATCGAGAGCCGTCGACAGCGGTTGAGGGCCCTGGAGAGGCGTAAGGAGGAACTCATAGACCTCTGGCGTGCCCTCCCGAAGCTGGAGAGGACCCTGTCGAGGAGTGAGACCCTTCAGATCTTGGAGGGGAGAGAGCAGATAAACGTGAAGGCGGAGGACCTCCTGCGGAGGTGTAGGAGGGAGCTCTTCATGGTCGTGGACGAGGACTACCTCCTCCGCCTCTACAACTCCACCTTCTTCGACAACTTCGGCAGGCTCTCCAAGAGGCGTAAGTTCGACGCCCGCCTCCTGACGAACTTCTGCCAGACGACCTCCTACATCCTCGAGAGGATAGACCTCGGGGAGGCGGACTTCTCCTACCTGGACGCGGAGGACGACATCCCAAGCTTCATCATCTCAGACAACGACGAGCTCCTACTCTCCCTCGAGAGGGAGGGGGGGTCGCTCTACGCCGTCTGGACGAACTACCGATCCATGGTGAAGGCCTTTAGGTCCCTCTTCCTCCTCCTCTGGAAGAAGAGCACAACACCCAAAGCACGGACCTTAAAGTCGATGGCAGAGTAAACCCAACACCTTCCTCCCAGTCCTTATCGGCATCGATTCTCGCTATAACCATGGTTCATGTCAGCCTAAAAATCGTAGAAAAATGCTGGATACATGGTTTTTATCAGTATGTAGTTGGAAACTACATACAAAATAAGATATGATATGTAATTGTGATAGATTTTCGGGGATACGGGAATGGCTAGTCTATTTAGGGATAAGCGAGGGCTCAGCCAGGTGGTGACAACCCTTATCATACTCGTGGTCTCGGTGCTATTGGCGGGCGTCGTCACCTACTACGCCACAAACATCACCATGACGAGGACGGAGCAGGAAGAGGTTAGTCTCTCTAAGCAGCATATCTGGGTTAACAGTACTGGGGCCGTCGCGGCCTTCAAGCTGGAGAACCTGGGTGGGAAGGATATCCTCATCGACAAGATA
>PIYN01000017.1 GCA_003601775.1 Candidatus Bathyarchaeota archaeon
TGGAACCTGATGGGCTGGACCATAGCAGTTCTACTGGTCTGCCTGGGGTACCTCCTGCCCTTCCACGACATCAGCGAGGAGTGGGTCTCCTATCTGCCGCCCCTGGGCACCGTCCTGGGCTTCGCCTCCGCCCTGGGACTTGGCGGCCTAGGCCTAAGCCTCCTATAAGACCACCCAATTTTTTATTTCAACTCCTCTGGTAGATAGCACCACTGACACCATCCAGTAGGGAGTTCCTCCAGACACCTCCATTATTTTTCTATCGGATGAAGAGGTGAGGGAAGTGAAGAGGCGGATGATTCCTCTCTTCCTGCTCCTTATGCTGGGGTTTGCCTCTGCATGCGCCGGAATTCAGATACTCAGAACACAGAGCTTCATATACGGAACTTGGCAGGCTCCCGTGGTCTGCGAGGACTCCTTCAGCCTCGGACGCCTCTTCCCCGGAGCCCACTACGAGATAAAGATGCCTCCTCCAAATCAGGGAATAGTTGTCTCCTCCGGCGACTCCTACATCATCGACACGAACGACTTCTCGGGGTACATGAACGTGAGTTTCGAGTCGTTGCCCAACCCCGACCACTTTGACAGTTTTACGGTTGAAGTGTGGCTGTACCAGGAAGGAGACTCCGTGCTGAAGGGAACCTTCAACATGACCAGCAGTTACGTGGTACTGCAGGTGGGTTCGGATGAGTTGTACTACTACAGGTTCGTCTTTGACACCAGCGATTCCCTGCCACCTGACGCGTCTGGGGAGGTCAGTCTGAGCGTATGCTTCACTCAGTAAATCCCCCTGACGAGCCGGTGAAACTCCGGCGAAACCCAGTTTTTGGGTCGGGGATAGGAAGTGAGTAGAACCAGGCAGATTTTGGCTTACACGATCATCTTGTTAATCCTCACTCCAGTCATAAGTTTGGTCCTTGCGGTAGGAAACTTAGTCGAGGAATCGAATACCAGTAAAGCGACAGAGTACACATTCCAGAGGAAGACTTTCTACGCAAATGGTCGCTACTGGGTTTTCTACGTAGATGAAAATTATCTTAGATTTAAAACAAGCACGGACGGCTCTACATGGTCCTCTGCGACTTCGATTCATGCTATTGCTTACAACGATGGCTATGAATTCTCAGTCTGGTTCGACGGAACCTATGTTCATATCGCGTACGTCTACCTTGTCTACGGCCTTGAATGGACCTTGTTCTATCGCAGAGGGACGCCGAACAGCGATGGCACGATAACCTGGTCTGCCGATGATCAAGAGGTCTATCATGGAACTTCCTCTGTGTATTATCACATACCGATGATCTCAGTTGACAGCGCAGGGCATGCTTGGATTGGCGTCTTATACTATAATGGATCTATTAATTCGATTTATCCATGTGTTTTTAAAAACGCGAACACGGATGGAACTTGGTCTACTGCCGATGGATTCCCATATCTGTTGAACTCTACTGCTGATACCGGTTGGGGGGTCATCCCTGTTCCGCTAACCGGTGGGAAGGTCTACGTGGTGTACTTCCGCACTAAAGTACGCCCTGCGGGAAGGCTCTATGACGGCGTGAATTGGGGAGATGAAGAGATAGCGGCTGATCATGAAGTTAATCCTTGGCGCCCAAATTGCCTCTCAGCCGTCGGTGAGGGGGACAATGTCCATATCGTGTTCAACCATTATTCTTCAACTGGTCAGATCTACTACAATAAACGAGTCTACGGATCGGGTTGGGGTTCTGATGTATTAGTTCAAGATTCTGTGCCAAGCGACACATATCCAACACTATCGATAGATTCTTCAAGTGGCGATCTTTACTGTTTCTGGGTCGATTCCGACCATGTATATTACAAGAAGTACGATTCCTCAACGGGTACTTGGGATGCCACCCCAACAGATTGGATAGACGAGTCGGAGGAGCGCATATACTACAAAGATACCCTAACTTCGTTTTATAGCAGTTACGCTAATTATGTGGGCGTTCTGTACACGACCAAGAAGTCGGGTCCTTATAACGTGAAGTTCGCCTACCTCACCATCTCCACCGGCAACACGCCTCCCAACGCCCCAACGCTTGATAGTCCCGCCGACAGTGACCGTTTCAACCCCGGCGCCTCCGTAACCTTCACCTGGACCTTCAGCGACCCCGATGTCGGCGACAGTCAAAGCGCCTACCAATTTCAACTGGATGACGACTGCGACTTCTCCAGCCCCGTTATCGACACGGGGAAGGTCTCCTCGTCCTCAACCAGCACCACGCAGGCCTTACCCTCAACGGTCGGGCTCTACTACTGGCGCGTGAAGACCTGGGACAGCCAAGACGCTGAGGGTCCCTACTCCAGCGGGAGAGCCGTCATCGTGGACAGGATCCTCGTCTACAGCCTCACGGCGGACGACACGAGGAGGGATGTAGGCACCACTGTGACCCTCACGATCCACCTCCACTACGAGTACGACGGGGCGGACATCACCTCGGGCTCCTTCACCCTGAACGGGCTTACGCTCACGCATCAGACGGGTGGAGACTGGACAGCCACGGACAGCAAGGATGCGGTTCAGGCCGTCACCTATGACAGCGTCTCCGGAAGCGTGGGGAACCTCAACACGGTTAATATGAATGGAAAAAACGTCACGGTGATCTGGGATGCCTTGAAGGCTGACGGTTATAGTATCGACATGATCTCTGGAGAAGTCTATATCCACATGGTCTATGCCTACGACGGGGCGGATGTGGCTGGAGGGACCGTCTGCTTCGCCGGGGTCACGGCCCTCACAAACGGAACTGGGTGGGCTGAGTTCAACTCCACGAACCTCCCCAGCGACTTCGACTGGGGTCAGACGGCCTACGGCGTCCAGGACGCCCTGTACGGCATCACCTACAAGGCCCAGAACCAGACCCTGCCGGTCGCCAAACGCGGAGCGAGGCTGGTGGAGAGCGATGTGGAACTCGCCAGCCTCACCTGGGACGGCAGCCTCCTGACCGTCGGCTTCGCGGAGTCCCAGAGCGTCTACACCCTCAAGGTCTCGGGGCCCAGGCCCGTCTACGTCCTCAACGCCACCTACGACCTGGACAGCGACTACGACGGGTATCTCACCCTCAGCCACGACGGCTCCAGGCCCATCGTGATAGCGTGGAAGAGCTGGGGAGGACTGAGGGTCCGAGGGCTCACCCACGGCCGCCTCACCTCCGTCACCCTGGTCTCGCAGGTCCTCACGGTCGTGGTGAACGGGTCGGCGGGCTCTGGGACGCTGTACGTGGACTGCACCGGCTGGGGAGCCCCTCAGAGGACCTCGGGCTTCGACGAGGCCTGGTACAGCAGCGCAGACAGCCTCTTCTGGGGCACCTACACCCTCTCCAGCAGCCGGACGCTCACCCTGGACTGGTCTATCGGCACAGGCGGCGGAGAGGGAGGGGGCACGCCTCCAGCCCTGGACATCAGGGTCCAAACCCTGACCCTAGAGGCCACGCAGGGAAGGGAGGAGCGGGCCGAGCTCACAGTCACCTGGACGGGGACGACGCAGGTCACCGTGGAGGCCGTCACCTTCGGCGAGTACACCGAGTGGTTCGCCCTCGCCGACGCGTTGCCCCTCACCCTCACAAGCACGGAGCCCATCAAAACAGGCACCCTAACCATCAGGGTCAGGCCGCCGGCCACAGCACAGCCCGGCAACTACACCATCCCCGTCGAATTGAGGCTCTCAGCCACAGGCTACGCCACCATCAGGGCCAACACCTACATCTACCTCAACGTGCTGCCCTACGAGAGGGCCCCGGCCCGAGGCCCCATACCAAACATCATAGGCTACGCCCTGGGCATCGGCCTCACCACAGCCCTCGCCGTAGCACTATGGAAAAGGGAATAATCAACCCAAATTTTCAGAGATGAAGAGAGAAATCCATAAAATTTATCAAACGTCCCAAAAGGAGGTATTACTGGGAAGGGTCTACATATTACTACTAAAGGTCAGTCCCGCTCCAAACACACAAGCCCTTCCCAAACCCCCCGCAGACATAACTTAAAAAGGTAGCAAAAAACAGTTATTACTTAAAGAAGTAGTATCCCGGCCCAGGCCTATCCCCTATTACCTCCTGCAGTTTAGACGTGATTTGGACGGTGATCTGAGGGGTGGTCCCCATCTATTACAACTATCTTGACACCCCGGTAGGGCGCTTATGGGTGGCGGCGACGGAGAGGGGCCTCTACCGCGTTACTTTAGGTCCCTCGGAGGGGGAGTTTCTAACCTCCCTGAGGAGGTTCGGCGGGGAGCCCGAGAGGGATGAGGGGCCCTTCAGGGAGCTCTTCAATCGCCTTCGCGACTACTTCCGGGGCGTGCCGACCTCCTTCTCAGACCTTGCCTTGGATTTAAGGGGGACGGAGTTCCAGAGGGCTGTCTGGCGGGCCGTCGCGGAGATCCCCTATGGGAGGGTCTCGACCTATAAGGAGATCGCTGCCAGGGTGGGTCGGCCCAGGGCTTACAGGGCGGTGGGGAATGCCGTGGGGAGGAACCGGCTCATGATCGTGGTCCCCTGTCATAGAGTCGTCAGGGCGGATGGGCGCATCGGAGGCTTCGGGGGCGGCGTCGAGGTTAAGAGGTACCTCCTGAGGCTCGAGGGGCTGGATCGCTTCTGAGCGGATAGCCCTCCTTCATGGAACCTCCAGCTCCTCTCCCTCCTTGAGGACAACGACCTTCGCGTCAGATCCCTCCTCAGCCAGTTTCTTGAACTCCTCGACGTCCGCATTCCTCCTATGCATCGGGAGGACCACCTTTGGACCGATGACCTTAACGGCCTCTACGGCCTCCTTCACGTCCATGGTGTATCGGCCTCCTATGGGGATCATCGCCACGTCTATTGGTCCCAACTCCTTCATGGAGGGGAGGAGGTCCGTGTCCCCTGCGTGGTAGAGGCGCTTCCCCTCTGCCTCGATGATGAAGGCCACCTGGCTCCCCTTTGAGTGGAAGGGGATCTTGGGGAACATGAACCTATGGGTGTTGTAGGCCTCGACCCCGAGGAGCCTGAAGCCCTTCACCTCCTTCTCCTCCCCGGGCTCCAGGGGGAGGACCTCCACGCCCACGCCCCGTACCTTCCCCGCCGCCCTGAGACAGGTCACGATGAAGGTATCCGGCTTCACAACCTGGGAGATCTTATGTAGGTCGCAGTGGTCCCTGTGACCATGGGTCACGAGTATCAAGTCGGCCTTCTCGGTGTACTCCCCAGCGTAGGGGTCGATGTAGACCTTCTTCCCTCCTGAGGTTATGAGGAAGCTGGCGTGTCCAAGCCACTTGACCTTCATAACTCCTCTCCACTCAGTTCAACTAAACCCTTAAGGGTAGATTAACCTTCCCCTCGAGCGAAAGACTAATTATAAGGAGGGCGTTGATTTTGGTTGAAGAGGGGTGAGGGGAGTGCCACAGGAGATCTTCGACAAGGAGAAGTTCCTCGAGATCGCCCAGAGAGCCAAGGAGTGCCGCATCAAGAGGCTGGGAGAGATCGTGAAGCTGAAGCTGAGGACGAGGAGGAGGCTCTACACCATCAAGCTCCCAAAGGGGGAGGCGGAGGCACTCCTCAACAAGATAAAGTGTGAGAAGGTGGAGGTCTAACCTGGGCCGGTCGTTCAGCTGGTCAGGACACTGCGTTCACACCGCAGAGGTCGCCGGTTCAAATCCGGCCCGGCCCACTTCTAACGGTTACAACACCCTTCCATGAAGTAGCTCTAAGATCCTATCCCAGTATCTTTTTCCGATCGGGATGTTCGTAGCTTGAATCCCCTTCAGAACAGGCATACCTGAGAGTATAGGATCCTGTTCACACTCTCCTTTAAGAAGGGGATTATCGGTAATTATCTTCGAATATTTCACTATAACGCTTTTATTGGATAGAAATTTAAAAACATCTGTTTTTATATTCCAATATTTCTTTTGTTCTTGATTAAGTGGTTTCCTCTTTGGATTTGTCAATATTTCGCCTATAGCGTAGACCCCTGCTTTTGGACCTGAAGCCCAGACAACCACTTTATCTCCTTTATGGATTTCTTTGGAATGTTGGCTGGTTAGCCATTGTTCAGTTTTCCCTTCATTTTCCTTTATCCAATCAAATCACCTATATTTCCTGGGATTGAATTGAAAGATCCAGTATCGTGGTGGACGACACTTACGTAGAAGGGTGCCGCACTCTGAACAGAAACGACTTTCCTTATATTGTTCATCTGTGAATTTTTCCCCACATTTTGGGCATTCATACTCTGGAATCAACTATTTCACCATTAATAGAGACTTCCATCAGAAGTAGTAAAAATTTTTCCTAATCATATTCAATTGTTGAGATAAATGAGGAGTGTACTCTTTGGCGTGTTGAGAGGGGTTCATGGACCTGTCCTCCTTGTGGGCTTTCTGGAACGTGACGGAGAACTTCATGCTCGTCTGCGGGGCGAAGATCCTCGGCATCCCCAAGGAGCAGTTCTGGGCCACCGTCCTCCTCTACTGGCTGATCAACGTCAGCTTCGCCCCCACCGCCTACATCGCCGGAGGATTCTCCGATAAATTTGGGCGTAAGACGCCGATCCTGGCGGGGATGGCCGTCCTCGGGGTGATGACGATGGGCTTCGCCTTCGCCTTCAACTTCATCACCATCGGGGCCCTCTTCCTCCTCCACGGCGTATACCAGGGCCTCTACAAGCCGAATATCCAGGCCTGGGTCGCGGACCTGGCGCCCGTGGAGCAGAGGGCGGAGGTCATCGGGACCTATAAGATGCTCACCGGCCTCAGCGACATCCCAGGTCCCCTCTTCTTCGGCTTCCTCTGGGACCAGTTCGGCCTCAAGGTCCCCTTCATCGTCGGCGGACTCTTCTGCCTCATTTGTGCAGCCCTCCTATCGGTCTCGGTCCCCGCGCGGAGGGTCGTCATCGAGGGCAGGGCATGAGGAGACTCGCCTTTTTGTGGAGATGTCTTGGGGAAGATGAAATCTTTTATTGGGGAAATCCTTATAATTTCGGGCGGTGGAGGGTTTAACACACTGAGGTCGGTGTAGGACGGAGATGTCGGGAGGAGAGGGATTCACAGTCATCGACGCCGAGGGCCTAATCCTGGGTAGGATGGCGAGCATCGTAGCGAAGCGTCTCCTCAATGGGGAGAGGATCATCATAGTGAACGCCGAGGACGCCGTCATCTCGGGGGATAGAGGCCAGATCATAAGGGAGCGGAAGAGGTTCCTGGAGGTCGGCGGGGCGAGGAAGGGGCCGATCCACTGGAGGAGGCCCGACAGGATCGTGAGGAGGACGATCAGGGGGATGCTCCCCTACCGCAAGGCCAGGGGGAGGGAGGCCTTCAAGCGCCTCAGGGTCTACATCGGCGTCCCCAAGGAGCTGGAGGGGAGGGAGAGGGAGACCCTGGAGGAGGCCCACGTGAGCAGGCTGAAGGGGAGGTACGTGACGGTGGGGGAGGTCGCGAGGAACATAGGGTGGAACCCCTGAGGTCGAATAGATTTTTATTAGAGGAAAACCCATGGGTGTGAGGACGATAGGATGTCGAAGCGGGTGAAGCTCATCCACGTGAGCGCGAGGAGGAAGACCTCCGTCGCACGGGTCACGGTCAGAGAGGGGAAGGGGAGGATCAGGGTGAACAACAAGCCCCTGGAGCTCCTCTCACCGGCCCTGGTGAGGGACAAGATACTGGAGCCTCTCCTCCTCGCCGGCGACGAGATCAGGAAGCGCCTCGACATCAAGGTCAAGGTCCAGGGCGGGGGTATCATGAGCCAGGCGGACGCGGCGAGGATGGCGATAGCGAGGGCCCTCGTCAGCTGGACGAGGAGCAAGACCCTGAGGAACCTCTTCCTCAGCTACGATAGGAGCATGCTCGCCGGGGACCCGAGGCAGAAGGAGCCGAAGAAGTTCGGGGGACCTGGGGCGAGGAGGAGGCGCCAGAAGTCCTATCGCTGAGATAGTCCGGAGGGTGGAGGGAGATGCCGAGGGTCATCACCCCGATAGTCTACGGAAAGGGTGGTCCGAGGGAGGGGAAGGGCTTCTCCCGGGGGGAGTTGGAGGAGGCAGGCATCTCGATGGGCGAGGCCCTGAGGCTCGGCATCCCCGTGGATAAGAGGAGGAGCACCAAGTACGAGGAGAACGTGGAGAGGATCAGGGCTTACGTGGAGGAGGCGAGGAAGGCGGGGATAAGTTTCCAGAGGCCGAGGATCGAGGTGAAGCCCAAGAGGGGCAGGGTCTACAGGGGGCTTACTTCCGCGGGGAAAAAGATGAGGGGACTGAGGAAGATCAGGGGCCTGGGGAAGTAGGCTCCCCTACCTGAGTTTTGCGAGGGCACGCTCCATCCTGTCTAAGGCTTCGTTGATGATGCTCTCACTCGTCGCTATGCACATCCTGACGTGGCCCTCACCGTTGGATCCGAAGTGGGAGCCGGAGGAGACGGCGATCTTCCCCTCCTTAAGGAGGTAGTCCGTCATCTCATCACTCGTCTTCCCATAGCTACTGAGGTTCGGGAACATGAGGTAGGTCCCCTCCAGCTTCGGGCATGTAACCCCCGGCATCTCCTTGAACCTCTTCTCCACCAGGTCCCTGATCATGGTGAGGTGCTTCACTATCCCCTCCCTCCACCACTTCAGGCGGTCGCTCAGCATGACGGGCGCCGCCGCCCTCGAAAGCGTCGACGTCCCCCTGAGGACGCACCTCGCGATCATCCTCAGCTCCTTCATCATCTCCTTGTTCGTGGCGACGAGGTACCCTATCTGGAGCCCCGCGACCCCATAGGTCTTAGAGAAGCCTAAGCTCGTCATGGTTCTCTCCTCGATCTCGGGGCTGAGAGAGGCGATGCTGATGTGCCTCCTCCCATCGAAGACGATGTCCTCCCAGAGCTCATCGGACATGATGGTGAGGTTATGGTCCACGGCGATCTCCCCGATCCCCCTCAGCTCCTCCTCAGTGAGGACGCGGCCACAAGGGTTATGGGGGTTGCAGAGGAAGATCAGCTTCGTCCTCTCGGTCACGAGCTCGTTCAGCGCGTCGACGTCGAACCGGTACCCCTCCTCCTCTTCGAGCTTCCAGTAGAGGGACTTCGCCCCACACCTCTCCACGGCCATGAAGAAGGGGTAGTACATCGGGTCTGTGACGACGACCTCGTCCCCGGGCTGGCAGGCGTACTCGACGGCGAGCCACATCGCGGGGAGGACCCCCTGGGTTATCATGATGTCCTCCGCCTTCGCCTCTATTCTATTCCTCTCCCTCACCTTCTCCGCCATCGCCTCCCTGACCGGTAGATCGGAGGCGTAGAAGAGGTCCTCATCCTGGACGGCCTCTATCAGGGCCCTCTTGATCTCGATAGCGACGGGGAAGTCCGGATCAGCGAGCCACATGGGGATCACGTCGGGGCCGTGGAGACCCCACTTGATCCCCTTGACGTGGCGCATCTCCTCGAGGGTCACAGAGTTGAAGATCTCACTCCGGATCATCCTATCACATCCCTTACTAACCAGATCGGGTTTGCAGAAGTAAATAACCCTTTTGAGGTCTCAGTGGTAGGTGTGCTCCTCGTCGGGGAACCTCTCGTTCAGGACGTCGTCTATGAATCTCCGGACCGCCTCCCTTATGATCCTCTCGAGGTGAGCGTACCTCTTCACGAACTTCGGCTTGAAGGACTCGTCCATCCCGAGGAGGTCGTTGATGACGAGGACCTGCCCATCGCAGTGAATCCCGGCCCCGATCCCGATCGTCGGAGCCTCCACGGCCTCCGTGATCCTCCTGGCCAGCCTCTTGGGTATGGACTCGAGGACGATGGAGAAGACGCCGAGGCCGTCGAGGTCCACCGCGTCCCTGAAGATCCTCTCCGCCTCCTCCCTCTTCTTCCCCCTGACCCTGTACCTCTTGGCCGTCTGGGGGAGGAGCCCCACGTGCCCCATCACTGGTATCCCAGCGTCGATGAGGGTCTTGATCACCTCAGGCTTGTTTCCCTCGATCTTCACGGCGTGGGCCCCGGCCTCCAGGAACCTCCTCGCGTTCCTCAGGGCCAGCTCAGGCGTGTCGTCGGAGTGGATCGGCATATCGCCGACGATGAGGGCCCTCTTCACGCCCCTCGCCACGGCCCTGGTGTGGTGGATCATATCCTCCATGGTGACGCTCTTCGTATCGGGGTACCCCATCACCGTCATCCCGAGGCTGTCCCCGACGAGGATCATATCGACCCCTACGTCGTCGAGGATCTTGGCCATCTGGTAGTCGTAGGCCGTGAGCATCACCAGCTTCCTCCTCCTCGCCTCCTCGATCAACCTCTTCCTGAGCTCAGTGGGATTCACCTTCTACCCTCCAGAAACCTTATGAGGGAGACCATCGCCTCGTTCACCGGCGTCTCGATGCCGTGCCTCCTCCCCAGCTCGACGACCTTCCCGTTGAGGAAGTCGATCTCGGTCCGCTTCCCCCTCATGATGTCCTGACACATGGAGGAGAAGTTCCTGTAGGAGGGTATAACCCCCTCCAGCTCCTCCAGGATCCCCATATCCAGGTTGACGCCCTCAGCCCTCGCGACGGCGACGCACTCCTCGACGATACGCCTCCTCAGATCCCTGAGGCTGTCAGCGGCGACCTCGTTATCGGGGACCCGGAGTAGCGCCGTTAGGGGGTTTATCACGCAGTTCATGACGAGCTTCCGCCAGATCTCTCGGGGCATGTCCTCCGAGAGCCTCGTCTCGAGGCCGCATTCGTTGAAGATCCTCGCGATCTCCTCCTCCCTCCCACCCCTCCCCAGGATCGTCTCCCCCACCTTCCTCACGAAGATCCTCCCTGGCTCCCTGAACTCGATGCCGCTGGTGACGAGGCCCCGGATCACCTCAGCCCTCTCCCCCACCACCCTCCTGACGACCTCCTCGTTCCCAAGACCATTCTGCAGGACGAGGATGACGACCCCCTCCCCTAGGCGGTCCCTGATGGAGGCGACGGCCCTCTCAGAGTCATGGGCCTTCGTCGTCAAGAGGAGGAGGGAGCCATCGGGGACCTCACTTATCTCCGTCGCGCCCCGGACCTTAAAGACGCCCTCCACCTCCCCGGAGAGAATGAGGCCTCGGGAGTTTATGGCCTCGATGTGGGGGCGACGGCCCACAAGGAGGACGTCGTTCTTCCTCGAGAGGAGGGCGCCGTAGTAGCTTCCCACGGCACCGGCGCCGAGGACGATGATCCTCTTCAACACGGGTCTCCCATATCCTTCGGGAGTGACAGATATATGCCTTTCCCGGCGAGGCCTGAGAGGCGCTCCAGGATGAGCCTAATCGTCTCTGAGAGGACCTCCCTGTTACTGTACTTGGAGAGGATCTCCCTGAGCTCTTCCCGACTCAGGTGTCTAAGCCCCTCTGCCTCCCTCACGAGCGCGGGCATGGCTCGGACGATGTTATCCACGATGGTGATGGTGGCGTACTGGGCCGTCCTGGAGAGGGGGTTGAGGTCGATGGCTATGACGGTCTTCCCCATCTTCACGAGGGCCTCGGTCCGATCCCCATCCTCCAGGGGAACGAGGACCACGTCAGCGATGAGGATCCCCCGAGGGTCGACCCGCCTCCTATCGCTCTGGATCTCAGGTATCTGGGCCGACGCCGCCTCCCCGATACCCAGGATCTCCCGGGCACCCGCCTCCCTCAGCACCTCCGCCACGGCCTCCTCCCTACCGGGAAGCCTGTGGAAGAGGTTGACCTCGATGGCCGCCCCCGTCACCTCGGCGAGGTGGACGATCTCATGGGCTGAGAGGGCCGCAGCGTTCCCGTTCACTGAGATGACGGGGTGCTCGGCCTGGAGGAGGGCCGCCGCCGCGGCCCTTATCGCCTTCCTCGCGCTCTCCGTCGTCCTCTCGCCGATGAGGTAGTCAAAGGCCTCCCCCCTCCCATGGGCTATGAGCCCCGAGAGGACGACGACGCCCCTTCGGGCGTACTCCACCATCCTCTCCCTGATCCTGAGGGACTCGGCCCTCGGGTGTCCAGGTGGGATATGGACTTTCTCGGTCAAATCAGCCTCGCTCCTCTCTCATCCACTCCTGATAGGATTAGGGTCGGGGCTTGATGCCTCTCGAAGATCTCCAGGAGATCTCCCAACTCCTCTCTCCTCAGGAGGGAGAAGACGGCCTCGCCGAACATGGGCATGCTGCAGGTGAAGCCCACCTCGTCGGCCTCCCTCAGCACCCTCCTCACCCTCTCGGTGATGAGGCTGACGTGCTCCGCGAAGCTCCTCGAGTACCTCATGAAGGTCTTGGGCTCGGGCCATTGTAGGAACTCTGTGATGAACATATCCCCCAGCTCGTTGATCCTCCTCCTATAGACCTCGTCGGTGAGGATGCTCCTCGTCGGTATGGGCCCGAAGGAGAGGCAGGCGACGACGTAGTCCCCCCTCAAGGGAACCTTCAGAACCTCCCCCACGCCGGGGGCGCCGGCCCTCACCCTCACCTCCAGCCCCCCATAGGTCTCGGCGATGACCGTCCCCAGGCCGGTCCTGCACTTCACCTCGGCGAGGTGGGCGACTTGGGCGGCCTCCTCCTCCGACAGGCCCAGGCCGAGGGCCTCGTTGAAGGCCAGGGCGAGGCTGAGGGCCCCGGCACCGCTCGACCCCATCCCAGCCCCCATGGGTATCTCGACCTCATGGTCCACGACGACCCTGTAATCCCCCCTTGTCCGGGAGAGCATCTCCCTGAGGACGTACTCCGAGACGACAGCCCGAGGCTCCGGGCGGCCGTTGATCCGTATCTCCAGGGAAGTCCTCGGCGAAGGCTCGACTCTCACCGTAGTGATGACCCCCCTGGAGAGGGAGACCCCCACCCCCCTCGACCCCTTCAGCAGGGGGTCCTCGGGCTCATCGCAGATCTGGAAGAAGCCCGTTATGTGGCCGGGCGAGAAGGCAGAGACCTCCCTCATCTCAGACATCCCCTGAGCGGGCTGAGGCCCTCAGATCCGATCTTGCCCCGAAGAGTCGGCTCATGAGCCTAAGGAGGATCAAGCCTCGAACCCCGTTAACCCTCCCTTTAGGAGGGAATGGGAAGATAAATATTATACGCCTTCCCAGCGGCCAAGAGATTCTATAGGCGATGGATCTCAGATCCCAAGAGTCTTAGGGCCTAGGCCGAAAATAGCTTGAACGATGTCCCTTGAGCTCACCTCTCCTTCTCCAATGGCTATCTTCTTGAACCTTAAGCCGATGCTGATGATAGCCATGCCCGTGATAAAGGGGCCAGCGCTCAAGAGGAGCTGCCACAGGAGGTCGAGGCGGACTGGGAACAGAGACTCGATAAGGTATAGGGATCCATAGATGATGAGACCTATTGACAAAGCCTTCAGAGAACTGCTCCCAAACCTTCTCTTCCAGATTCCAATGAACTGGGGCATGAGGAGGTAGAGAACCCCCAATCCGAGGCAAAGGAGCAAGTTAAGCCATGGATTCAGCGGACGCAGGAACATGAGATTGGCGATAAGATAGGTCGTGAGGGAAGGGGCAGCGGGGATCACCTCGAATTCTTCTCCCCGCTTCATGATACGATAATAGCTCGTCCCACCATCCCAGACGAGGACGGCGTTATAAAAACCATCGGGCATCCCGTTAAGGTCTGAGATGCCCCTGCTCGCAGGGCCCGTCATCGCTGGGCATATACCCATACAGGGTTGGACACCCAGAACCCCAATGTATAGGGTATCTTCGATCAAACAGGCCTTAGCTACGATCAAATAGGCGAAGCTGGGGTAGATGCTGTGTGAACAAATGAGGAGGCTATTATGAGGGCTACCATCCATCCATCTTCTACTTGTGGTGAGGTAGAATCCTTGGAAGTCGAATAGCGTTGTGGTACTCGTGACGAGGGCTAGGAGTAGGGAAGTCAATAAAAGTAGGGTAGTAGTGCTGACTCGTGGATGAGGCATCCTTGATAAACGCCCCATTAGGGTTCTTACTCCTATCTCTTCCCGTAACAGAGATATAATACTATGTTTTTGAACATCTGTTCAAAACATTTCGTATGTGGCTGATTTGATGAGGGCAGCCTTCTCAGAGAGGGGATCTATTACATTAGGGTTTATCTGGGTTACTTTACTGAAGACGAGGAGAACACATTAACTGCTACCACTTTGATAGAAGTAAGGTGAATCGATTTGTCGTCGAGAGACGACAAAGAAGTTCTAAAGGGTAAGATCCATTTCTTTTATAATCAGTTAGACTAGGAAGTTGGAGGGAGGATTTCTCTTTCGGTGACCCCGAACTGTTTTAGGATTCTGAGGGCTGCGGGTATGACCTGCTTCTCCACATAGTAGTCGAGGTCCACCTCGTCGTAGGAGGCGAGGTTGTAGGGCTTCGCCCTCTCGTAGAGCTTCCCCTCCCCCTTCGTGATGACGTAGCCGACCTTGTCCCCGAGGGTGAGTTCCCACCCCTCCTGCATCAGCATCCTCGCGGCCTCCACGTGGGCCGCCCTCACCTTGTACTCCTTCAGGGGCTTCGTGAGGGTCTTCCAGATGATGAGGTCCCGGTAGGGGGTCCTCCGCGCCAGGAGGTCCGAGACGTAGCCCCGGACGAAGCCGGCGGCCTTCTTCGGGTCCTTCTCCCTCAGGAGGATCCCCAGGACCCCCTCCTGCACCTCCTTCGCGACGGCCGCCCAGTCCCCCCTGATCACCTCCATCCCCACGACGTCCAGCCGCCCGTCGGGGAGGAGCCCACAGTACCTCTTCTTCGCCTCCGTGAAGAGGACGCGGACGTACACCTTATCCGGCTTGATCTCCAGGCCGAGCTCCTCCCCAACCGCCTTGGAGAGCCTCTCGACCTTCTCGGGGTCGTATCTTATGAAGATGCTGTCCGTGTCCCCGTAGACGACCTCGAGGCCCATCTTCTTGGCCATCTCTATGGTGTTCCTGATGATGTGCCTCCCCCAGGCCGTCGTCGCCTCGGCGACGGGCTTCAGGTACCATCGAGCGCCCAGCCACCCCGTGTAGCCGTAGGAGGCGTTGGTGATGACCTTCACGGCCCTCTGCCTCGCGTCGAGGACGCGGTACTCGACGCTCTCCGGGTCCAGGGTCCTCAGCCTCTCCCGGATCTCCTCCCTCGCCCTGAGGAGGCGGGTGAGCACCTCCTTGTAGAAGCCCGGCGGCTCCTTCCTGAAGCGGTGTCCGACCTCTGGGGCGACGTAGACGCCGCAGGGGGGGTCGGGCTCCTCGGGTGGGACGTAGGTGTCGGGGGAGATGTTCTTCGCTATCATGATGCTGGGGTACATGGACTTGAAGTCGAGGACCGCGATCTCCTCATGGATCCCGGGCCTGGGCTTGAGGACCATCCCGCCTACGTAGGTCCTGTAGGGGCGGGGTCTCCGGGTGGGGACGAGCTCCCCGATCCTGTAGGCCTCCCTGATGAGGAACCACTCCACCCTGAAGCCCACGGCCGCCGTCCCTATGTGGTCGAGGGGTATCCCGACGAGGGAGGAGAGCTGGAGGGCGTAGTCGAACATCGCCTCGGCGATCCCCATGATGCTGCGGAGGTTCTCGAGGGAGAACTTCAGGAGGAGCGGCCGTCGGTCCGGGTCCTCCCAGTAGGCGGGGATGTCCACCTCGTCGATGAGGGTCCGCTCCTCCAGTCTCATCACGCCGAGGAACTCCGCTATGTTCTCCAGTGTCTTCACCTTCACCTCCGGGAGCTCGTCAGCAAAGTCATAGAGGTCGACGTTCGCCCTCCCCGCGATGGATATGTGGCCGTAGACGCTGGTATGGGGCTCACCCCCCTCCCTGTCGACGGAGAGGCGGAGGCCGAGCCCCCTCGCCCGGGTGAGGAGGTAGGGCCAGTCCCGCTGGTTCGACCCATAGCCGACGATGACGTCGGGGTCGAACTCCCTCAGGTATCTGAGGAAGCCCTCTATCACGGGCCTGTCGTCTCCCCCCTCTGCGACGAACTGCGCCTCTTTCCCGCTGTTCGTCGCCACCGAGAGGATCACGACCGGGTCCCTCTCCGGCTTCGGCGTCCCCCTCCGGCTATACGCGACCATGGTGAAACCGAGGACTCGGAGGGAGGGGGGCTCCGCCTTCTCCACATCCTTTGGGGGGGATCTGGCCCTGTAGACGGCCTCGACTTGGAGGCCGCTGGGTCTCTCCGCCTTCTCTACCTCCACCTCGTGCCAGCCGCAGGGGGTGATCCCATGGTCTATGAGGTACCGCATCGAGTAGCGTATATTCTCCTCGAGGCACATCCCCACCCCAGGGACCTTCCCGAGTTTCCTCGAGTACTTCGATAGGACCTCTGGGTTCCCGCAGACGACCTTGATCGCCTTCACGGGTCTCCCGAAGAACCTTCTGTCTACCAACTCAAGTTCCCTTATGAGGGGTAGCTCCCCCCTGAGGCGCTGAACGCGGCTGAGGACTGCCTCAGGGTTCTCCCCCTCCTTGATGGTGAGGTAGAAGTAGGGGAGGAACCCCCGGTCTATGACGAGGATGCGCCTGTTCTCCTCGTCTATCCCCCAGAGCCAGACCTCGGGCTGACCGTCCCTCACCTCGTAGCCTATGTCCAGGAGCCAGAAGGTGACCCTCAACACTGATCCAAGTTAAACTGAGGGACGGAAGACCTTAAACGCTTTTCTGAGCCTTCGGCGTGGTCAGGGGATACGGCATTTGAAGAGGGTGGTCGTGAGTTCGCCGTGCATCACCCTCCTCTCCCCCACCACCTCCACCCCCACCTCCTCGACGGCCTCCCTGAAACGGCGTGAGGCTGCCGTGATAAGGACGAGGGTTGCGCCGGGCCCCTTCCCCTTCAGGGCCTCCAGGAACCCCACATAAAGCCTCTTGGGGCTCCCCCCGGGGACCATCCTGATCCCGTAGGGTGGGTTGACGATGACGTACTCGAGGTCCCCTTGGGGGTAGTCCTCCCACCTCGTCGCGTCCCCCAGGATGAAGTGGATGGTGTCCCGGACGCCCGCCTCCTCGGCGTTGCGGAGGGCCCCCCTGAGGTGCCTCCGGGATCGCTCCATCCCGTGGATGGGGAAGCATCCGCCGCTCTCCGCCTCCAAGGTCCTCCTCCTCTCCTCCTCGAACTCCTCCCGGTTGAAGAGCCTCAATTTGAGGAAGGAGAAGTCCTCCCTACGTCCGTTGGGGGCGATGTTCCGGGCCATGAGGGCCGCCTCTATCGGGATCGTCCCTCCCCCACACATGGGGTCGAGGAGGGAGCGCTCCGGGGTCCAGCCGCTCCAGAGGATCATCGCCGAGGCGATGGTGGGCTTGAGGGCGGCGGGGTGCTCGTAGACCCGGTAGCCCCTCCTGTGGAGGGAGCGCCCCGTCGTGTTCACCCCCATGAGGAACTCCTCCCCCCTGACGAGGACCTCTATCTCCACATCCGGCTTCTCCAGGTCGACCCTGAGGCGCACCCCCCGGGACTCCTTATAGCTGTCTATGACGGCCTGCCCCACGACCCTCGAGACATCCACGCTCGTGAAGTCGTGCTCCCCGTACCGCTCACTCCTGATGGCGAAGCTCTGATCCGCCCCGATGACCCAGCCATAGTCCAGGGACCTGGCCAGCCGATAGAGGCCCTCCAGCCCCTCGAACCTCCCCCGGCAGAGCTCGATCATCACCTTGTAGAGGGTCCTGGACCGGAGGTTCAGGAGGTAGACGGCCTCCCTTGGGCCCTCGAAGTAGATGCGGCCGACCCCCGGCTCGGGGCGGCATCCCAGGAGAGCCTCGACCTCCTGGGCGGCGAGGTCCTCGGCGCCGGGGACCGTGGTGGCGAAGAGCCTCATGAGGATTTCTTGAGATACCGGTAACTTAAGATTTTTTTATTCCTTTCTTTCGATAGAATAAAGTTGATATGTTCTCTAATAAGAAGGTCCTCTCGTCCTCTTCCCCCTCTTTTAAACTATTTAAGGACGTATTTAGTAAGTTATAATAAGGTTGTGTTTAGATATAGGACCTTATGAGTGGTGCTCTTGTTGAAGATAAAGAGCCGACAACTTATCTTTCCCCTCCTTATTATTCTATTATTCTTCCATATACCCGATGTACATCCCTCAAGAAGCCTTTTTGATAGATTCTCTGAAGGAGAGCGCTTTTGGCTTGCCAATTACCACATGAGCCCCATAATCATCAATCTAACCTCGGGGAAGATAAAGGAAATTCGGAGAGAGGGACAACATATACACTGGTTCCTGGAGGGGCAGGCGCTTAGTCAATATCTCAATATCACAGAAGAAAAGGAGTGGCGGTATGACGAAGAGAATGTTTCGGAGTCGATTCGATGGTATCTCGTAGACAGGTCCAGGAGGATAAATGGAACCGATAGGAGGGTGCTATGGTGGATAGATACAGATATTCGCGTAGAGGATGAGATAAAAATTCTAAACAATTCATTCACCGTCGTGGGTAAAGGCGTACAAGAACTTCCAAACTTTAGTGGCGCTGTTAGAGTGTGTTGGATTCTCTCTCAAGATAACATCCTAGCCTATTATGATACTGAGTATGGATTACTCATCACTCTTATAAATATAACCCAGGTGGAGGGGAATGTGGCAAGGGGGGCTCTAATATACTTCACAAGTCCAGGAGGTTCACCTGAAGTGGAAAGAATTAGTAGCAAATCTATGGAGGCCTATTTCTACACCTCCTTCCCTCCAATAATCACATTAATAATTTTAAGTTCGGTCTTCATCCTCACTAAGTATCACTTGATTAGGAGGGTCAAGTTATGGTTGAGAAGGGGCAGGCGATAATCGTTGAGGGCCTCCATTATAGCTACAGTAAAGTAAAGGCCCTCGACGGCATCAGCCTTAGCGTACCTTATGGAACAGTCTTCGCCCTTATTGGCCCTAATGGCGCAGGTAAGACGACCCTTGTTAAAATTCTGCTTGGAGCACTAAAGCCGAAATCCGGTAGGGTAACGGTGTTAGGCAGAGACCCAAGAGATATTGAAGCGAAGGCGAAGATAGGCTTCCTTCCTGAGAGGGTTAACCTCCCTGGAGATTGGTCGGCGTTGAAGTTCATGAGTTATATTGGATATCTCTGCCGCCTTAGTAGACGTGAGGCAAGGGAGAGATCCCTGGATCTGTTGAGGTGGATGGGTTTAGAGGAGAACGCTGAAGACCTAATCAAGAGTTTTAGTGCAGGGATGAAACAACGCCTATTGATAGCCCAATCACTGATCAACGATCCTGAGCTCCTTATATACGATGAACCTACAAGCAACTTGGACGCTCTCGGCCGTCATGAGGTCCTGGAGAAGATTAGGGAGTTAAAGGAAGAGGGGAAGACGGTTTTCTTATCTGGTCACGTACTCTCGGAGGTAGAAAAAGTCTCTGACTATGTGGTTATAATGAGCCATGGGAGGGTCATCTTAGAAGGTGAACTTGAGAAGCTAAAAACGAGGGGTCTAACTAACACCTTTGAACTAAAGACGAACGATCTCCAAAGGACAGAGGAGCTACTCTCTGGCTTAAATTCTGTAATCAATATCATGAGGGTTAGAGACCACTTGGAAGTAGAGGTAAAGGACTCATCGCAGGCCTCAAAGGAGATCCCAAGGGTATTAGTGGAGGCGGGTTTGGAGTTACTTCGCTTTAACCGAGTCAAGAGGTCCTTGGAGGAGATCTTCTTAAAGCTACTTGAGGAGGAGGAGAAGAGGTGAACTGGAGAACCTCTATAAGTCAGACAATTAATCTCGTGAGGGTGGAGATCGGGAAAGTCCTTACAAGCTGGAGCTTCTTCGTCCTTACTCTCTTTACCACCGGGTTCTTTATGGGTTTTCTTTTCTCGGAATATCCTCAGCGGTTTTCAACGGATTACGGGATCATCAGAGTCCTGATAGGAAGTAAAACATCAGATGAGATCATCAAATTTTTATCCTATTACAGCATGCTACAACTTAGGGAACTGCTGAGCAGTCAGCTTGTTCTACGCCTTTTCTCAATGACCTATATGGGATTTAATGGTGGCATATTTGCTATCCTTCTTGTGATCTTGCAGACTTGCGGCAACATCGCCAGGGATCGAGCCCAAGGAATGCTCTTACTGTACTTCTCAAAGCCGATTCTTCGCAGTAAACTCTTGATGGTAAGGTTTGCCTCTTTCGTCATTCCTCTCTTTATACTGGTCTTCGCCCTGCACACAATACCCCTGATGCTCTTAGCATCCTATGCTCTGATACCAAATGGAATCCTGTTAGAATGCCTCCCCGGTCTATTTAGCTTGGTTTTTATTGGAACCCTTATTCTGACGGCTTTCCTACTTGCCATTGGATCAATTACTTACCTATTCTCATCTTTGACAGATAATCCGTCACTCGCCCTTTTAGGATCCCTCTTGGTCACATTTGTTCCAACCTATATTGGGGCCTACACCACGGACCCGGGGAGAAGTCGAATGGATTTAGAGGCATGTCTACTATCCCTTTACACCCATGTAATGAAGTTTACACCGGAGAAACATACCTTCAGGATCATGCCGATCACATGGTATAATTTCCCGCAGCCTGGGATGGCAGCCATAATGCTTCTATCCGCTATAATCCTCCCTTTGCTATTGGCGTGTATCATTGTCGAGATCAGAGAATTTAAGTAATTTTCACTGCCTTCAAACTCAAAATCTCGCATTCATTTAGGGGAACTTAAAAGAAGGGGTTAAGGACTTGATTCTCACCCATTTTTCTTCTCGATCTCCACCTCTCCCCTGTCTGCGTAGACCCTGACGTAGTCCCCTGTCCCTATCGCTTCCACGGGGTCCCTCTCAAGCCTGTCCATGAGGGGTATCCCGGCGAGGGCACACCCCGTGGCGATGATGATCTCCGTCTCCCTGTTTATGATCGCCCCGGGGGCCGTCCCCAGCCTCCCCATCTGGTAGAGGGTGTAGGAGCCGACGGTGCTCCCCTTCCCCCTCGGGAAGACCAAGATGACGCCGGAGATGCGCGCCCCCTCCAGGTCGTGTCCCCGCTCCACGACGACACCCGTCTCCGGGTCGACGCCCCCGTAGAAGGAGAGGGGGTGACGGGAGACGAGGGCCCTCCCCTCGGCGTACCCCCCCACGACCCTCCTCCCCCTGAGCCTCAGGACGATCATCTCAGGGCCTCCCTAATCAGGGTGTCGACATCCCCCAGCCTCGCCTTTACGCCCCTGTTGGCTAGGTAGTGGGCGGCCTTGCAGGAGTTCGTCGAGACCTCCCCAACGCCCATCTCCTCCAGCGGAGCGACGACCATGCAGGTATCCCTGAAGACCCTCCCCCCGGCGTCCTCGATCACCGCCACGAGGCCCCGCCTCTCGGCCTCAGCGTAGACCCCCCTCGAGGTGAAGACCCAGAGCCGCCTCTTCAAGCGCCTCCCCTCCAGCAGCCTCGCGACCTCCTCGACCTCCCTGAGGCTACAGTGGGGACAGCCGAGGCAGACAACCGGGTCCCCCACCTCAACGGAGAGCCCTGAGATCACCTCATCGAGGTCACGGCGCTCCACATCGAACTCCTCTAACCCCCTCAGGTCGCTGGAAGCGAAAGAACGACTCTCAGGGGTAACCCCCTCCACATGATAGAGGGCAACGCCCCCGGAGGTCGCCGCGGCGGCCCCCAAGGCCTTCAGGTCCTCGAGGGCAGGCCGCCCCAACCCTCGGAGGTAGGGGACGCCGCTCCCCACCTCACTCCCGACGAGATAGCCCAGGGCGCTGAACCCGAGCCTGGAGACCGGGGGCTCCTCCACCTTCACGATGGCCGTCGGGGCCCTGTTCTCGGTGAGGCGGTAGCCGTAGAGGGCGGCGCGCCCCGTCACGGCGCTCGCCAGGGTGGTGGGCCCCGTCTCGCGGTTCGTCCTGGCCCCGAGGACGGAGTTGGAGTAGGCGACCGCCGAGGACTCGGCCCAGGCGACCTGCTCGCCGAGCCCTGGTAGGTGGCCCACGAGGTAGGGGGTGCAGGTGCAGGTCACCTCCACGCCCATCCTCTCGAAGGCCGAGATGATCCTGAGCTGTCTCTCCGCGAAGCCCTCGGGGACCCCCATCTCCCTCCACCTCTCCAGGTCCATCCCGGCGGGGTTGAGGGTCGCCCTTACACGGGTTCTCGCCCCCGCCTCTGCCTGCTCCTCCAGGAAGCTGAGGCCCGCCTCGCCGAGGTTTCGGTAGGAGACCCCTGAGATGTGGGCGCTCCTCACCTCCACAAGCCTCTCAGCCCCGAAGACCTCCCCAAGGGTGACGAGGAGCCTCATCGCCCTCTCGACGACCTCCCCCTCCTCCCCATCGAGGAGCCTCTCCTCATAGCGTGTCAGGTACACCTCAGCCCAGCCTCACTCCCCCAGGCGCTTCAATCCCTCCAGGAGCCTCCTCACCCTCCCACTCACGGGTATCTCGGCCCTCCTGAAGTCCTCCTCGGGCTTCGAGAGGGGCCGTGTCGCGTCGATGCCGACCTTGCAACCGAGCTCCCGTTCCTGGTCGGAGGCGGGGTCGAGGCTTGAGACCCGGACATGGGGGATGATGAGGAGGTCCTCGTCCCCTCTGAACCTCGTCGCGATCGCCCACTCCACCATCTCCATGTCGAAGGGGTCTATGTCCTCGTCCACGACGACGGCGTGCTTCAGGCTGGGATGGGCAGCGAAGACGGCCATGAGGACGTTCTTCGGGTCTCCCTCCCTGAACTTCTTGAAGCTGACGACGCAGTGGAGCCAGCCGCACCCGCCCATCGTCAGGTTGACCCCTCTGACGGTGGGGACGATGTTCCGGACGTACTCCCAGATCCTCGCCTCCCTCGGCATCCCCATGAGGAGGCGGTGCTCAGAGCCCGAGGGGAGGAGGGCCTGGTAGAGGTAGTCCCTCCGATGCATGACGCCGACGAACTCGACGACGGGCTGGGGGCGCTGGATATCGTAGGTCCCCGTGAGGTCGACGAAGGGCCCCTCCGGCGCCTCCTCATCCAATAGGAGCCTCCCCTCCAGGACCAGCTCGGCGTCGGCGGGGGCGAGGGCATCCACATGCTCGCACTCCACAAGCCTCAGCCCGCCCCCCATCAGCGTGTTCGCGACCTCGAACTCGTTCACCCCGAAGGGTGCGGGGGAGGCGGCGGCGACCATCAGGGCGGGGTGGAGGCCGAGGGAGACGCTCACGTCGAGGGCCTCAACCTCCCCACGGGCCTCCTGGCAGAGGCGGTAGAGGTGGCGGGGGACGATCCTCAGGGTCGCCCTTTTGTCGTCGAGGATGAGGATTCGGTGGAAGGAGACGTTCTCCACCGAGCCATCAGGGCTCCTGGCGTAGAGGATGCCGGAGGTGATGTAGGGCCCCGGGTCCCCCTTGAAGTGGGTGAGCACGGGGAGCCTGTCGAGGCTCGCCTCTTCCACGACCTCCTTCACGGGCCCGTCCTCTACGACCTCCACCGGCGTCGGGTGCTCCACCGCATGGAGGAGACGCTGATAGAAGGCACCGGGCTCGATCCCCAGGGCCCGACATATACGCCCACGAGTGGCACAGACGCCCCCCACGACCTTGGAGTCGAAGCCCTCCACCCTCTCGAAGAGGACGGCTGGTCCCCCGTCCAAAGCCCTGAGGACGGCTGGGATCTCAAACCTCGGGGAGAGCTCCTCCTCCACGCGCAGGAGTTCTCCTCGACGCTCGAGGTCCTCCAAGAAGCCTCTGAGGCCCGGCATCTGACCTTCACCCTCCCTTAGGGGGTGGGGTTGGCCTCTCACCCCGCGTCCTGATCAGCTCTCTTGTGAGTTCGAGGATCTTCCTCCCCACCCTCTCCCCCCTTAGGGTCTTGAGGTGAATGGAGACGAGGGCCATCTTCTGGAAGAAGGATGCGAGCTGCTCCCCGATGACCTGCCCGAGGAGGGCGTCCCTCTCCCCCAGCAGCCTGGAGGAGACGCGGCCGGGGAGGGTGACGGTGAGGCTCCCGAGGAGGGGCCTCGACCCCTCCCATAGAAGGAGGAGGACGGCGTTCCCCATCTCCGTCAGGGCGATATTCAGCTCCCTCCCCTCGAAGATCGTCCTACCCGTAGAGAACTCCAAGCTCATCTGTCCACCACCAGAAGTAGGGGGTCTCAGAAGTTAAACCTATCCCCTAACGACTCAGTTAAATAGGTTCTCGTCCTTCCCCTTGATGGAGCGTGCGGAGATTGAGGGCCCTCATCCTCTCCGATATCCACAGCAACCTCCCCGCCCTCGAGCGGGTCCTGGAAGATGCTGGAGAGGTGGATCTCATCCTCTGCGCGGGGGATATCGTTGGATACGGACCCTGGCCGAATGAATGCGTCGACCTCTCGAGGGACCTCGGCTTCCTCTCTGTCGCCGGCAACCACGACCATGCCTCCGTGACGGGGATAGCCATGGGCTTTAACCCCTACGCGGAGGAGGCCGTCCGCATCACCTATAGGCTTCTAAGGGAGGAGAACAGGGAGTACCTGGCGAGGCTGCCAGAAAGCCTGGGGCTGACCCTCGGGGGACGGAGGGTGGCCATCTATCACGGAAGCCCACGCGACCCCCTGAACGAGTACATCCTGCCCTACACGGCGGAACAGGTCCTCGAGTCCTTCCTCCAAGAGACCGGCTCGGACCTCCTCATCCTCGGCCACACCCACATCCCCTTCATCCGCCACATAGAGAACCGGCTCGTCATCAACCCCGGCTCGGTGGGGCAGCCCAGGGACAGGGACCCCAGGGCGAGCTACATGATCCTGGAGACAAGAGGCGGAGACCTCGAGGTGGAGCTGAGGCGGGTGGAGTACCCCATAGAAACCGTCGCGAGGAAGATGCTCCAAGAGGGGTTCCCAAGGATCCTCGCCCAGAGGCTCTTCTACGGCTGGTAACGGAGGACTCCTTATAGTAAACTAAATAAAAAAATGTATAACCCTATAATGGGAGAGCGAGGACTGGATGGCTCCTAAGGTCTCTTGGGCGCGTCTCAGCGGCTTGGGCGGGAGGTTGAAGGGCGGCTTTCAACGTCTCTCGGGGCTGGGGATCCCCCTCTCCAGTAGACGCCTCGTGGAGGTCTCCGCCCTCCTCCTCATCCTCTTCACCGCCTTCACCCTCAGGTTCCTCCCCATAAGGTGGGGGCCCTACCTCGCCGCCTACGACCCCTACTTCCAATACCGCATGGCCGAGTACGTCGTGGAGAATGGATTCCAGTCCTGGTTCACTTGGTACGACGACATGAGCTGGTACCCCATCGGTAGGAACATGCCCAGAACGGCCTATCCCGGGGTCGCCTTCTCCGGCGCCTCTATATATCTCTTCCTCAAGGGCCTGGGGCTGGACGTCTCCCTCCTGACGGTCTGCCTCCTCTTCCCCGTGGTGATGGGAACCCTTACCTGCCTCATCCTCTACTTCTTCGGGAGGGACATAGGGGGCAGGGAGGTCGGCCTCTTCGCCTCCTTCTTCCTCGCCATCAACAACGCCTTCATAGGGAGGACCTCCCTCGGCTTCTTCGACAACGAGAGCATAGGGGTCCCAGGCATGGTCCTCACCTTCCTCTGCTTCCTCAGATCCCTGGAGGAGGATAAGCCCCTGAGGAATAGGCTCCTCTACGCCCTCGCGGCGGGGATCACCCTCTGCTACGTCACGGGATCCTGGGGTGCAGCCCGATACGCACCCGCTGTACTGGCCCTCTATACCCTTGTGATGTTGTTGAGGGGAAGATACTCAAGGAACCTTCTGATCTCCTACACCATACCCATCGCCCTCGCCTACTCCTTCTCCCTCCTGATACCCACGCTCAGCCTCAGGTATAGATATCTCAGGGCGATAGATAGCCTCTCCATCCTCGCCCTCATACCCTTGCTGGGCTTCTATGACCTCTTCAAACACACTAAGAGGGTGAGAAATAAGATCCTCCTCGTGGCCGTCTTGATCATCCTCTTGGCCGGAGGCCTCTGGTTCCTTGAGAGAGGTGGATACGTCTCAGGCCTGGCTAAGAAGTTCTGGGGCGTCATAAATCCTTGGAGCAGGACGAAGAACCCCTTGGCTGAGTCGGTGGCGGAACACCGCAGGTCCTCTTGGGGCTCCTTCTTCAGGGACTTCGGCATCACCCTCAGCCTCTCCCTCGTGGGCATCTACTTCTCCCTCAAACAACTGGACCCTAAGAAGCTCCTCATCCTCCTCTACTTCACCACCTCCCTCTACTTCGCCGGCTCCATGATACGCCTGACCCTCATACTCTCAGCAGCCGCCTCCCTCATGGCAGCCTACGGACTGGTAGAGCTGTCGAAGCCCTTCATGGAGATCACATTGGGGGGGTTCAGAGTCCCTGAGACCCGTAGGAGGCGGCTGAGGCCGAGGATAAGCCCTGAGCTTGGAGGGGCCTTCCTCATAACCCTCTTCCTGATAAGCACCCCAACCGTCGTTAACTCCGTGAAGTCGGCGTATACGCCGGGGTCCCTCGCCTGCTCCGGCGTCCCAGCCCGGTTGAGTGGAGGTGGGTATCCACAGGACTGGATCGAGGCCCTGACCTGGATAAGGAACAACTTGAACAGTGATAACGTCGTGGTCTCTTGGTGGGACTACGGCTACTGGCTCACGGGGATCGGGGGCGTCAAGACCCTGGCGGACGGCGGGACCCTGAACGGCACCCAGATACAGCAGGTCGCCAAGATATACATGTATAACCAGACGGAGTCCCTGAAGATCCTCAGGAGATATGGTGCGGACTATATCCTCGTCTTCCTCACCTACAACCCCAATCAGAGGACCTCTGGGAGGTGGCCTCCTGAGGGGCCGAACCAGATGTGGCCGTTGGGGGATAACGTCAAATGGAGCTGGATGGCCCAGATCGCCAGGCTAAACGTCTCCGATTACCTGGCTGGGGCTACATGGACGGATAAGTTCAAGGAGACGACCATCTATAATCTCATGTTCCGGACGGCCGATCCGGACCACTTCCAGCTCGCCTTCTCCTCCACCTTCGGCTACGTCCTCATCTACAGAATCGAGTATTAGGCAACGTGGGCGTCTACTTGTCTCCTATCTCTGGACCTACACGATGATCCGGGAGGGACGTTCCCTCTGCCTCCGCTTGATCTCCTCCAGCCCCTTCTTGGCGCCGAGCTGCGTGATCTTTATGTCGTACTCGATGAAGTTCTTCGTGAACTCGTTGAGGGTCCTGTCCATCTCCTCCAGCTCCTCCTTCGTGAACTTCCCCATGATATCTGGGTTGTTCACGTACTGTATCCATCCCCAGAGGCTGTGGTTGAGGGCGGAGAGGGAGGTCCTCATGCTACGGACGAGGTCGAGCCTATCCCGATCCTTGGCTGAGGCCAGTTCCTCCAACTTCTTCAAATACTCCCGGCATTCCCGTATCCAATTCTCACCCATCTTCAAACAACCCCAAGGCTTCCCAGTCCTGTGACCGGAAGTCTGTCACCAATCAAAGGCATATCCGAGACTAATATCCTTTTCTATCCTCATCTGAGTGGGCGGTCATATACCTCTTAAATCGACGGGATCAATAGGCGTGGTTCGATCCCCTCAGGCCTCAGGGGCCTCCTCCCTCTTCATCCTCATCAGCTTGAGCCTGTACTTCCTATACCTATCATCCATAGAGAACTTGGCCGGGTGGGGTATCTTGACCTCCCCCCCACAGATGGGGCATCTCTCCTGGTTCAGGGTGTACCTATCGCATCTGGGGCAGTATCTGAGGAGCCAGACCAAGGGGATCCACCTATTCCCGGGTGAAGGAGGCTGACCCACCGACCTTCTCCAGGGTCGAGGAGATCTCGGAGACGATCTCCTTCAACACCCTCTCCAGCCTCTTATGGTCGTCCGCCGTCAACTCCACCCTGTACCTCGGGGCCCCAAGGGTATAGATCTCCACGTTGACCCTCCTCTTCCTCCCCAGCTTCTTAGCCCTCATCAAGGCGTCCCTTATGATGAGGACGCCCTTCGGGTCCCTGCAGGTGGCGCTGATGGTCCCCCGCAGCTTGAACATCCGGACCTTGATTCGTTCCTTGGCAACGGCGACGAGGGTATCCACGATCTCATCGGGGATCCCGATCTTCGCCAGGGCCTTCGCCCCCTTCTTCACGGCCTCCTCCAGGCCGTCGTAGAGGCTGCCGTACTTATCTATGATGGGGATCCCGGCCTTCTCGTAGAGGTCCTCCTCGTTCATGTTCAGGAGCTTTGCGCATCGGGCGAGGAGGCTCATCGCCCTCCGCTCCTTCTTGAACTCCTCCATCTTCGCCCTCTGCTCGCTCTTGCTGACCCTCTTCAGGGAGAGGTCGATGTGGCCTCTATCCCTGTCGACCCTCAGGACGCGGAGGACGAGCTTCTGCTTCTCCCTCACATGGTCCCTGATGTTCCTGACCCACCTCGTGGAGATCTCGGAGATGTGTAGGAGCCCCTCCTTATCGCCGTACTCATCCAGGGTCACGTAGGCCCCATAGCCCACGATGTTCTTCACCGTCGCGACGACGAGTTCCCCTACCTCGGGCCAGTCCTCCTCATACCCCATTCAGCTCACCCCAGGACGGCCATGATCTTCCCGTGGATCTTCGCCTTCCCCCCCGTCGGCTCGGCCAGGAGGGCCCCGCAGTTCCTGCAGTAGACCTTCATCTGAAGACCGTCTGCTCGCTCTGGCAGTTCTCGCACTTCACCTTGAGGAACCTGGACCTCGGTCGGGGGATGAGGGCCTCCCACTCCGACATCTCAGACGACCTCCAGTTTCTTCAGCCTGATGCCCTTCTTCTGGTAGGTGTAGCCGCAGACCTTGCACTGGAGCTTGAGGGCGTGCTTCTTCGTCGTCTTCGCCTTGTTCCTCTGGATGGGGTACTTCTGCCCGCCGTACCCCTTCTTCTTCTCCTCGTGTCTCCTCTCCCCCCACCTCGCACCCCTCCTCCGCCCTGCCTTGTATAGGGTGACGGTCTGCTCCGTGTGCGCCCTGCACCTGGGGCAGTAGGTCCTGATCGTCTTTGGGACCTTCATGGAGACTCCTCTTCTATTTCTACAGCCAAGCCCCTCCTTATTAGGTTTTCAGCGTTCTCCGCCGGGATCGCCGCCACGTCCTCGGGCTTGAAGGGCCCGTAGGTCTTCAGGTCTATCCCTATGATGGCGGGGATGTGCTCCAAGATCCTGATCACCTTGAACCCCGACCGCTTCCTGGGCCTGGCCTTTACTTCTGGGACCTGTCCCCTTAATATACTTTTCAGGCTCTCCTGATGCTCTGAGAGGGCTCTCTTCACCTCGAGGAGGAATCGGCTCTCCTCGGCCGTCAGCCTCTCCCTCTCGACCTCCCCCCCTGAGAGGAGGGTGTAGATGATCTTCCTCAGCCTGAGCCTGAAGAGGCCCTCGATCATCCTCTCGGCGTTCTCCCTCTCCCTCTCGGTGATCCTCGTCCTCATCGTCCCTCTCTCCAGCATCCTCAGCTCCTCCCTCAGTCGCCTAATGTAGTCCCCCGCCTCCTGGTAGAAGGATGGGGGCAGCGCCTGGAGCTCCTCCTTCCTCCTCTCCCGGAGCCAGGCCTTTAGGAGCTCGGCGTAGTTCATCCGACCACCCTCGCTACCCCCTTACATAGGAGGAGG
>PIYN01000001.1 GCA_003601775.1 Candidatus Bathyarchaeota archaeon
GCAGCCTCCCTCCCGGCTATGGAACCGAAGACGATGGCCTCTGTCAGGGCGTTTCCTCCCAGACGGTTGGCCCCATGGACGCCGCCTGAGACCTCGCCGCAGGCGAAGAGGCCCGGGACAGTTGTCCTACAGTCCGTATCGATCTTCACGCCGCCCATGGTGAAGTGGGCCGTGGGCGCGACCCTAAACCGCGGTCCTCTGATACTGAGCAATCTGGCCAGATGGGAGGCTGATGGGGGTAGGTTCCCAGGAGGACCGTGGCGCATGTCGACGATCAACGCCCCATCCTCCCCCCTTCCTTCAGAGATCTCGGTCCACATGGCCCTCGAGAGGAGGTCCCTGTTCTCGATCGCGGCCCTTGAGAGGGGCTTATTAATGCCATGTTTCATGAGGACATCCTCCCCCAACCTGTTGACGAGCCTGCCGGAGAGGGCTGGGAAGAGCCATGCCGGCCCCCTCTCCGCCAGGCCGAGGGGGAAGAACTGCGTGAACTCCAAGTCGATCAGAGTCGCCCCAGCCCTCAGAGCCATGGCGCAACCGTCCCCAGAGACCCTGACGGGGTTGTCCGTCTTGGCGAAGAGTTGGCTATACCCCCCGGTAGCCAGGACCACGGCCTTTGATATTATTGGGAAGACCCTCCCCCTCTTGACGTCGAAGAAGACCGCCCCATGAGCGGAGTCATCGACTATTATGTCGACGGCCATCACACCCTCAACGAAGGCCACTCCCATCCTTTTTGCGTACTCCGCCAGAGGGGAGATGAGACCCCTTCCAGCGGTCAAGGGACCGTCTGAGACCCTTACCCCACCCTTCCTGACTTTGACCTCGACGCCGAATCTCCCCAACTCGAGCAGCCTATCCGGGGCGTCGAGGACCATCCTCTCCACAAGCTCCCTGTCATTGAGGAGCTTCCCGCCGAGGAGGGTATCCTCAAGGTGTTCCTCCTTGCTGTATCCTCCCAGGGCCGCCCTGAAACCCCCACCGGCATAGAGGGTTGAGGAGGAGTACCCCGCCGGAGCCTTAGAGGCCAAGACGACCTCCGCCCCCATCCTCTTAGCCTCGATGGAGGCCCTTAGCCCAGCGGCACCCCCTCCTATGACGAGGACATCCGTCTTAAGCAAAGCATCACCTTAGTAGAAGGATTAATCGCAACTACTTTTTAATTTACCATCCTCTACGCAGACCCTGTAACATTTCCCTGTGTGGAACTCGAATCCCCTCTCTGCCTTTTCCGCCGCCCTTCTCAACCACCCCTCCCGGCCAAGTCTCCTATACTCCCCTGCGCGCTTTAACATGTCCTTATCTCCCTTGACCCTGTCACATGGGAACTCAGGGCACTCGAAGCATAGGTCCACGCCATGCCTCTGGCAACAATCTCTGACACAATCCGGTGGTCCCCCGCCCCCGCCCTTACAACACGCTGGACAGACGAGCCATGTATCCTCTTTACTGAAGAACTCTAACCCCTTCCTGAACTCGTCGTAGTTAAACTCCTTAACTTCTTTAGGCATCCAATATCGGAAGCCATGGGCATCACAGATCTCAGCAAGAAGGGCCGCAGCGGCCCTAAAAGCCGTATATCCACGGTATCTGGCACAACTACCCCCGTATCTCCCACAATAAGTAAGTAAATCTTCTTTTTCCATAATTGATAATTGTCACTTTTAAGCCTTAAAAGTGTAATTTACCTTAGGCTAGGACCTTTCGTGCCGTTGTGATGTAGCCTGTGTGCCCTATCATCCGGGTCTCGGGTCTCGTCCTGTTCTTGCCCACGTTCATCCTCCTCATCAGGACCTCGACGGTCTCCACCTCGACGAAGGGGTGCTCCCTGATCGCCTCGACGGTCTTCATCACTTGCTCTATCGTTGGGCTGAAGGAGGCCAGGACGCCGCTCCCTTTCAGGCTCCGGTAGGCGTGGGGGACGACGAGCCAGGGGACGGCGAGGTCGAGGATGACGGCGTCCACATCCTCCTCCTCTATTCCCTCAGTGATATCCCTATGCTTCAACTCGACGTAGTCGTAGAGGCCAGCCCTCCTGAGATTCGCCTCAGCATCCTTCAGGAACTCCTCCCTGATCTCATAGGAGTAGACCCTCCCCTCCGGTCTGACGAGGTTGGCGAGGACGACCGTCATGGCCCCGCTCCCCGTCCCCGCCTCCACGACCCGGCTCCCAGGTCCGATCCCCGTGAGCAGGACGATGAGGCCCATGTCCTTCGGGTAGAGTATCTGGGTGCGCCGCCTCATCTTGAGGATGTAATCCCTCACCAGGGGTTTGAGGGCGTAGAACTCTACGCCCAGGTTGCTCCTGATGGATGCCCCGAACTCCCTGCCTATGAGGTCCCCCAGCTGGAGGTAGCCCTTATGCGTGTGGAAGGATACGTCCTTCTCGACCCTGACCAGGTAGGTCCTCTTCCCGTCGAGGTAGAGGAGGATATCGTCTCCCTCACGGATCACGTCCATCATCGATCCTCTCTTGACAAAAGGGGGAGGCTAACATTAGAATCTTTATCCCCTGAGGACCCAATATAGGGAAAGGGGAGAGATGTGATTAAGAGAATCTGGGATGTGACCTTCACGGTCTCAGACCTCAGGAGGGCCATATGGTTCTATGAGGAGGTCCTCGGCCTACAGAAGAAGTACGAGTTTAAGGACTACGCCGGCTTCGACTGTGGAGGCGTGGAGATCGGACTGAAGACCTGGGGAGGCTAAGTGTCCTAGTGGCTAAACCGGATGAAAGAAAGTCGGCCCTAGAGAAAAGCCCAGATGCCTGGATATGATAGACTTTGCTGAGTGGGTGGGCCTCCCCAAACTTAAGTCGGAGGCTTCCAGCGTTTAGGGAGAGCTTCGCCAGAAGCCCCTACCCTTGGAAGGGTAGGGATGAATGGCGCAAAGGTTAAATGGGTGTGAACACCTAAAATCCTGATGCGGAAGACCCGATGCTCACTACATCTTAAATTATCAACATCGCTGACGTAATATTTATATCCTTGCGTGTGAAGCAGAACTCGGGTGTGTAATGAGGAAATCTTCTAGTTTCTTCATAATTGTTATTCTGGTTCTTGGTTCCTTGCTGATAGTGCCACAGGTCTTGGGTGGGAGTTCTGGTGCAAGTTTAAAGTCTTGGCAGTACATAGGAATGGTGGGGCAGGAGCAGGGTTATAAGCATCTGGAGCCGGAGTGGAAGGTGTTTCAAGCGTTTGAGGCACCTACGACCTTCACCTGTAAAAAGGTTTCAATATACGCAGAGAGTGCCGTCCAATCATCGGAAGAAAATGAGACGAAGACAAGATCTTGGGCATTGGTTTATGTGGAGGTCTATAGAGGGTCAGAACTACTCGCCTCGGGGTCTGTTGACGTTTATGGTAAAGACTGGTACGATGTCTCTCTAAGCAGCTCGGTCACATTATCGCCAGGAGTAGGGTATAGTATAATCGCTTACTCGCCATATGGAAAGTGGAACATCTACTACCACAATGATGGTCATCCCAACGACCAAGGAGCCGCGGCCTGGGACCGCGGCTCGGGCTGGGAGTGGCTACCTATAGACTTCTTTGTGAGATACCTCGCCGAGTTCACCATATCATCGAGCAGGCTGACAGAGCTTAAGGTATATGTCGAGAAGTACGAACCATCGCTCCAGTACACTAATGAAGAAAACTATTTCCCATGCGACTTCTACTTTGATAAAAACATGGATGTAGATGACAACAAAGATAATTATCCTTCGAATTGGCCTGAAGATTGGGAGGAGCAGAGGGAGTATCTGAGGTACTTTGTGCATGTCCAAGAGTATGCGTGGGATGACGATATCGCGGAACCAGCTATAGCCATCGAATACTGGTATTATTATGTCGCGGACAAATCCCACCATCATGATTGGGAGGTCTTCATAATCTTCCTAAAAGAGACAGACCCTAATCAGGTTTTATTGCTGAAGGGGGGACAACATGGAAACCTAGTTGAGAAATTCTGGAATCAGGTGGAAAAGGAGGGGGGTACCCACACTATACTCTTTATAGGTCCGAAACATGCTATGAACTTCAAGAGATACTTGCTTTGGCCTGGTGATGGACAGAAGATACCATACGGTTACTCCTATAACAAACCCATTTATGTCTGGGACACGGATGCCATCGTTAATACGAGTGGCTATTACGACGAGATAAGAAACTGGGATGGCGACCACGTATGGTGGGATAACGAATCAAAGTACTGGTGGAGATGGTATTATCTGAAGAAGGAGAAGCCAGGGATTATACAAGGACCATGGCGGAAGGTTCCGTGGACGATGCCTGAGGAAGGAACATACTAAAAAATTGGAGGGATTGGGCTTGTCTAAGAAGAAGCAAGCGTTACTCCTTTTTTTCATAGGAGCTGTGGCAACTTACATCATCCTGAGGCTCCTTATCTTTATCTGGAATGAAGTACCCTATATTTTCTCTTATCCCATATTCATCTTTGCAGGTGTTGTAGGAGGCCTCATAGCTGGGGAACCAATAATAGGCGCTGTCGCAGGATTATTAGGAATTATTCCCTTTATTTATTACTTTTTAAATGGGACTGTTAGTCTTACACCCCATCTTTTCGTCTCTATCGGTGGTTTCATCGGAGGCTTACTCAGGAAAAAATTGTTTAGGCGAAGAAAAGATAAAAAGACCGTGGCGGAAGGTTCCATGGATGATGCCTGAAGAAGATACTTACTAGGAGGAACTACATAGTGGATGCTGGTCTGTTTAGATGGAAAGCCGGGCTTCGACCCCTTTTGATCCCCCTTTTCTTGACCATTGTGCTCCTATTTCCAGTTGAGGTTGCGGGGAATATCATATTAGAAAGATTTTTTCCTTGGAAACTTGTAAAAGAAAATGGACTCTATTCTCGGAGGAGCCCTATGGCGAATATAGTCTTTTTTCTACCTTTAATCCCAGCCTTCATCGGAAGCTATATGGTAAAACCCATCTACCAGCCCTTTGGAGTACTAGGTACCACCATCGGAAGCACCCTATTCGTGTTTATCTGGGAAGTGTATTATATCCCTTATCGCTTGGAAAGGTTCTACTTTGAAATGTTCCACAGACACTTATTCATAGGATTACTCCTATGTGGTGAATTTATGACCGGGGATTTTCTTAATTACTTCCTCATCGGCCTTACAATGGGAATTCTAGGGTGGTTTGTGAGAGCGCCTAAAGATTTCCTGAAGTCAATCGTGCGTGGGTGGAGGAGATATACTGGACTTAAATCTTAGGGAAATAGGAAGGGCTATGGAAGATGCCGAGGAAGACTAAAAAAGGAGATGGGGGGAGGGAGGTCCTAGAGGTTCTGAGGGAGATGGGGGAGGTGAAAGAGGCCTGTACCCTATGCGGGATCCCCCGAGGGGTTTTTAGATGAGGCAGAGGTCCATACCTTTAAGGTTCCAGGACCCGAGGGGGTTCGGCTGCTACACCGCCTACAGGAGGGTTGACGTCCTCAGGATCGTCGCTGTTGCCAGGGCTCTCTCCCCTGAGCCAAGGGTCATAGATGTGGGCTGCGGGAACGGGGGCCTCCTGGAGAAGGTGAGGGAGTACATCCCCGGCGCCATCGGGGTGGATATAGATGAGAGGTTCGCGGTGAAGCCCTACATCAGGTGCGTAGACATCAACGACGTGGAGGAGAGATTCGACCTGGCGATACTGAGCCTCGAGAAGCCAAGGAAGGGGGAGCCCTGCGTGAACTTCCTCGTCGAAGACGTGGATGAGGCCTACAAGACCCTTAGGCAGAGGGGCGTGAACTTCCTCAAGGACCCTGACGATACCCCCTGGGGCGGGCGTATCGCCCTCTTCACAGACCCCGATGGAAACCTACTACAGATCACCCAGATCGACTGGAAGAGGTACTTCGCCGCCTGCGCCCCAAGATAAGGGCCCCACTCTCTCATAGGCCTCTGAGCCTCTCCTGTCCGGGGAGTGATGACGTCCAGGAGGACGTGAAGTATTAATTAAAGGTAGTATTCCCATTATATGGGAGAGAGATTATGGTAGTCCGTGGTAGGACCATTCTCTATACTGTGGAGGCGAGTGACAGGGCCGAGCCCTTCACGGCCGATATGGAACTCGCGGCCCTCTACGCCCTGGCTGAGTCGAGGAGGAAGAAGGGGGGTGGGAGGATCTTCAAGAGGAAGGGGGAGACCTGGGGCTTCCTGGCCAAGGCCTACTACCCCCTGAGGGTGAAGGCCTACAGGGGCTCGATCCTCCTCTTCGACCTTCTCGACCTGAACAAGGCAGCGGTGAAGTATAGGGTGATGCCGGGTCTGGACTCCCTCCTCCAGAGTCTCTCCTCGACCAGGACGGCCCCCGCCTTTGACACACTCCTCGTGAAGGCCCTCTCCCTCTTAGATAGGTTCGAGGGGGAGGAGGTTGTCGAGATAGACGGCCTCATAAACCGTCCGGAGCTATCTTCGGAGCTCCACTTCCTCCTCAGGGAGTCCCGGGGCTTTAGGAAGGAGGACCGGGCCGGGAGCCTGCTCTTCACACCCGTCGTGAACAAGGAGAGGGTTGAGGAGGGATACAAGGCCATCTTGGGCCTCAAGAGGCGGGTCAGGTCCGATATCGAGAAGTTGGAGAGGGTGAAGCGGAGGCTGGGGGGGAAGATGCACCTCATCCACCAAGCGATCACGAGGGAGATCGACGAGATCAAGAGGAAGGGGAAGAGGAAGGTAGAGGTGATGCGGGCGAGGATGGCGAGGAGTCTCCAAGCCCGAAAGAGGGCCCTGGAGAGGGACCTCAAGCGTATTGATAGGGAGTATGAGCGAAAGGCCTCGTCGTTGAGCAGGGAGAAGGAGAGGTACGAGAAGAGGCTCTCCACCATAAAGGGACAGATCGGAGCCCTTCCCCAGGAGTATCAGCCCAGGTTCCAGACCCTCTCTCCAGAGGAGCGGTCCAAGGTGGAGGAGGCCGTGAGGGCCCTCAAGAGGGGGATGAGGGAGTTGGAGGAGAAGATCAAGGGGATCGAGAGGGCGTTAAAGGAGCTTGAAGCTTGGAGGGCATCTCAGAGAAGGCAGCTTCAGAAGGCCTTTGAGGAGGCCACGGCGGCGGAGGAGGCGAAGATCAAGGGCGTGGAAGAGGAGAGGGAGAGGGCTGTGGAGGAGAGGATGAGCCTTCTCAATCGGATCTACGGCAGGGTTGAGGCTCTCTACTCCAAGATCGACGCCCTTATAGGGGTGAAGAGGGAGGACCTGAAGGAGCTGGACAGCCTGGCGATAAAGGTCAAGGGGAAGACAACGAACCTCTACATACCCTTCTACCTTGTCTCCTACAGGAACCAGAAGGAGCGCTTCGACCTCTACCCCCCTGTCTCAGCCTCACGCCCAAAGGGACGGCCCTCAGGGAGCCTCGAGGATAGGATGAGTAAACTTCTGGTCCCCCGGTATAAGTTCATAGACCAAGTTCTGTTAAAGGGGATGAGGACCGCCCTCCAGGAAAGCCCCCCCTTCAGGAATATCGTGAGAAGGGCCGGGGAGGAGGCGGACCTGCTGAGGAGGCCCAAGGCCGTGGAGAGGATCAGGAGGGGACTCAGGGCGCTGAGGCGGGAGGGTTGGCTCACGGATAAGGAGTACCTCGCCATAGAGGACTCCCTACTCCCTGATCTGGGAGGATAACAGGGACTGGTCCGAGGATAGGGGAGTTACCAAGGGCATCTGAAAGGCTTTAGGGAATCTACGAGCCTCAAAGGGGAAGGATCAATTTCCGTGACCTGTATCCCTTATATCTCATAGGTCTGCCCCCTCTTCGGCTCTATGAACTCTATCTGCTTCTCGGCGAGTATATCCGAGACGAGCTTTCCGAAGGAGCTGGGGTGCGCCGTGTGGACGGGGATCAGCCTCTTGGGCTCGATGAGTCGAACCAGTCTTCTGAGGTCCTCGGGGAAGGCGTGCCCCGAGGTGTGGATCTGGGTCGCCTGGATGCCGTAGATGTTGAGCCAATTCATCAGCCTCCTGAACTCTATCTCGGCCTCTTCCTCGAAGGGCTCTGAGGTGCTGAGGATGAAGACGCTCCCCGGCGGGGGTCTAACCTCCTGGATCTCTCTCCACCTGTAGAAGGCCGTGAGGAGGATGTAACTCGAGGGATCCCTCCTCAGCTCCTCCTGTTCTCCCTCCCTGTACTCCAGCACCTCCCCCTTCTCAGGGCTCGGAAGCCTGAGCCTCTCCCCCTCCAGGGCTCGGAGGTATTCCATGAAGTAGCTCGTCGCGACCAGCCTGCGGTCTGTCGCCTCGGCGATCCTGTGGAAGGTCCTGAGCCTGTCCACATCGAGGGGTGAGAGGTTCACGAGGACGAGGCCGCTGGACGCCCTCACGTAGCGCTCCCCAAGCCTCCGGACATCCCCCTCCGTGAGGACCGTGTGCACCTCCCCCACGTTCGTTCCCTCGCAGATGAGGGCCTCCACCGGCTCCTCCAGGGTCTCCCAGAACTGCCTCCTCATCTTCCTGCTGTAACTCCCATGGAGCCTCAGGTCCCCGGTGTAGACGATGAGGCCCCGGGTCGTGTGGATGAGGAGGGCGTAGGCCCCGGGGATGCTGTGGTCCACGTGGAAGGGGACGACCTCCAGTTCCCCCAGCCGGATCTTCCTCCCCGTCCTGAAGGTCTCGAACCAGAGGTGGGAGATGGAGTCGCAGCCCCGTAGCCTCTCCCCCCTCATCATCAGGATCCTGTGGGCGGTCTCCCCCAGGTAGACCGTCGGTCCTCCCTCCTCCTGTGAGGCGAGGGCTGAGATCCCCCTCCAGTGGTCGGTGTGGGCGTGGGTTATGAAGCAACCCTCCAATCCCCCGGATATCCGACCTGTCTCCTCATCCCTCAGCTCACTGGGGAGGAGGCCTACCTCGAAGTACTCGTCGAGGCTCCTGGGCATGGAGGTTGGGAAGCTGAAGTACTCCCTCCACTTGGAGAAGTTATAGCCGAAGTCCAAGAGGACTCGGGTCTCCCCATCCTGTAGGAGGATCTGGTTTCCGCCGACCTCCCCCTCCACCCCGCCGAAGAAGCGGAGCGTCACCTCCCCCCTCACCGCCTCAACGCCTCCCTACAGGTCTTGGAGATGGTGTAGATGACCTGGGGTAGGGTGAAGAGGCTGAAGACCCTCGTGTATTGGAGCCCCGCCACATCTTCCACCACGCCCACCTCTCCTCCCCCCTTGAGGTACCCCTCGATGAAGGCCCTGGCGAGGTCCGCGACGTGGTCGAGGTCTGTGAGGAGGGAGGCGTAATGACCGGAGTAGTAGAGGAACTCCGCGAGGTCCCATGCCCTATTCCCCTTATGGGCCCCCTGCTCCAGATCTATGAGGTAGATCTCCCCACCGGGCGAGGCTATGAAGTTCTCGGGCTTGGAGTCCCCGATGGAGACGCCGAGGCCGTGTACCCCCGCGATGATCTCTCCCAGCCTCCTCAACTGCCATCCACTGTCGCCCTCCACCCCCCTGGAGAGGACTTCCTTCACCGTCTCCACGAGACTCTCCCCCTCGATGAACTCCCTGATGAGGAGCCTCCTATTTAGGTCCACATGGTAGATGCTCGGCACCGGATACCCCTCCCTATGGAGGAGGCTGTTTATTGTGTACTCCCTCTCCAAGCGTGACCGCCCAAGGACGGCGAAGTCCTGGGTCCCGAGGGTCCAAAGGGCGAGGGGGAACCACTTGAAGCCTATCCAGTTCTGATACTTCTTCACCAAAGCCCTCTCCTCTCCCCCATCCCTCCTGAAGTAGAGGACATAGACCTCGTTCAGGACCCCCCCGCTCCTCTCCATCCTGAACTCGGAGACCTCTCCCAGGGGCTTGACCCGCCTGATGAAGTCCTCTATCCCCGTCCTCTCCGTCAGACTTATCGTCCCCAGGGTGGTGGGGAGGTGGAGGAACCTCTTCGGGTCCTCCATCCTGACCCTGTCCCTCTCCCCTATCAACTCCTTGCCCAGCTGCCCCGCCATCTCCAGGGAGAAGTCGAGGAGTTCGACGACCCCTTGGAACCCCCGGATGAGATAGGACCTGAGAGCCCTCTCCACCATCCTCAGGAAGCTGATGGCCCTGAACCTCCTCCTCAGGGCCTTCTCCACGAACCCGCGATCCAGGGTCACGTAGCCATCCTTAAGGTGGATGCAGCCCTTCTCGACGAGCTCCCTCATGGCCTCCCTGTACCCCTTCATAGCGGCCTCCACGGCCTCTTTGCTCATCTCTCCCATGAACCCCTGGTAGATCGAGGAGATCGGGGGATAGATCCGCGTCATTCTGCGGAGGTTCTCGAAGAGGAAGTACCTCGGCTCGATGAGTATCTCGCTTGAGAGCTGGGGATACTCCAGGGCGAGGCTTGTAAGGGCCTCTGTGACCTTCCTTCTCTTGAAGAGGACCTCCCACCTCCAGAGATAATCCATCCCCAGGAGTCCCCTGTAGGGGGCGAGGAGCCGCCCCGCGACGACCTCCCCCAGGAACCCCTCCCTCACATCCCTCTCGAAGAGGCCCCTATCAACGGCGAGGATGAAGAGATCAGCCCCCCGCAGCTCTCTCTCATAGGTCTTAACCCCGGGGGGAAACCTCTCCCAGACGGCCAAGACATCGACCCGGGCCCTGCCTGGTGACCCTCTAAGATCGATGGTGGAAAGGGCCTTGAGGATGCCTGGAGAATGGAGCCCCCTAACAATCTCGAGGATCTCTCCCACGTCAACAGGGCTCTCTCCAGGACTTCCCAAGGCCCACCCACCTTTTTAGAAGGAAGGCCCTCTCGTTCCCTCAACCAACCCTACGCCTATGAGCCAATTAAACCTTCTCCAACATACATTAAAGCTGAGGCCTCACTTGGAGATTAGTGGGTTATGGTCCGGTGACTATCCACTGAAGGGGCCCCTATTATCGCGAAGCCCTACGCAGAGGTAAGCCTTATCGAAGAGAGGAGCGACCCCGTGATCAACCCGAAAGGGTCTCTCTCGTCGGAAAGGCTATTAAATCTGGGGAGAATCTTAGGTGTAATGCCATCGAGATACGCCAAGCTCGGGGTCGACGTGAAGAAGAGGGGGGTGGAGGCCTTCAAGGAGCGACTGGAGGTCCTCTTCCCCGAGGCCTTCTGCCCCATCCAACGGGACCCCGATGCCCCGGGGCGGGGGCTCGTCGCCCACACCGATAGTGCTGGGAGCAAGCCTGTCCAGAGCTACCTCCACTGGAGGGAGACGGGAGACCCCCGGTGGTTCAGGGGTCTGGCCCAGGACGTGGTCGCCATGAACCTCGACGACATCATCTGCGTCGGCGCCGACCCCCTCTGCTTCCTCGACTACGTCGCCCTCAACCCCCTGAAGGTGGATAAGGAGGCACTCCTAAAGGCCCTCGCGGAGGGCTTTGGAGGGTGCTTCTCCACCCTCGATCGTTATGGCGTCAAGGTGCTCTTCTCGGGCGGCGAGACGGCCGACCTCCCCGACCAGATGAGGACCCTCGACGTCTCGGGCTCCATCTTCGGCCGCGTCGACCTGGAGAAGGTGGTGACGGGACAGCGGATCAGGGAGGGGGACCTCATCGTGGGGTTGAGGAGCGGGGGGAGGACGGTCTACGAGAGGGGGGAGAACAGCGGCATCATGTGCAACGGCCTCACGCTGGCGAGGCTCTCCCTCATGGACGGGGAGTATCAACGGAGGTACCCGGAGCTCGGGGAGCCAGGTGGGAGACGTTACCGGGGGCGCTTCAAGTTCGATGACTACCTCGACGAGCTGGGGATGACGGTGGGGGAGGCCCTCCTCTCCCCGACGAGGCTCTACGCCCCCGTGGTCAAGAGGATCCTTGAGAGGTGCGGCGGGGCCGTCCATGGGCTGGTCCACAACACGGGTGGGGGGGTGACGAAGTGCCTCAGGGTCGGCAGGAACATCCGCTATGTGAAGGACCACCTCCCCGACCCGGACCCCATCTTCCTCCTGATCCAGAGGGAGGCGGGTGTGGAGTGGAGGGAGATGTTCGAGGACTACAACATGGGAATAGGCTTCGAGGTCATCGTCGACGCCGAGTCGGCGGAGGAGGTCCTCAGCGTAGCCGACTCCTTCAAACTGGGCGCCCAGGTCATAGGGCGCTGCGAGAGAGGTGAGGGGGAGAAAGCCCTCATCATAAGGAGTCGATTTGGCGTGTTCAGATACCCATAGGAGGAGGGAGGATGAGATTCAAGGCAACCGTCTACGTGAGCCTGAAGCGGGGCTACTCGGACCCCGAGGGGGAGACGACGGCGAGGGCCCTGAGGGGCCTGGGCTACTCCGTCTCCGGCGTCAGGGTGAGCAAGGTCTACGAGGTGGAGTTAGAGGCTGAGAGTCGGGAGGAGGCTGAGAGGCTCGTCGACGAGATGTGTCGCCGCCTCCTCACGAACCCGACGAAGGATGACTACAGATTTGAGATAAGGGAGAGGGGATGAAGAGGGAGAGGATCACCCGCAGGGAGGTCCCCTTCCCCCTATACGAGGTGGACCTGGCGGGGGCAGGGGACGAGGAGCTCCTCGAGATCAAGGAGGCCCTCGGCCTGGGACTCAGCCTGGAGGAGATGAGGGCCCTCAGGGACCACTTCGAGGGGCTGGGGAGGAGGGCGACGGACGTCGAGCTCCAGACGGTGGACCAGACCTGGAGCGAGCACTGCTTCCACAAGACCTTCAAGGGGCTGATAGAGACGCCGGAGGGGGTGGTGGACGGCCTCCTGAAGACCTACATCAGGAGGGTGGCGGAGGAGCTGAGGCCGGACTGGTGCTTCTCCATCTTCGAGGACAACGCTGGGATAGTGGACTTCGACGGGGTCCACGGCATAGCCATAAAGGTGGAGACACATAACCACCCCTCGGCTATAGACCCCTTCGGGGGCGCCGCCACGGGGACAGGCGGGGTCATCAGGGATATCCTCGGCGTCTGGGCGGACCCCATAGCCTGCACCGACGTCCTCTGCTTCGGCCCCCTCGACACCCGATTTGAGGACCTCCCCCCGGGGATGAAGCACCCCAGGTTCCTCTACAGCGGGGTCGTCGCCGGCATCGGCTCCTACGGGAACAACATGGGGATACCCACCGTGAACGGGGCCATCTACTTCGATGAGGGCTACATAGGGAACATCGTTGTCTACTGCGGGTGCATCGGGATCCTCCCCAAGGACCGGTACTTCAGGGACGTGAAGGCGGGGGACGCCATCGTCCTCGCGGGCGGGAGGACAGGGAGGGACGGCATCCACGGCGTCACCTTCGCCTCAGCAGAGCTGACCGAGGAGTCAGAGGAGGTCTCAAGGCCGGCGGTCCAGATCCCTAACCCCATAGAGGAGGAGAAGCTGAAGAGGGCGATCATCCAGATCAGGGACGAGGGCCTCGGCTCCGGCATCACTGACCTCGGGGGAGGGGGCCTCTCCTCGGCCGTGGGGGAGACCGCCCACCGCTACGGCCTCGGGGCGGAGGTAGAGCTGGGCGTTGTCCCCCTGAAGGACCCCACCCTCGCCCCCTGGGAGATCTGGATCTCGGAGTCGCAGGAGAGGATGCTCCTCGCGATACCCCCGAAGAACCTGGATAGGGCCATGGAGGTCTTCGAGGAGGAGGATGTGGAGGCGACGGTCATCGGCCAATACACGAAGAGGCGGAGGCTCAGGATCTTCTACGCCGCACACATCGTCGCGGACCTCGACCTGGGCCTCCTCTTCACACCTCCGAGGGTACGCAGGAGGGCGGAGTGGAGGCCACCGAGGCTCCAGGAACCCCGCTTCGAGATGCCCCCGGACCTCACCGAGACCCTCCTCTCCCTCCTCTCGTCCCCCAACATCGCCAGCAAGGAGTCGGTCGTGAGGACCTACGATCACGAGGTCCAGGGGCGCACCGTGATCAAGCCGCTCCAGGGGGAGTACTCGGGCCCCAACGACGCCGCGGTCCTCAAGCCCCTCCCCGACTCCTGGCGGGGCATCGTCGTCTCCTGCGGCATGAACCCCAGATACGGGAAGATAGACCCCTACTGGATGGCGGCCTCGGCCATCGACGAGGCCGTGAGGAACAACGTCGCGGTAGGGGGGAGGCGTGTGGCCCTCCTCGACAACTTCACCTGGGGGAACCCGGAGAGGCCGGATAGGCTGGGGGGCTTAGTCAGGGCCGCGAGGGCCTGCTACGAAATCGCCTCGGCCCTTGGGACGCCCTTCGTCTCCGGCAAGGACAGCCTCTACAACGAGTCCCCCCTGGGCCCGGTCACCCCCACCCTCCTCATCACCGCCCTCGGCATCATCCCAGATATACGGCGGGCGGTGACCGTGGACCTGAAGAGGCCGGGCGACCTCCTCTACCTCCTGGGGGAGACCCACCCGGAGCTGGGGGGCTCCGAGTACTACAGGCTGATGGGCTTCCTCGGCCTCAGCGTCCCGAAGGTGGATGCGGTGAAGGCGAGGGAGACCTTCACTCGCCTCACAGAGGCCATAGACCGGGACCTCGTCGAGGCCTGCCACGACCTCTCGGAGGGGGGGCTCGCCGTCGCGGCCTCGGAGATGGCCTTCTCCGGGGGCCTCGGCCTTGAGGTGGACTTGGGCGCCGTGAGGGTCTCCTCCCCCATGAGGGATGACCTCCTCCTCTTCTCCGAGTCCAATAGTAGGTTTCTCGTCGAGGTCTCCCCGGATAACGCCTCCGAGTTTGAGAGGGTGATGGAGGGCGTCATCTTCTCCAGGGTCGGGAGGGTTTTGGAGGAGCGGCGGGTCCGCTTCTATGGCTCAGCGGGCCGCCTCGTCGTGGATGCCTCCCTCTCCGACCTCTTGGAGGCCTGGAGGAGCACCCTGAGGTGAGGGATATGAGGCGCTCCGAGATCAGGGTCCTCATCCTCAGGGTGGGGGGGACGAACTGCGATAGGGAGACGGCCCTCGCCTTCAGGGACCTTGGCGTGGAGGCGGAGGTGGTACACACCCACAGGGTCATCAGGGAGGGGAGCCTCCCCGACTACGACGTCCTCGTCTTCCCGGGCGGCTTCTCCTACGGCGACTACGTCCGCTCAGGGGTGATCTGGGCGAAGTTAGTCGAGGCCTACCTCCTCGAAGACCTCATGAGGTTCGTGGAGGAAGGCCACCCCGTAATCGGCATCTGCAACGGCTTCCAGCTCCTCGTCGAGCTCGGCCTCCTCCCAGGCTTCGAGGGGAGGTCCCCCTACCCAGAGGCAGCCCTCGCCACCAACGCCTCTAACGTCTACGAGTGCAGGTGGGTCCGCCTGAAGAACGTGAACAGAGGAAACTGTCCCTTCACCCGGTCCATACCGAGGGAAGCCATCATCAGGATGCCAGTGGCCCATGGGGAGGGGCGCTTCCTCTTCCCGAGGGAGTGGGAGGAAGAGTACCTCGAGAGGCTCTACGAGAAGGACCAGCTCGTCCTACGGTACGTGAAGCCGGATGGCTCCTTCGCCGAGGGGGAGTACCCCCACAACCCCAACGGCTCCTTCCATGACATCGCGGGCATCTGCAGCCCAGAGGGAAACGTCTTCGGACTCATGCCCCACCCAGAGAGGGCCTACTACGGATGGCAACTCCCCGACTGGACGAGGATGGGGAGGCCCCCTGAGTACGGAGATGGACGCCTCATCTTAGAGGGGATCGTGGAGTACGTCGAGCGAAGGTTCTGATCACCGCTTGGACCAGCGTCTCCGATACTCCAGGAGCCTCCTCTTCAGCTCAGAGTCTTTTAGTGCGAGGATCTCTATGGCGAGGAGGGCCGCGTTTGTGGCTCCGTCTATGGAGACGCAGGCAACGGGCACCCCCCGTGGCATCTGGGCGATGGAGAGGAGGGCGTCGAGGCCGCCGAGCTTCACCTCCCTCGGGACCCCTATCACTGGCCTCACAGTCCTCGCCGCGATGTAGCCTGGGAGGGCTGCTGAGAGGCCTGCGATGGCGATGAAGACCTCCGCCTCGGACTTCTCGATGTACTCCTCCAGTTCCTTGGGGTTCCTATGGGCCGAGAGGATGCGGATCTCGCTCTCGACCCCGAACTCGTCGAGGAGGGCCTTGGCCTTCTCCCCCAGCTCCCTGTCGGAGCTACTTCCCATTATGATGGAGACCTTCGTGGTTCTCACCTCCTATCTGAGGACCTCGTAGATCCTCCCCTTCTCCTCCTCCCCCCTCAGGAAGCGCTCCCTCATCTCATCCGCCATCTTCTGGGCGAGGGGTGTGGGGTACTCCCCCGTCACACATCCCAGGCAGAGGTCCTCTCTTCTCATCCCCGTCGCCCTGACGAAGTCCTCTATGGGCTGGTAGTTCACGCTATCGGCGCCCAGCTCCTCCGCGATCTCCTCCGGCGTGAGCCTTGCCCCGATGAGCTCCTCATAGGTCGCCATGTCTATCCCGTAGAAGCAGGGCCCGATGATCCTGGGGAAGGTGATGAAGAGATGGACCTCGACCGCCCCCGCAGCTCTCAGCTTCTTCACATTCGTCCTTGTCGTATCGCCCCTGACGATGCTATCATCGATGACCCCCACCCGCTTCCCCGCGACCCTCGACTTGAGTATATTCACCTTCCTCTCCAGGATCCTCTCCCTCTCCTCAGCCCTCGTGATGAAGGCCCTCTGGGTGACATACCTATGGCGCCTCAGCGCCCTATCCCAGGGGACTCCCGTCTCCTCGTGGAACCCATAGGCTGCGTCGTCCGCCGTCTCCGGTATCGAGAGGATGACGTCGAGCCTCCTGGCGATGTCGCTGTACCTCCGCCCCAGGTTTGCCCCGAAGTCGTTCCGGGCGAGGTAGACGTACTTGGAGTTGAAGATGGAGTCCGGTCGGGCGAAGTAGGCGAACTCGAAGGCGCAGAAGGCCTTCCTCCCACAGGGCGCGACCTGCTCTCTCTCCACTCCCTCCCTCGTCACCACCACGAGTTCCCCAGGCTTGACCTCAGACCCGAGGTCGATGCCGTTGATGTTCAGGCCGACGCTCTCGGAGGAGATGGCCGTCACGTTGTCGTCCCGGCCGAGGCAGAGGGGCTTTATCCCATGGGGGTCCCGGAATGCGAAGAGGGCTCCGTCCCCCGTTAGCCCGGCGACGGAGAAGGCCCCCTCAACCCCCTCCATGCAGTACTTGGCCGCTGAGGCGAGGTCTCCTCCCTCCCTCAGCCCCTTCAGCATCTTCCTGCAGAGGAGGACGGCGTCCGAGAACCTCTCCCTCCCCTCCAGCTCCCTCCTGAACTCCCTCCTGAGTTCCAGGACGTTCACCACGTTCCCGTTGAAGGAGATGCTCAGGGAGGTACCCTCCAACTCCTCCGTCAAGGGCTGAGTGTTCCTGATGAGGGAGGGGGTATCTGAGGCCCCTGAAGTGGAGTACCTGACGTTCCCTATCCCAACGGGGCCTGGCAGCAGGGTCAGCCAGAACCTTATCCCCCGCTCATCTATCGGGGGGATGAGGCCGAGGGCCCTGTGGCTGTGGAACCCACCCTTATAGGTGAGGAAGCCGTGGGACTGGTGTCCCCGATGATTCTGGGCGAGGAGGCCCCAGTAGAGGTAGGGGAAGATGTCTTGGCCAGACCTGTCGAAGGCGCCGTAGACCCCACACCCCTCCGCCACCATCCCTCTTACCTCCCCAGCTCCTCCAGGGCCTCGTCCACACTCCTGAGGTCGAAGTCATCGATGCTCCGCTGCCCCGTGAGGACGAGGTGGGAGGCGACGCACCTCTTCGAGATCTCCCTCACGATAGACGGCGGGATGTCGGGCGGCCTCCCCTCCCCCGTGAAGCCCACCCTCCTGAGGTACTCCCTCAGGTACTCCTTGTCTATACAGTGGGCCTCTTGGGGCCTCCCGGGCTCATATCTCCTCTCATCCCAGAACCTCGCCGAGTCGTGGGTCGGGGGCTCATCTATCTGTATCAGCCCCTCCGGCCCCCGTCCGAACTCGAGCTTGAAGTCGGGTATGATGATCCTCCTTCTCTTCGCCTCCCTGTGGTAGTACTCGAAGAGCCTCAGCGACGCCTCCTCGAGTTCCCCCCATTCCTCGCGTGAGAGGAGACCCCTCTCGATCGCCTCACGCTTGGAGAGCTCCACGTCATGCCCCACCTCGCTCTTCGTCGTCGGCGTCAGGATCACCTCCGGGAGCTCCTCCGCCATCTCCAGCCCTTCAGGGAGCCTGACCCCGCTTATAACCCTCCGGCCCGACCTGTAGGCCCTCCAGGCTGAGCCGTAGAGGTAGGCCCTCACGACCCACTCGATGTCGATCCTCTCCGCCTTCACCACCCGCATCGTCCTCTCGTCGAGGGACTCGAGGAAGTGGTTGGGGAAGATCTCCTTGGTCCTCTGAAACCAGTAGGTTGAGAGGGCGTGGAGGCTCCTCCCCTTATGGGGTATGAGCGTCGGGAGGACGACGTCGAAGGAGGAGATCCTGTCCGTCGTGACGATGAGGAGGGTCTCCCCGAGGTCATAGACGTCCCTCACCTTCCCCCTCCTCGGCCTCCTCTCCTCCCCGAAGAGGTTCGAGGCCCTCAGGACCTCGACGAAGCCCTCCCCGAGGGGGTCCGGGACCCTCTCAACCTCGAACTTCAACCTTCCTCAGCACCCCTCAGGTCACGATCTCCCCCAGGGCCCTCCTCTTCCAGGCCCTCCTCAGCTCGAGGGCGATCCTGTCCCCCATGCTCAGGGGCCTGTTGTACTTGGCGTTGGCATACTGGCTCCCAACACCCATGTGGACGTTGGTCCCGCCACCGTGCCTCAGGGCGACGTCCTGGGTCACGACCTCATGCATGTAGGTCGCCGCCCCCTCTGGGACGTCGTAGAGCCCGTACTCCACGCCGGGGCCCGGGACCTTGGCCCAGGTGATGATGGTCTGGAGGCACCACGCCCCTATGATCCCCGGGGGCTCGTAGCGGCGGGTGGCGAGGAGGAAGGCATCCGCGTAGCGGTGGACATCCTTCAGGAGCGACTCCCTCAGGCTCATGGCGAGGTGGCAGGTGACCTCGAAGCTCGGGGCCCCCTTGATCTTCTCCTGGACGTCGATGGGGAGCCGCCTCAGGCCGTCGAGGATCGTCTCCCTCCTCTCATCTATGGAGAGGAACTCGTTAGCGAGGTGGACTCGGGCCTCCTCAAGGGTCTTGTTATAGAGCTTCGCGTACATCTCATCCACGTCGCCCCACCCCTCCTTCGCGTTGAGGGGTGAGAAGAAGAAGTTGAAGTTGGCATGGGGACCGAGGACGATCTGCTCGACCCTCCCCTCCTTCAACCCTTCGATATCCAGGTTCCCCGCCTCCATCTCCCTCTCCACCTTCTCCTCCAGGTCATGGGAGTCGGCGGCGAAGATGAACTCCCTCTCGAACCTCCTGTGGGCATGCCTCGCCTTGAGCAGTAGGGGCTCGTCGATGGGCTCCTTAAACCTTATCCCAGTGCTTGTGACAGTGTACTCATAGGACTTGGGGTAGGGGATCCCAGCCTTCTCGGCGAACCAGTAGTAGTCCCTCTCCAGCTCCCCCCTGTTCTCGATCTTCAGGAGTTTCCTCGACCCGAGGATGGGGACGGCGAACCGCTTCTCTATGTTGCTGCAGAGGGCGTCCCCTCCGACGTAGACGCTGAAGGCCCTGTTGGGTATCTGGATGCACTCCAACTCCAGCAGGTCGTCGACGTACTTCAGGATATCGTCGTATCGGTCGAGGATGAGGAGGGCGTACTTCCATTCGCCGTCCTTCTTTATATCTGCCGGGTCCTCGACGCAGACCATATCCCTCCTCACGACCACGGGCAGGTCCTCGATCACCTCATCCGCTCCGCCAACGATGGGGTTCTGGAGGTATATCCGAGCCCGCTCCCTGGTCGTGTAGACGATGGACCTGAGGCCGTAGTTCCTCGCCCCAGACCGTGCATCCAGGGCCGAATGGGTGCCTATGATCAAGGGGATAGGCTCCTTGAAACCCTGGGCGACCTCCTGCATCTCCTCCCTTTCGATCACCATAACCCACCTTGCCAATACTATACCTATCTCGATGTTTAAATTTATCCCCTTAAAAAAGAAAATAACCTAAAAATTAACATAAATATGTAAATACCTCATCAAACCTCGGAGATCATCCTCGGGGCGTCTTCTGGGACGACCCTGAGAAAAGGTTTTATACTGCTCCAAAGGAGTTGGGTTAGGGACATCTTGGCAAGAGTTGTCATCGTTGGTGCAGGGCCCGCCGGGCTCTTCGCCGCCAACGAACTCGCAGAGTCTTTTGATGTAGTGATCCTTGAGATGAGGAATTTCGTAGGTGGGTCAGGCCTCCACTCCGACGGGAAGCTGAACTTCCACCCCTTCATAGGCGGGGACCTGACGGAGTTCATGTCGGAGGAGGAGGCCTGGAAGCTCGTCTACTACATACGGGACCTCTTCCACAAATTCGGGGTTGAGGGGAACGAGTTCGACGAGAAGCGCCTCATGGACCTGGAGACGAGGGCGATAAGGGCGGGGATACGCTTCATAAAGATCATGCAGGGCCACATAGGCTCGGATTACCTCCCAAAGGTGATGGGCAATATCCAGCGCTACCTTGAGGCGAGGGGGGTGGAGATCAAGCTCGGGACGAGGGCTCTCTCCGTGGAGGTGAAGGACGGACGGGTCATAGGCGTCAAGACGGATAGGGGTTACGAGCCCTGCGACTACCTCCTCCTCGCCCCCGGGAGGATCGGCTCGAGGTGGCTCATAGACCTCTCGAAGAGGCTTCGGATCAAGATGCGCTTCAACCCCATCGATATAGGGGTGAGGGTCGAGGTCCCGAACGAGGTGATGAACGAGGTCATCTACGAGTACAAGTGCTGGGACCCGAAGTTCCACATAAGGACGCCGAGCTACGACGACTTCGTCCGGACCTTCTGCGTCTGCCCCAGTGGCTTCGTCGTGAAGGAGGAGTACGAGGACAACATCTTCGGAGTGAACGGGCACTCCATGAGGGACACGGTCTCCAACAACACCAATTTTGCCCTCCTCGCCCGCATCCACCTCACGAAGCCCCTGGAGAATACCACCCAGTATGGGAGGCGCATCGCCCAGCTGACGAACACCCTGGGAGGGGGGAAGCCGATCCTCCAGCGCCTCGGGGACCTGAGGAACTTCAAGCGCTCCACCTGGGAGAGGATCAACAGGAGCTACGTGGAGCCCACCCTCAAGGATGTGACCCCAGGGGATATCGCGATGGCGTATCCTGAGAGGATCCTCAAGGATCTCATGGAGGGGATGGAGATGCTGGACAAGGTGATGCCGGGGATCAACTCCGACTCGACGCTACTCTATGCACCTGAGATCAAGTTCTACGCCATGAGGATCGAGACCGATAGGAGCCTGAGGACCAGCATCCCCAACCTCTTCGTCGCCGGCGACGGGGCCGGCGTCTCACGGGGGATAGTTGGCGCCGCCGCCACGGGCATCATCGCGGCCAGGGGGATAAAATCTGGGCCTCAGTAGGCGACGGCGACCCGGCTGAGGTAAGCCTCTTTCTCACTAAATTTAAAGGTCTCGGGGTGGAGTTATAACCCGGTAGACTCGCTGATGGTCTCTGGGAAGTTGAAGGAGCGCTTCAATCAGTGGATAAAGGCCGAGGCGCGTTTCCTACATCGCCTGGGCTTATCCCCCAACGACGTCACGGCCCTTGGGCTCCTCCTCTCCCTCTGCTCTGCCCTCCTCTACCTCAACTGGAGGAGGAGCCCCCTGATGCTCCCCGTCGCGGGGGTGCTCCTCCTCTCCTCGGGCTTCTTCGACGCCCTCGACGGCGCCATAGCGAGGATGTTCGGCGAGGTCACGACCTTCGGGGGCTTCCTCGACTCCCTCCTGGACAGGTACTCCGACGCCGCAGTTCTCGCGGCGATCACCCTGGGTGGCCTCTGCGATCCCTTCTGGGGCCTCTCCGCTCTCATCGGCTCCCTCCTCGTCAGCTACTCCAGGGCCAGGGCTGAGGCAGGCGGCGTGAGGATGGCCTCCATCGGGTTCGCGGAGAGGGCTGAGAGGATGGTCTTCATCGCCTTCCTCAGCCTCGTCTCCCCCCTCTGGATGGGGGCGCTCTGGTGGGGCATGATCCTCCTTGCCTTGATGGTGCATGTAACCGTTATTCAGAGAGCCCATTATTTCTATAAATCAACCCGGGGGTGATGAGGACCTTAGAAGGGGTTTACCTCCTCCTTCTCCTACCCCTGAGCTTCCTCTCCTCCTTAGACCTGACCTTCACCACACCCCTATGGACCGCACAGCTTATGCAGAGGTACTTTACCGTCTTCGCCATGGAGATCCTCGTCCCCTTCTGCTTCAGCTCCCTCCTTAGCTGAGGGTCGAGGTAGGAGGGCCAGGTGGTGATCCTCTTGGCCTTGTCCCTGGGGACGCGGGCGCCACAGTAGGAGCACTGAACATAATCCGATCTACCCTTGTCCCCCTTCGACCTGCCTCTACTGCTCCTCTTCTTCGGCATCCGGATCTCATCTCTTGACGGCGGGCTTCTATTTAAACCCTCTAACCCTCTAGCGGCATTTCTGTCGCTTGGGTTGAAGCCCAGGGTTCTTCATCTTTAAACATGAGGCAGGAGTTTTAAAGGTTGTTATTCCGGCCTCATAGCTAAGTTTTTATCGGCGCCTCCCTCTATTTACTAAAGGCTCGGGTGAGAAGATTGTTACTCCAGGTCACTCTGACTCCCTCGGAGGGGAAGAGGCTCATAGGGAAGGCTGTGGCTGCCCTCGAGCCCGTTCAGAGGGCTCTGAGGGAGGGGACGATTGTCATCGCCACGGGGACGACGAATGCCTATGTCTTCGAGGAGCTCATGGGCAGGAAGATCGAGGAGAAGGGGCTCTTCACGGCCGGCGTCGTGACGGCGAAGGGGTGTGGTGCGACGGCCCCGGATAAGCGCTACAAGCATCAGGTTATCATCAAAGGGGAGGTCACGGAGATGACGACCCCCGAGCTCCCGAGGATCCTCAAGGACATGGGTCCCGGCGATGTCTTCATCAAGGGGGCGAACGCCATCGACCCCTATGGCTCGGCAGCGGTGATGCTCGGCGGGGGTGGTGGAGGGACCATCGGGACGGCCTGGGGCTACATCTCCGCTAACGGGATAAAGCTCATCATACCCGTGGGGTTGGAGAAGCTCGTCCCGGTCTCCCTCGTCGACGTGGCCCAGAAGACGGGGAAGAAGAGGATCGATAAGGCCTTCGGGATGCCCGTTGGACTGATGGTCATCTCCGGTGAGATCATCACGGAGATAGAGGCCTTCAACCTCCTCGCCGGGGTCGAGGCCTTCCCTATAGGCGGGGGAGGCATAGATGGGGGAGAGGGCTCGAGGACCTTCCTCCTTGAGGGGGACGAGAAGTCCATCGAGGTGGCTGAGGCGATAGTGAAGGCGGTGAAGGGAGAGCCACCCCTCAAGACCATCACCATGGACTGAGGAGCCACGGGTCGGAGCCCCATCAATACCCGCTCTTTTTGATTAAAACAGAAGGGGAGAGCACTAAACTTTAATCTCCCCCCACCCTCTTCTTTGAAGGTTAGGATGGCAACGACCCCTCCCTGGGAGCTGAGGCGGGAGATCATCGTCAAGGACGAGGAGGAGACGGACCCGGAGTATGGCTGCCCGCCAGAGGAGCGGCCCCTAAAGGATCTCCTCAGGTTCGGCATCATAAACCTGGACAAGCCCCCGGGGCCGACGAGCCACGAGGTGGTGGCCTGGGTCAAGAGGCTCCTCGTCCTCGACAAGGCCGGCCATGGGGGGACCCTGGACCCCAAGGTGACCGGCGTCCTCCCCATCGTCCTCGAGGAAGCGACGAAGGTAGTCCAGGCCCTCCTCCCCTCAGGGAAGGAGTATGTCTGCATCTTGAGGACGCATAGGGAGGAGAGCGAGGATCGGGTGAGGGAGGCCCTGAAGCTCTTTGAGGGGGAGATCTGGCAGAGGCCCCCCCTGAGGTCCTCCGTGAGCAGGCGGCTGAGGAAGAGGAGGATCTACCGGATCGAGTACCTGGAGGGGAATGGGAGGGACTTCCTCTTCAAGGTCGCCTGTAGCGCCGGGACCTACATAAGGAAGCTCTGCTACGACGTCGGCGAGGTCCTGGGGTGCGGCGCCCATATGAGGGAGCTGAGGAGGACCCGCTCAGGCCCCTTCACGGAGAGGGGGTCCCACACCATGTATAAACTCGTCGACGCCGTCGACCTCTGGAGGGAGGAGGGGGAGGAGGAGCCCCTGAGGAGGCTGATCCAGCCGATGGAGGCGGCCTTGGAGCTTCTTCCCAAGATATACATCAGGGACTCCGCCGTCGACGCCCTCTGCCACGGGGCGGCCCTCGCCGTCCCCGGGATCCTCAGGTTTGAGTCTGGGATCGAGAGGGGGACGATGGTCGCAGTGATGACCCAGAAGGGGGAGGCCGTCACCATCTCCCGGGCCCTTATGTCGGGGAAGGAGATCCTGAAGGCTGAGCACGGCCTCGCAGCCAAGACCCTCAGGGTCCTGATGCCGAGGGGGACCTACCCGAGGACTTGGTGACCGCCTTGGAGCACTACTTCACGGAGGAGCCGAAGTCCAAGCTGAGGCTGGGCCTCGTGAGGACGTGGCTCAGGGGCCTTGAGTTCGAGTTCCTCACCGCCTCAGGGGTCTTCTCCCACAGGAGGATCGACCCGGGGACGAGGCTCCTCATCGAGGCGATGGTCCTTCCCGAGGAGGGGACCTTCCTCGACCTTGGGTGCGGCTACGGGCCCATAGGGATCGTTGCGGCGAGGCTGAGGCCCCAGGCCCTCGTCTACATGACGGACGTGAATAGGCGGGCCCTCGCTCTCGCGGAGGAGAACGCCCAGAGGAACGGCGTCACGAACGTCCGTGTCTTGGAGGGCCCCCTCTACGACCCCGTCTCGGACCTCCTCTTCGACGTCATCCTCACCAACCCCCCCATCACAGCCGGCATCAGGAAGGTCGTCGCCCCCCTCATCCAAGGGGCGGCCGAGCACCTCAAGGAGGATGGCTCCCTACAACTCGTCGTCAGGACGACGAAGGGGGGGAGGAACATCCTCAGGCTCATAGAGGAGTCCTTCAGCCGCTGGGAGGTCATAGCCAGGGGAGGGGGCTACAGGGTCCTCAAGGCGGAGCCCTGAGCCCCTGGCCGGTCACCCTCTCTTCACGAGGAGGGCGGAGTAGAGACCTCTCCAACGCCTGCTCCTATCCCTGTAGACCTCCTCCAGATGCCATCCGGCCGCCCTTGCTATCTCCTCCATCTCCTCCGGGGTGGCGAGGAGGAGGTCGAACCAGGGACCTACTTCTCCTCTGAATTCAAAGCGTATGGTGACGAGGCCGGGTGGTCGTCCTCTCCGCCTGTTCCGCTCGTGGTAGGCGAGGTGCCTCGGGTTCTCGGTCTCCAGCGGGTCCCGTGACGTGGCTATGATGATACCATCCTCCGTGGTGATCCTGTGTAGGTCCCTGAGCATCTTCTCCGTCTCCTCCACGCCTCCGGCTATCCCGAAGTTGTTCCCCATCATGAGGACCGCCTCGAAGGAGGACGGCGGGAACCTGAGGTCCCTGGCATCCATGACCCTGCAGTCCCTCGCACCCCTCAGCCTCGCCACCTCCACGGCCAGCGGAGAGACGTCGATCCCCGTGACGGTGAAGCCTCTCTCCTGGAGCCAGAGGATGAAGCGCCCCGGACCACATCCCACGTCGAGGACCCGACCTCTCACCCTCCCAAGAAACCTCTTCTCAAACTCGGGCCAGTCCTCGTATTCGCTGAAGTACCATGTGAGGTCGTCCTCATCGACGAGACCATCGTCCCGGCGAACGAGGCAGGAGGCCCTCTCCCCCTTGAAGTAGGCCATAAGGGCTCTCCCAAAGGGGTCGACTGAGAACTCCGACATCCAACCGCCCATCAAGATGGAGGAAGGAGGGTCTTAAAAGGATTCTCTAAAGCTTCTCCCTGAGCTTCTGCCCCAGGGTCTTCAGCTCCCCATGCTCCTTGAACCTGATCCGGGTCTCCAGCCTAACCCTCATCCCCAGCTGCCTGAGGAGGGCATAGAGCTCCTCCCCACTGATCTTCCTCCTCAGCCTCCCCGCCTTAATCGCCTCCAGGAGCGCCCTCTCCACCTCCATCATCGCCCTCGGGTATTGCCTCTTCGCAGCCCTGTAGACCTCCCAGGCCCGACCATAGAAGAAGCGGCCGAGGGCCTCCTCAGCGCTGAAGGGCCTCTCCACCTTCTTCTCAATCTGCGTAGACCTGAGGAGTCTCCTCTGGAGCTCCAGCAGCTTCCTCCTCTTCAGCCGCTCCAGTTCCTCATCCTCCATAAGAGACCCCTGCCTTGAACCCTCTGAATATAGAAGATGGGGGACTCTTAAACCCTTTGAAGTCCGTGAAGAGGGCACCTGAGGCTCTCATTAAGGTTTATTTAGCGGAGAACCCACCATCACAGGGTGGGGATGGTGAGGAGGACTCCTCTAATCATCATGACCCTCTCCCTCCTGTTGCTCTCCCCTCTTATCTATATGCTTCTCATCCCTTCCCCCAGTTATACTCGCAGAGCAGCCCTTCTGGGCCATCTGTCAAATCACTCTGGCTTAGAGACATGGAAGATAGACTACCTCATGTGGTTTGTGACCGCCTTCCATCTCCTACAGAGTAAGGAGCTACTCCCCAGAGAGGAGGTCCTCTTGAATCTTCAATCCCATCGAGTAAATGGACTCTTTGCCTACTTCATCGAGGAATACCCTCAGGTCTCGGATGCTTATTACGTGGTCTCTACCCTTTCTATCTTGGGAGAGTTAGACCTGATTAACGTGACAGAATATGCGAGGTGGTTAGGTGGACTGCAGGAGGAGGATGGGGGAATATTGAATGGGTATGGTGTATACATGGGGTGGTCTCCAAGGGCGACTGCCTACTCAACTTGCTGGGCCCTCCTCGCCCTGAAGACCCTTGGGCGACTTGATGTGGTGAATGTTACGAGAGCTCTTGACTGGCTCTTTAACTACTGTTATAACATGACGGACGGCTCCTTTAGACCCTACCCCTCCTACAACGGGACCGCTCTTTACGGACATTACTATGGAGATCCGAACCTCATCTTCACGACGAGCCTTGTTGTCCGAACACTCTGCGAGCTGGACGAGATCGAGAGACTCAACATAACCAAGACAACGGACTTCTTCCTCACCTACTATGACACTACAAGCGGCGCCTTCAGCACCTACTCCGATGATCTTAGCCGGGGCAATATTGAGATCACCTTCGAGGCTCTCAGCGCACTGGCATCTATGGGAACTCTTGAAGTGATAGATTGGGAGAAGACTATCAATTTTATCCTGGAAGAACAAAAGCCTAACGGCGCCTTCTCCCACCAGAACTATAGGAATTATAGGGTAGATGCGAAGGCCCTGAAGGCGCTCCAACTGCTTAACGCCCTGGACCGACTGGAGGAGCCCTTCCCATGCTTCTACTACTACATTCTCCGTCGCCGACTTCTTGCATGGCGTGGCATATTAGTCGCTATCGGAGTGGCGGTGCCCCCATTCGCGCTCTTTATCTCCCTGAGACTGAAGCGATGGAAAGAGGAATCTCTAACTCGTTGACGAGGTTCTCGGGTGGCAGGTCACTTAATCCATAGGTCTTCCATGCAGGCCTCCCAAACCTCAACTCTCCTGGTGGAGGGGTTGATGAGGTTCCTCCATTCCTCATGGAGCCTCTTAAACTCGTAGTCCTCGGAGAGCCTCCTATTATATTCCGTCAGTTCCTCCCCACTATCGAACCCCATCAAGAACATGCGCCCCCTCCCCTCCTCCCCACCACGGAGGTAGAGGGAGAACCTGATCCTCCCCATAAGATCAGGACGATTGAGTAAGTGTTCTCCCTGTCTACGCCAATTCTCCTCATGCCGACCTCCCAACCCCTCCAGGACCTCCCACCGCATCACCACGACGATCATAGACCCATACCCTACCTGGCATCGAACTGATATAGGGTTTGCCTGAGATGAAGGAGGCCTTCCACCGAGAAGATCGTCGAGGGACACCTCTCAGGTCATCGCGATAATTTTATCTGGGGTCCCCTCCCCCTTTAGTTGAGTTGAGGCACTTGTCCCTTAGGGATGCTGGCTTGATGAGAGAGGTCGAGCGACTGGTCAGGCGTATTAGAGATCGGGAGTTGAGGGGGAAGGTAAGGGACCTGCTGAGGAACCCTGAAGTTATACTTGAGGGCGACCGCCTGCCCCTGGAGGAGTGCCCAGGCGGGTCCTATGTCCACCACTCCTATCCTGGGGGCCTCCTCCAGCACACCGTCTCCGTCGCTCGCATCGCCCTCCTCCTCTGCGACCTCGTCGAGGAGATCTACGGGGGCTCGGTCGACCGAGACACCGTCCTGGCCGGGGCCCTCCTCCACGACCTGATGAAGTGCTACGTCTACAAGGTGGAGGGGGAGGGCTTCGCCTCGACGCCCCTCGGGGAGCGCATCGACCACCTCACCCTCCTCGTTGCTGAGATGTACCGTCGAGGCTTCCCCCTGGAGGTCATCCACGCCGTCGTGGCCCATCACGGCGACAACAGCCCCCTCCCCCCGCGGACCCTGGAGGCCCTCATCGTCTACATAGCCGACTATACAGACGCGGAGCTGAGCCGGAAGGTCCTGAGGGCCGCCGAGGGCTTAGTCCGCAGGGCGACACGAGAGGTTCCAGGGAGGCTCTCCGCCGAGGAAGCACTACGTATCCTGAAGGTGAAGGAACGGGAGGGGTGGGAAGGGGTAAGGCGACTCCTGGAAGGGAGAGAAAGGTAATTTAATAACCCTTGTGGCTATCTGTTATTGGGGCGCCGCGGTGCCAGAGTGGTTATTGGGCCAGACTCGAGATCTGGTGACCCTTTCGGGTCGCAGGGGTTCGAATCCTCTCCGCGGCGCCAACAAAGGTTATCGAGAGTCAGACTCATCCATTTAGATAGTTATCTTCTTTCCTCTGGGGGTTTCACGTCCTTGAAGGTAAAGTAGAGCGTGAGGTCGTAGGCCGCCTTCAGGCCCCCGGCTATGGGGAAGGGGAGGGAGAGTCCAAGGAACTCCATGATGAAACCGGCGAGGCTGGGGCTGACCGCGAGTGTGAGGCTCCGCGGGAGGTTGATGATCCCGGCGACGCGGCTCCGTTCCTCCGGCTTCACGATGGCCATCACGTAGGACTGCCTCGTCGGCACGTCCATCTGCGATAGGAGGGCGCGGCTCAGGTAGAGGAGTATCGACGAGGCGAGGTTCGGCATGAAGGGTATCATCATCGTCATCATGTTCGCGGGGAGGTGGCTGAAGACCATGGTATTGATGAGGCCGATGCGCTCGGCAATGCGGGCGGCGAGGATGAAGGAGAGGGCCGAGAGGAGGCTGGAGGCGGAGAAGATGACACCGATGACGTCCATCCCGAGGCCGAAACGGACGAAGAACCAGTAGGATACAAGGCTGGAGGTGATGAGACCTCCTCCGAAGGAGTCCATGCTGAACAGCAGAGACAGCTTCAAAATGTTCCTCTTGGTCTCGGGCGATAGGGGAACTACTCGATCCTTCGCTACCACCTCCACCTCGGCCCTGCTGGATAGCTGGGAATACAGGATGAGGGCCCCGAGGTTGAGGAGGGCGTAGAGGCCGAACATCACCCTGTAGGAGGCGAGCTCTGAGAGGGAGAACCGGCTCTGGAGGAGGACGACCATCCCCGTGAAGAGGGAGCCGCCCGAGGTGGCGAGATAGCTCAGGGTGCTCCTTATCGCGTACATCCTCGTCCTCTTCTCATCTGGGCAGGTCTGAGCCAGAATAACCCTCTCCAACATCTGGATGGGGCCGAAGCCCCCTCTGTACCCCATCGTGGAGATGATGGCCGTGGGGATGAGGATGGCTGGGTTCGATATCCCCGCGAAGATCCCACCTGAGAGGGCGGCGATGAGCCCGAAGAGGACCAGCATCTTCCTCCGCCCGACCTGATCGGCGAGGAACCCCGCCACGAGGTTCAGGAAGGTCGAGAATAGGAGCCCCCCGGTCAACACGAGGCCTATCTGCCAGAGGGGCAGCCCTATGACGCTCAGGAAGACCGCGAAGAAGACGGAGACGAAGCTGCTCGCGAAGGACTGCAAGGGCCTAACGGCGAGGAGGGAGCTTCCCCTCCCTCGAGAGCCAATCCATCAGCAAGGGCTTACATAGCTCCTGTATAGAAACTCGCGGTCGTATGGGGCATATAACCTTTATTTCCCCATCTAACCCCTGTTCACCGCCCTCCATGGAAGGGGTAGAAAAAGGCTTTTAATCCGATTAGATGTGATCTTCTTGGAGGTTATTCTGATGCCTGAGGTAATTGAGGTTGGAGATGTAGCCGCGAAGAGAGGGGAGTTGAAGAAGGGTATCATCAAGGGCGTCGAGCTCGTCAATAACGTGAGTATAGATATACCCGTCCTCGTGATGAATGGGGTTAAGGAGGGCCCGACCCTCCTCCTCATGTCGACTCAGCACGGCATAGAGATCCAGGGCATCGAGGTCATCAGGAGGGTGATGAGGGAGGAGGTCCGTCCGGAAGGCCTCAGGGGGGCGATCATCGGGATACCCGTGGGGAACCCCCTCGCCTTCATGCACCACCAGTACCTCTCTTGGATCGATAACCTGGACGTGGGGCGGGTGAGGGCTGACAACCCGAGGGGGAACACGACGGAGAGGCTGGCCCACGCCCTCTGGACGGAGGCATGGAGCAAGGCGGACCTCATCGTCAACCTACACTGTAACACGAGGCCCGACTCCCTCATCTACCAGTGGATCAACGTGGGGAACCCCAAGACGAGGGAGAAGCTGGAGAAGATGGCCGAGGCCTTCGGCGTCACCACCATCGTCTCCGACACGCCGGTCGCCGAGGATGCGCCCCCGACCCTGGGAAACCTCGCCGCGAGGAAGGGGATCCCGGTCCTCCTCGCGGAGTTGATAGATGGGAGGTGGATCTCGGAGCCCTCCACGAGCGCCGGCGTCAGGGGGGTCCTCAATATCATGAAGGTCTTCGATATGATCGATGGTGAGCCGGAGCCCCAGAGGGGCTTCCCTATCGTCCCCGGCGTCAACAGGTTCTACGGAATCATCAGGGCTAACAGGGGAGGCCTGATACGCTTCTTCAAGAAGCCGGGCGAGTTCATAAAGCAGGGGGAGGTTCTCGCGGAGATCTACGACCTCTACGGCGACGTCATCGAGGAGGTGAGGATGCCCGTCGACGGCTACGTCTGGGCCTACCCCTGCGGCCAGTCCCTCGGCACCTCCGGTAGCCTACAGGCCGTCCAGACGGGGGCCAACATCGCCTACGCCTTCACGCATGAGAAGGACTAACGTTCCCCTTCTCCCTTTTTATCCCGTTGGGTCTTCCTACCCCGGATAAGATCTATCTTAGTGGTCTCTCGGACTCATCTATTTGAGCAAAAGGATTTTTACTATGATACCGATCCCAAGGTTATGGCAGAGGGTCTGCAAGAGACTAAAAGATCTGGGGTAGTCGCCCTATTCTTGGGATTTTTAAATCTGGCAGCCTTCTCTTTCCTCTCCTACCTTGAACTTCCGCTATTGCGGTTCATTTTTCCCATCCTATTCCTCTGGGTCCTGCCCTTTCTCATCTCCTATAGGGTTGAGGGGAGAGATGCGAGCGCCTTAGGTTTAAGCCTTAGATCGGAGAGGTTCTCCCTTTACCTTCTTTATACCCTCCTTGGCTTTATCCTCACGACGCTTCTCTTATGCATGGAGTTTCACCTCAGGATCTGCTTCGCAGGGGAACCCCTTGGCGAGGTCCTTAGGGTAGAGGAGGATCTTGTCACGGGGCTGCTTTTCCAGATTGGGGGTATCGGCCTGCCTGAGGAGGTCTTCTTTAGAGGGTTTTTGATGGGGAGACTTTGTAATTGGCTGGGAGAGGAGGAAGGGTTAGTTCTGAGTAGTCTCCTCTTTGGCATGGGGCATGTAACGTCCAGGCTCTGCCAGATCGGACTGGACTACGCCCTCTCAGCGACCATAATCGGCGTATACGCCTCCCTAAACGGTCTGATATTCGGTTATCAGTATCTGAAGACGGGGAGTGTGCTCCCCTCCGCGGCAACTCATATCTCCCTTAACCTCTTCGGCGCACGGATCGTTAATGCTATCCTTCTCTGATGGCTATCTCCCGCCATCTGTTTCCACGCCCAAGAGGGGGTCACCCTCACCCGCCTTGAATCCCAGCTCCCATCCACGTTGGTCCATCTCCCGGAGGAAGGAGACGAGGAGCTCCACCAAGGCGTCTCTCATCTTCCTCCCCTTCTCGGCCGTCGCCTTCGTCGGGTCGCCCGTCACGCCATAGGGCGTGAGTTCCTCGAACCTCCACTTCACCTCGACATGTGCGGGGAGCTTGGGGATCACTCCTCGCGCATGGCTCATCTCGACGAGTTCGGGGACCACCGCCAGCATCATCGAGGTCTTGCCCTCTCCTCCGTGTCCCAGCCCGCCCCAGGCCTCGAAGGTCCCCTCTGGGAGGAGGTCCGCTGCCGTCTTCCACCAGGCCTCGAGGACGGCGATCTTCATCTCGGGGTGCTTAACCCTGAACTCCCTCGTCGCTGCCTCGATGGCGGGGATGTTCCCGTCATGCCCGTTGATGATGAGGAGCCTCCTTATCCCGTGCCTCAGCAGGGACTCGAAGACCTCCCAGAGGACCCGCATAAGGGTCTCCGTGGAGAGGGAGAGGGCGAGGGGGAAGGAGGCGTAGTGGTGGCTCATCCCGAGGGGGAGGGGGGGAAGGACCAGAAGCCCCTCAACCCTCTCGGCGACGGCCTCGGCGAGGTGCTCCGCCACGAGGGTATCCGTCCCGTAGGGGAGGTGCTCCCCATGGTACTCCGTGGACCCGATGGCAAGGACCGCCTTATCGAAGCGCCCCAACCGGAAATCACGACCCGTCATCCTAAATAACCGTTTCTCACTCATAATCCAACCACAGTTAGACCACTAATCTCAGAAATATATAAGACGACCCTCATGGTGCCTCCCTAAATGGATTCCCACATCCAAGGGAGAAGCCGAAAAAGAGAGGTTTGAAACTACGTCCCCTTCTTCCATGAGGATAGGTACTCGCGCTGTTCCTCGGTCAACTCATCTATCTCGACGCCCATCCCCCTCAGCTTCAGCCTCGCCACGAAGCGGTCGATCTCCTCCGGGACCCTGTAGACCTTGGGCTCCATCCTTGGGTGCTTCGCGAGGTACTCGACGCAGAGGGCCTGGTTGGCGAAGGACATATCCATCACCTCGCTGGGGTGGCCCTCGGCCGCCGCGAGGTTCACGAGCCTCCCCTCTGCCAGGAGGTAGAGCCTCCGCCCATCCTTGAGCCTGTACTCCTCCAGGTTCGGCCTGATGAGGCGCTTGGAGACGGAGAGGGCCTCCAGGTCGGGGAGGCTGATCTCCACGTTAAAGTGGCCGCTGTTCGCCAGGATCGCGCCGTCCTTCATCCTCTCCATGTGTTCCCCCCTGATGACGTTGATGTCCCCGGTAGCGGTGACGAAGAGGTCGCCGACCTCGGCCGCCTCCCTTAGGGGCATCACCCTGAAGCCGTCCATCACCGCCTCCAGCGCCCTCAATGGGTCGACCTCCGTGACGATGACGTTGGCGCCCATCCCCCGCGCCCTCAGGGCGATCCCCCTCCCGCACCACCCGTAGCCACAGACGACGAAGTTCTTCCCCGCCAGGAGGATGGAGGTGGCCCTGAGGATGCCGTCGATGGTGCTCTGCCCTGTCCCATAGCGGTTGTCGAAGAGGTACTTGGTGTAGGCGTCGTTCACGGCGATGATGGGATACCTCAAGGCCCCATCCCTCGCCATCGCCCTCAGCCGGATGACCCCCGTCGTCGTCTCCTCCGTCCCCCCCTTCACCTCCCCCAACGCCTCGGTCCTCTTCGAGTGGAGGGTGCTCACGAGGTCCGCCCCATCATCGAGCGTGACCACCGGCACCCCGTCGATGACACGGTCGATGCACCAGTAGTACTCCTCCGTCGTCTCCCCCCTCCAGGCGTAGACGCCCACACCCCTCTCCGCGAGGGCCGCCGCGACCTCATCCTGCGTCGAGAGGGGGTTCGAGCCACAGAGGAAGACCTCCGCCCCACCGGCCATCAGGGTCTCCACGAGGACAGCCGTCTCCTTCGTCACGTGGAGGCAGGCCCCCACCCTCAACCCTTCCAACGGCCTCTCCTCCCCGAAACGCCCACGGATCTGCCTGAGAACGGGCATATGCATCGAGGCCCACTCGATCATCAGGTCCCCCTTCTCAGCGAGGGAGATGTCCTTTACCTTGTATCCGACCATGATAATTCCCGAGTAGGATAGGGACGCTCCATTATTTAAGGCACTTCCCCAGAACCCGACGAGGGACAAAGATATGAGACGTCAGGCCTTAAGTTACAGCAGGTACCCTTCAGCTTTAGGGAGGATAGGAGATGAGGTTTGTTAAGGGGAGCGACCTAAGGGCCTTCCCCATATTTGGGGATGTCTTGGGGAGGGTGGTCTTCAGCAGCGAGAGGGTCATGTTCCTCCTCGTGGAGATACCGCCAGGGGGAATTGTGCCGGAGCATAGCCATCCTCACGAGCAGATGGGGGTCTGTCTAAAGGGGAGGGCCGAGTTCAGGTCAGGGGGAGAGAGGAGGATAGTCGAGGAGGGGACCTTCTACTGGATAAAGCCGGGGGAGAAGCACAGCGTCATCTCCCTGTCAGATGGGCCGAGCCTCTTCTTAGACGTCTTCAACCCACCCAGGGAGGACTACCTGGAGAGGATCAGGGAACTCGGCGGGGCTAAACGAGACGCGGTCGAGGATGAAGGCTTATAACGAGACTCTCCCTTAACTACCTCTGGGAGGATTCCAGATTGTCCGAGGAGTTTGATATTCTCATAAAGAACGCGACTATAGTCGAGGGGACCGGGAAGAAGGCCTACGTCGGCTCCATCGCCATCAAGGGTGACCGCGTTGAGGCCCTTGGGGAGGTGAAGGGCGACGCGAAGAGGGTGATAGACGCGACGGGGCTGACCGCCCTCCCGGGTTTCGTCGACGCCCACTCCCACCACGACGGCCTACTCCTCTGGTACCCGAAGTGCGAGAGCTACGTGATGCAGGGCGTCACCACCTTCATCGGGGGCCAGTGCGGCGGATCTCCAGCCCCCTTCGGGGACCACATCCCCGTCTTCGGCCGCCTCCGGGAGTACCTCTTCGAGTTCGTCCCCTACAAATACTACCCTCCGAAAGTGCTCTACCCCATCGAGCAGGTGAATGAGTGGATGAAGGAGAAATTCGGGTGGACGATAGACTGGAGGACGATGGGTGAGTACTTCAAGAAGGTTGAGAAGGTCGGCATCTCCATGAACTACGCTCCCCTCGTCGGTCACGGGACGATAAGATACTTCGTCATGGGGGAGGACTACAAGCGCCACTGCAACGAGAGGGAGCTGGAGGAGATGAAGGAGCAGATCCACAAGGCGATGGAGGAGGGCTGCATCGGCATGTCCACGGGCCTTGACTACGACCCCGACGTCTTCGCCTCAAAGGAGGAGATCAACGAGTGCGTCGCCGTGTTGAAGGAGTACGGCGGGATCTACTGCCCCCACTGGAGGCGGACCGGGAGGAGGAGGGGAATAGCAAGGGGGCATAGGCGGGTTGAGAAGATCGAGGGTATCCTCGAGTGCATCGAGACCTGCAGGGTCACGGGCGTCCCACTCCACTTCGCCCACCTCGCGACGGGCTGGTACATCGACCCCACCCCACCCGAGGTGTTGGAGGAGGCGAATATCAGGGCGACGCTCCAGGTCATAGACAAGGCGAGGGAGGAGGGCCTCGACGTGACCTACGACGCCATCCCCTTCTTCGTCAGAGGAGGCTTCTCCGTCCTGCCCTACCTCTGCTCCCTCCTCGCACCCTGGCTGAGGGAGCTCGGCTCGAGGGAGGCCCTCGCCAAGTGGCTGAAGGTCCCCGACTTCAGGGAGGAGATAAAGGACGCCATCGCCAGGGGCAAGTGGTTCTGGCGCATCGCCTACAACCCCAACACAAACCCCCACTGGGCTGAGAATATCACGATACTGAAGAGCAAGAGCCCAGGCTGCGACGGAAAGACCCTCGCCCAGATAGCAGCGGAGCGGAAGAAGGACCCCATGGACGTATACTTCGACATCATCGCTGAGGACCCGGATACGAGGGCCCTCGCAGGGCCGGTGAGGGCGACGGAGAGCTACAGGCTCTTCTACACCCACCCGGCTGGGATGGTGGGCCTCGACGTCGTGGCCCGGGACACCAAGTGGCAGGGGGAGTACCCGCCCTACTCCCTGCCCGGGATCAACACCTTCAGCGCCTACCCCATCTTCCTCATAAAGTTCGTGAGGGAGGAGAAGGTCTTCTCCCTGGAGGAGGCGGTCCAGAAGATCTCGACGATGCCGGCGAAGGTCCACGGCCTGGAGGGGAGGGGTGTCATAGCCGAGGGGGGCTACGCGGACATAGTGCTCCTCGACCTACCTAACCTCAAGGTGCTTGGGGACCCGCTGGAGCCGAGGAGGTACCCGAAGGGCATCGAATACGTCTTCGTCAACGGGGTCCCCGTGGTGGAGAAGGGGAAGCACACCGGGGCAACGCCGGGGAGGGTCCTCAAGAGAAGATAGAGAAACCCCCAATTTTTTTGATCCTTGAGAATACGCTAAAGGCCGTTCATCTCCAACACGTCTAAATCAACAATCTTCTAAGTCGGCCCCCTCAACCATTAGAGGGTTGCTGGATGTAAGGGATCGGACCACGAGGGGAGCGACGGTGATGTGGCCGGTCTTCTCCGTTCGGTACCACCCCTCCTCCAGGTTCCCATCCTCGAGGATAAGCCCCCTTATGCTGGCCAGGGCCAGGAAGGGAGCCGTCGCGGTGAAGGTGAGCGGGAAGAGCACCAGCCCCAGGAGGTTCTCCCTGACCCCCCCAGCGACCCAGGAGGCCGTGAGACCCATGGAGAGGGGTGCGAGGAGGTCGAAGAGGAAGAGGAGGAGGCCGAGTCTCGTGGACAGGGGGCCGGAGGGGGTGGGGTCGGCTATCAAGGTGCACCCCACGCCCAACAGGAAGAGGACGGATTGGAGGTAGAAGAGGGAGAGGAGGAGGAACTCCATCTTCTGCCTCAGGGTCATCAGGGGGGAGGTCAGCACCCGTTTGAAGTAGTTCCTCGCCACACGTATATGACCCTCTGCCCACCTCATCTGCTGCCTGATGTAGTCCCGCAGGGTGCTCGGGCACTCGGCCAGGACCCTGAGCCTCGGGTCGTAGACGATCTCATAGCCCTCTAAGTAGAGGCGGAGGGTGAGGTCCCAGTCCTCCGTGAGGCAGTTGGTCGAGAAGCCGAGTCTCCGTATCACCTCCGTCCTGAGGATCATCGCCCCCCCTGTCAACTGCTTCAGGGTATCGAGGAGGCTCCTCGCGTAGAAATCGACGAGGTACCCACTTATCGTCGAGACCCTGACGACCCGGGTCACTGGGGTCTCATCCCAGTTCAGGACATGATCCTGGTAGCCCTGGACGGCTGCGACCCTGTCATCCTCGAAGTGCTCCAGGCCTCTCTGAAGGATGTCGGGCGGCGGGATGAAGTCGGCATCGAGGAAGAGGACGAAGCGGCTCTCAGGGCTGAGGTGCCTGAGGCCCTCGTTGAGGGCACCTCCCTTGAAGCCCTCCCTCCGATCCCTGTGGATCACCCTCACCCTGGGATGCCTCGCCCACCTCTTGATCCTCCTGAGGGACTCGGGGTCCGTGGAGTCGTCGACGACGATGATCTCGTACTCCGGGTAGTCGATGGAGGTGCAGGCCCTGAGGAGCCTATCCACGACCCTTGCCTCGTTGTAGATGGGGAGGATTATGCTGACGAGCCCCCTATAGTCGTCGCCTCCCCCCCTCTCAGGGGGCCTCCCCCCGAGTAGCGTGACGAGGGCGTAGAGGTAATACCGCGCCGCGTAGATGGTGAAGGAGATGCAGATGAGGAGGCTTAGGATGGTCGGGACCCAGCCGAGGTTCAGCGTCTCCCCTCCCCCCTGGGGGTCGCCAAGGCGAAGAGGAGGCAGTTAAACATGAAGGGCCCGCAGGTCAGGACCTCGAAGCCGTGTTCCTCCAAGAGACACGCCAACTCAGCCCTGGTGAAGGTGGAGTGGTTCGCCTCCAGCTCCCTCCTCCTTAAATTCGTCCATACGGCCTCAACGAGGCCCCAGAGCTTCCCCCTCCTCGGCGTCGTTATCACCAGGAGGCCTCCAGGCCTCAGGAGCCTGCGGAACTGTTCGAGGGCCTCCCCCGCCTCCCTCTTGAAGTGCTCCAAGACCTCTGAGCAGATGATGGCGTCGAAGGAGGCCTCCGCGAAGGGGAGGCTCCGTGCATCCCCCATTAGGTAACTTGGCTTGATGGAGTTTATATGTCTCCTCCTCCCCTGGCACCAACGTAGGAAACCCTCCCCGATATCCACCCCGTAGACCTCGTACCCCTCCTCACCCAGTCTCTCCGTTAAGACCCCTGACCCACACCCGACGTCCAAGACCCTCCTCACACCCCTCCCATATCTCCTCAACGCCTCAAGTATCTGCCCGTTCTTATGTCGATGCCAGAACCTCCTCGGGAGGAAGAGGCTCCTGGACGCCCTGTAGTATACGTCTCCCGGGAGGGAGTCATAGAACCTCTTCAACTCCCCCTCATCCTCAAGCGTCCTCCCCCTCCTCTTCGACTCCAGCCATATCCTCACGAGGTCCATCCCCATCTCGAGGGCCTCCCTCCAGGCCCTGACCTTCGACCCGTCGACGTGGGACCACTCCACGGGCACCTCGACGATCCTGTATCCCCTCATCCAGGCCTTGACGACGAGCTCCGTGTCGAAGGCGAAGCCGTCGGTATCAACATCGTAGACCAGGTCCAAGAGGACCTCCCTCCTGAAGGCCTTAAAGCCGCACTGGACGTCCCTGACCCCGATTTTGGGGAAGAGGACTTCGAAGAGTGCTTGGTAGACCCCGCTGAGAAGGGCCCTGTGGATGGGCTGGCCGTTCTTAATCCTCGAATTTGGGAGTCTCCTTGAGCCGAGGGCGATATCGGCACCCCTCAGGATCGCCTCGGTGAGTCTCTTGATGTAGGGTGGCTCGACGGCGAGGTCCGCGTCCATGAGGATGACGATGTCGTTCTCCGACCTGAGGAGGCCGTGCTTTATACCGCCCCCCTTCCCCATCTTCTCTGGGAAGTGTACGATCTTCACCCTTCCGTCTCTCTCAGCATATCTCCTCGCGATCTCCAAGGTCCCATCGGTGCTCCCATCCTCCGCGATGATGACCTCGGCCTTAACCCCTTCCTCCCCGTCGAGGAAGGATAGGACCTTCTCCAGGCAGTCGGAGAGGCGCCTCCCCTCGTTGTGGGCTGGGATGATGATGGACCAAGTCCCCTTCTGCTTCAACTGTAGCAACAAGTGGGTGCACCAGTGGATCTCGGCTCTGATAGGTATCGGGGTTAAAACCTTATCTAAGCGTGCTGTAACCGAAAAAAGCCCTATAGGGATACATCTCTCTGATCCATATCTAAAACTGTCACCAGAGAGCCGAATACTCGGTTAAACAACTCTTATGTCAAATGAGCCTATTACTATACGTCCAGAGGGAAAATGACGAGGACATCTACATACCTTCTCCTACTTTTGATGCTATCAGCAGCGATGCTACAGCCGATGGCTCTTCCGACGATCGCCCAGTCCCCAACCACCGGGACCATCCAAGGAGTCGTCTATGACCGCGTCACCGGCGAACCCATAGCGAATGCGAGGGTGGAGTTACGCCTCTCAAACGAATCTTGGACGTGGTTCAACGATACTTGGACCAACGCTGATGGGGAGTACTCCTTCGAGGTCCCGCCTGGGACCTATCATATCGTGGCGGATAAGTGGCCCAACTACACCGTGCCTCAGGTTGAGAAGTTTGTCGAGGTTGAGGCGGGGTCAACGGTCTCCGTCGACCTCTTCCTCTGGCCTACGGGCCGGGTCAACGGAACTGTGGCGTATGAGGGCATGACCTCGGAACAAGGCGCCGACGTGCTCTTCGTGAACGCGACCTCGGGAAATGTCGTGGCGAGGAAGTACGCTGGAGTCTGGGATGGAGGGTACATCCTGGACGTGCCCGTGGGGGACTACGACATCCTCGCCTTCGGCTGGGGCTATGGCCCCGGGCGGATGACCGACGAGATCTCCACCATCTCCGTCCTCAAGGGCGAGGAGACCCCCGTGGATATAGACCTCCGGGACTCGGGGATGGAGGTCTGGGTCCATACCCATGGGTGGAGGTGGGAGTACATGCCAGGGGCGTCGATGACCTGCATCGTGGAGGTCCAGAACACCACGACCTGGGAGCCGATCTCCAACGCCTCCATCGTCCTCTACTTATTCGGCCCCGTCGATTGGCCCCACAGTGAGCCCTTCACCTACAGCGCAAGCTTCGACGACCTGGTGGAGGTGGAGCCGGGTAAGTATATCGCCAGGCTGGAGGTCCCATCTGACCTCTCCCCGGGGCAGTACAACATCTTCGCGGCAGTCAGGGAGGGAGGGCGGCTGGGTCTGGGGGAGATGTGGCTCTCCATCATCCAGTACAGGCTGGAGTGGTGCCACGCGAAGTCGGTCTACTCCCCCTCCGAGGAACTCTCCTTCAGGTTCACCGTCGACGACGGCTCGGAGTACGTCACGGACTTGGAGATCTCCTACGCCATAGTGGAGCAGTTCAACGGGACCGAGTGGGTTCATAATGTCCTTGAGACCGGGAAGGCGACCTATAATGAGGAGCTGAAGGAGTACGAGGTCACGGCGGAGGGCGTCACTGTCGTCGAGGGACACAAGTATAGGCTCTCCCTCTCCGTCGGCCAGAACACCTACGACTGGTGGTTCGAGGCAGGCGACACGCCGGTGGTCCTGAAGGCTCTCTCCGAGTACCCGGTTCACATAGAACTCGGGATCAGGGACTACCCACCCTTCGTCTTCACCTGCGACAGGAAGGTCGTCATCATCGACGAGGAGGCCTACTACACGAAGATGCGGCTCCCCATCGCTGATGTAGACTGGATCCACCTCTACTACGACAACGTATCGACGCCAGCGATGGACATCTTCGAGAGCTGGGAGATGGGACCCAACGCCACAGCCCTAATCGACCTTAACGACACCTTCGTATCCTTCACCACGGTCCCTGCCGGCGAGATCAGGGGCGTCATCAGGGACGATGAGACCGGTGAGCCGCTGGGGGACGTCGAGGTGCTGGGGATACCCATCAAGTACGGCGAAGCCGCGAGGTGGGCCTACGCCCGATCAGACTGGGATGGCTCCTACAGGCTCCCGGTCGTGGCGGGGAGGGCCTACCTCCTGAGGTTCTCCTCCGCCCTCTACGAGGTCTACAAGACGGATAACGAGACCCATGGCTATCGGGTGATGGAGCCCGGGGCGGTGGCGACGGTCGATGTGAACCTGACGAAGGTGCCGACGGGCGTCCTGACGGGCGTCGTCTTCTGGGACGTCGACGTGGACGGGGTCTACAACAGCTCCATAGATAAGCCCCTCTCCGACGTCTGGATCGGCTTCCACGACTACTCCTGGAACTGGCTCGGTGGCGTCACCACGGCGGCGAACGGGAGGTACACCTTCACGGTGAGGGCTGACACCTTCCTCCGCATCACGGCTTGGCTGAATGAGACCTTCCGCTCGAGGCCCATCGAGGGAGTCTCGGTCGCGGAGGGGGAGACGCTGAGACTCGATATACCGCTGGAACGGGCGATCATCATCAGGGGCCGGATCGAGGGACCCGGGTGGGTCGACTGTCTACTCCTCGACGGGGACTATAATATCGTGGATAGGATCGGCGAGGGCGGTGGGTGGGACTTCCAGTGGAGCGTCCCCGCCTCCGTGGAGACCCTCCTCTTCCGGACCTGGGGGGACTACTACCCGACAGAGGTGTCGCTCCCCAAGGTGAAGACGGAGGAGGAGTACGACATAGGAGTCATCGAGATGAACGCCACGACCCTGGACACCTGGTCCTACATGAAGGACTGGGACGAGGAACGTCAGCCAGGGGAGTCCGTCCTCTTCTACGTCGAGGCGGTGAACCGGTCGAGCTGGTCCGATAGGAGCGTGGAGGGGCTGGAGGTCAGCTACATGCTCTGGGACTCGACGGGGCGGTTCCTCGGCAGCGGCACGGGCGTCTACAAGGACGGGCGATACTTGGTGAATGTCTCCATCCCGCTGGAGGCGAAGCCGGGGCCGATCGAGCTGATCTTCATGGCGGAGAACGCCTCTCTCAACTACTACGGGGTATGCGGCGGATGGTTCCACATCACGACGCTGAAGATCGTGACCCTGAAGGAGGCGACGCCCTACTCGACGGAGGAGTCACCGACCTTCGCCTGGCTCGTCCTCAACGCCTCCAAGCTCCCCGCCAAGGACGTCCACCTCGAGTACGAGGTCTACTCGACCTCTGGCGCCTGGGAGCAGATAGCCGCTGGGGACATCAGGGGGAGCCCGACCGGCGTCTACAATATCACCCTCCCACCCCAGGAGGAGGGAGGCTACCAGCTCCACGTCGTCTTCGACAAGCAGCTTGACCGATGGATATGGTTTGACGTCCTGGAGAACCTAACGAAGGTGAAGGTCTATGGACACGTCACGGACAAGGACGGCAGGCCCGTGAAGATGGCGGTGGTGGACCTCAGCGGGGGGTTGGAGGACCCCACGGGGAGATATCCGGGGGGCTACTGGGTCCACTACGTCACCATGACGAACGCCTCCGGCTACTATGAGGCCTTCATCCCCAAGGGAGGCTATGGGGTACACGTGACGAAGGGCTCGATGAGGACGCTCCCTGAGTGGCTCTGGATCGAGGTGCCTCCAAGGGTCTTCGACTTCACCCTCTACCAAGTCGGCTTCCTGGAGGGGAGGGTCATCGACCCGCCTCTGGGACAGGAGCCTGAACCAAGTCCTGAGGGGCCGATCTGGGTCGCGGTGACGATCAACGCGACTCTGACCTGGACGAACCTCTGGGACGCCTCCACGCCAGATCAGCACCTACCACCCTCCGGCACGACCTCCTACCTACCCGGAGTGGAGGTGGGAGACGAGGCCAACTACACCATCATGGTCTTCTTCGAGTCCAACGATCCCTCCGTCATCGAGGAGATGAAGAACCCGCCGGAGAACGAGACCGGTAGGATGCCGATGAATGGGACGATCACCGTCACGGTCCTCGAGGTCGACGGGAGCAACGTCACCCTCCTCTTCAGGAACTACGACGAGAATGACGCCCTCAGGGAGGAGTACCTCTACTGGATCGACGTCGAGACGGGGGACACGATGGAGGAAGGGGAGGGGCCACCTCTCCTGATAGCGGCGAACCTCACCGCCGGAGACCACCTCTTCAACTTCTCAGAGGCACCGGTGATAGAGGAGACCATCGAGAGGCTGGTGACGGGCAAGTGGAGACTGGCTAATCTACTCCACCAGAACGCCACAGAGGAGACACGCCTCCTCCTATGGGACAGGACAACGGGGATCCTCATCGAGGCGACCATATTCTCCAACGAGACCCTCACCCAGGAGCCGGGACCAGAACCCGGACCAGGACCCGAGCCTGAACCTGGACCAGAGCCGGGACCGGAGCCGGTTCCCGAGGGCGGAGGATACGAGATAGGGGCACAGGTGCTCTTCTGGAACTCTACCACGGGGAAGTTGGTCACCATGGAGTGGGTCTGGGGCTACTTCACGATCGCCGCCCCGACGGGTACCTACGACCTCACCTTCGCGGACTGGGGGCTGATACCCCGGACGATCTACAACGTGACCATAGAGTCCGATGAGACGACGGACGTCGGCGACGTGAAGCTGTACCGGGTCGACCCGAGGTATGAGATGTGGACGGACTGCAGCCCCTGGCAGACGGTGCCGGGGAGGAACGTCACTATCGAGATCGATCTCTCCCAGAACAACTGGCAGCTCGAGTTATCGGAGAGCATAACGGGGCTGGTGGAGGAGAACTTCACCATCTACCTCATTGGGTGGAGGTGGCCCCAGCCCCCGACGGGATACGAGAAGGTACAGTTCGCCGTCGAGGAGGGCCCCGAGGGCGTCTATACCCTGAATATCACCATCCCGGAGGACGCTGAGGCGGGCTTCTGGGACGGGAGGGTCATCGTCTCGACGGCTAACGGGACCTATCTGGTGAACTTCGGCTTCAACCTCGTCTCGCTCTACGTCGGCGCGACGCCACAGAAGCGCATCTTCGACCCAGGGGAGACCGTCTACCTCGTCACCATCGTGACGACACCAGACAACACCCAGGTCACGGGACTCGAGGACGTCGACTTCAGGATCCAGATCTTCGGACCCTACGGGGAGGTCTCAGGCAACTTCACATCAACCTTCTACGAACTGGGACACGGCGTCTACCTCATGGAGTTCTCCATCCCCAACGGGACGAAGCCCGGAGGATACTCGATAGACGTGACGGTCACCGTCCCAGGCGTAGGCTCAGCCACAGACTGGCAGTGGTTCGAGATCGCGGGGAAGAAGGAGGAATACGGGCCCGGACCGGGTCCCGAGCCAGGTCCAGGACCGGCGCCTCCACCGCCACCTCCGCCTGAGGAGGAGAGGCCCCTCTTCGTGGTCGCGGCCAACCTAACTGAGGGTGACACGCTCTTCGATGTCACCGAGGCCCCTGTCATCGACGAAACTCTCGAGGAGTTCTTCGCTGGGACGACCCGGCTGGTCAACTACCTCTACAAGGATGATATCACCCCGGATGTGGAGGAGCATCTGACGGTGGGCTGGGATCGATCCACAGGACTGTTGTGCATAGTGGTCCATGAGGTCAACAAGACGAGTCCCGAGGGCAACACCTACATCTCCACCACCTTAACCCTGACCTGGACAAGCCTCTGGAACGAGACCACGCCACCCCAGAGCCTACCGGCGACCGGTGAGACAGAGTACCTCCCCGGCGTCTATGTAGGGGCCGAGGCTGAGTACAACTTCACGGTGTACTGGGAGTCGACGGACCCCTACTTCGTCTACGAGGGACCGGCGAATGGTACGATAAGCCTGGAGATAACAGATGTCTACGACTCCACCGTCAAGATACATGTCACACAATACGAGGAGGGCATGGACATGCCGGTACGAGACGAGGAGTTCAACATCGATCTAACAACTGGCGAGATCTTCTATTAAACCCCTTTCCCCCTTTTTCTGTCCCTTTAACCCTTCTTCTAAGAGTAATCGACCTCCTTCTTAGTAGATACACTCCCACAGTGACTATTGTGATGAGGGAGACGATATCCCCGCAGGCCTCGGGCGGGGTCCTCGTGAAGATGAGCTCCACCTCCGAGAGGCCTTGGGGAACCTCGACGGCCATCAGCCCGTTCGGCGTCCTGATCACCGGCGACCATCTCCCATTCACCTTTGCGCGCCACCCTGGGAAGAAGGACTCCTTGACCGTGAGGAAGTACCTCCCAGTGGAGGAGGTGGAGTGGACGTTGACGCGGCACCTCATCCTCTCCTCCGAGAACCTCTCCACCGTGACCTCGCACCCCACGGCCCCCGAAGTGACGTCCTCAGCTCCGTCGAGGACTTCGAAGAAGGGCCTGGCCTCGGGGTTCCTCAGGACATAGACCCCCCCGAAGCGGCGTTCGATGACCGTCCCCTCGTACCTCGAGGCGTTCCTGGTCACGATGTACTTCACAGAGAGGAAGTCAGTCACATTGAGCGGCAGCCCCGATGTGAGTTCCCCAAGGGCGTGGAACATCAGGTTCGACCCGACGGGCTTCCAGTCGTAGTAGGGCCCGTCGAGGAGGAGGGGATGATGGCCCTCAGATAGGATCGTGTAGTAAGGCGCCTCCGAGCACCAGACTCGGTACAGGCCCCCCTGCCCGCTCACCCATCTCAGCGCGGCGTCCACATCTCCATCAAGGTGGAGGCCCTCCTCCCATCTGACGGCCCCGGTGTAGGGGTGCATATCCACCAGGAGGGCGAGGAGCAGGAGGAGGAAGAGGAGACGGCTCAGCCCAGGCCTATCCTCCAATCGTCTATGGAGGGCTCTCACCGTATATCCGGCGAGGAGGCTTGAGATGAAGGCGAGGAGGGTGAGGAGGCGCCAGGGGAACTGGAGGGGGCTGAGGATGGTCGAGATGGGGGGGACGTAGACCGGGCGGATGAGCGGTCGGGCGAGAGTTGTGGGCAGGAAGAGGAGGAGGACCCCGGTTGTGTAGAGGGAGAGGAACTCGATGTCTCGCTTCTCCACGAGGATGAAGGAGGAGAAGGCCGTGAAGAGGATGAGATTCCCCAGGTATAGGGGGAGCCGGGGGGACTCCAGGGGGAACTGGCTCATGGACCACTGGACCCTTCTCAGGAGCTGAAGGGGGGAGACGAAGTGGTTTAGGAGGCAGAAGTAGCCGGAGAACCCGTAGGCGGAGATGGTGGCATGCCTCAGCTCCAGGAGGGCGGGGAGGAGGAAGAAGGCTGAGGAGGCGAGGGCGACGGAGAGGAAGTTCCCAAGGACCTTAAGGGTCCAGAAGGTGTCATCGATATCGAATCCTCCTGTTAAAAGGCGCTTAAGGACCATCGTTATTGCTACGTAGAGGATGAGCCAGAGGATCTCGAGGAGGCCGATTAGGACGTGGGTCAGGATGAGGAGGGCGAGGAGGAGGCCCCCGAGGACCGACCTTCGATGGTCCCCCTTCCTCAAGGACTCCCTGAGCAGGAGGTAGATGGGGGGGAGCCAGATGAAGGAGGCTGTCTCCGTCAGGTCTCCGCGGATGAGGGCGTCGAGGAGGTGGTAGCCGAAGAGGGTGTAGCAGAGGGAGGCGTAGGAGGCGGCGGGGCGGTCGCCCAGAACCGAGAGGGCGACCCAGTACATGAGGACCGCGGAGAGGAAGAAGGAGAGGGCGAGGACCACCTTCACCATCCCCACACCTCTCAGCAGGGGGATGAGGGCTGAGAGCCAGGGGACGAGGGGCGAGTAGAACCTCAGGCAGGGAACGCCGCACCAGATCTCATGTATCCACCTGGGGGGTCTCCCAAGGGACCATGTTAGGTGCCTGAGGAGGGGGAGGAAACCCAGGGAGTTCCCCGTGAGGTCGTGGGTCCACATGATCCCCTCCCTGAAGAGGGAGTTCACAGCGAAGAGGGAGGAGAACCCGGCGACGAGGAGACTGGCGGGGAGTCTCCACGCCCTTATCGGCTCAGTAGCCCGGCTGGTCCAGGCGAGGTAGAGGACCGTGGCGACGAGGAGGGAGGGGCGGAGGGGGAGGAGGGGGGGAATGGCGACCGGCTCCGTTGAGGAGAGGAGGGAGAGGAGTAGCACCAGCAGGGTTGCGGAGATGAAGACCAAGGCCACGCGGCTGGGGCTCCTCAATTTAATTTGGGGTTTATGCTCCCTCTCTATCTAATGATTGTGTCACCGCCGGGCGACAGGGGGAGGTGACGTTCACCCTATATGGATTCTGCGCGTAGAACCCCTCTGAAGATAAGGGGATCCGATATGCGTCGATTCCCCAGAAGGACCTCTTTGATGATCCTCCTGTTTCTCCTCCTGCAGGTCTTCCCATGGACCATATCGGCGGAGTCCTCCGAGGTCCTCTCGGTGAACGAGATCCAGGTCCCCGAGCTCCTTGTCAGGGGCCTCCCCAACACCATACAGTTCAACATCACGAACAACTCCCAGGCGTCTCAGAACTGCACGATACGTCTCACTCTGACCCTCCTCCACGAATGGAACGTCACCGTTCAGCCTGGTGTCAACCTCTTCAACCTCACCCTCATCCCCCCCGAGGACACCGAGGTCGGGCCAAGGGAGCTCGAGGCCGAGGTCTGGTGCGGGGGGCAACTGATACACGATGAGAATCGCTCTGTGAGGGTTGTGGGGCGCCTCCTCCCCACCGTCCGGTTCTCCCCTGGCAGCACCCTCATTCAGGGTCAGACGCTCTCCATCTCAGTCGAGGTGAGGGACGAGCTGGGGAACAGGGTGGGGAACGCGACGATCTCGGCCGAGGTGTGCGGCAGGGTCTATAACTTCACGGAGAGCCAGCCCGGCTTCCAGTCCAGCGGACCCCTGGACACGAGCCTCTTCCCCACGGGAAACCTGACGGTCAAGCTGACGATCGAACAGGAGAACTACAGCCGCTACCTGGGGCTCTACCCCCTGAGGGTCATGAGGACCCTCCTCCTCGACGACCATAACCAGTTCCCCTCCACCCTCAGACAGGGCGAGCCCACGACGATAAGGATCGATCTAATTGACGGGTATAGTGGAGAGGTGGTCCCCGGGGGCTATATCTCCCTGACGATCGGGGGGACGACCTTCCCCTTCACCGAGTCAGGGAGCGGCTCCTACACAGCAACCGTCAACATCACCCTCCCCCTGGGCTCCTATATAGCCGAGGTCAGGGGCTCAAGAGAGGGCTATGTGGACGCCGTGAGGAGCTACGAGGTGGAGGTCTACGGAAGCCTCGAGATGAGGCTCATGGACCCGGAGGCAGGGGGAAGGGTCATCCTCCTCCAGGGCACCCCCCTCATCGTGATTGTTAACATCACGACGACACTGGGTGAGGGGCTCGAGGACGCGTCGCTCTCCGCCTGGATAGGGGATGAGCGCTTCCCCGGGGACCACCTCTCCGGCAGCCTCTACACCGTCGCCATCGACACCTCCCCCTTCATGGGGACTTGGAAGGTCACCATCTCCGCCACCCACAGCCGCTGCGTGAACACAGCCACCGGGTCCATCACACTGACGGTCATACCCACCGTCTTGGAGACCGCCAACTCCACCATCCGCTCCATAAAGTCCCAGGGCTACAACGTCTCCCTGGCGGAGAGGACCCTGGAGACGGCCTACGCCTGCGCCCTCGACGGCGACGCCGCCTCCGCCCTCCAGTACTCCACGGCCGCCGTCACCCTCGCCCAGGGGTCGATGAGGGCGACAGACGCCATAGCCCAGGCCCGTAGGGCCGTCGAGGAGGCGAGGAGGGAGGGGAGGACGATCGGCCTGAAGAAGGCTCAGACCCTCCTCTCCTCAGCAGAGGAGTACTATACCCTTGGCCAGTACTCCATGGCCGAGAACTACGCGTTGAGGGCGAGGAAAGCCGCTGAGGTGGCCCTCTCCCCCCATCTGATCGTCATCTCAGTCCTCGCGTTCCTCACGGTCGCTGCAGGGTTGTTCTTCCTCAGGTGGAGGAGGCGATAGGGTCCCTTAACGTGTTACGAGTCCTTCGCGCTGAGATACGGTCTCAGGCGAGGATCCCTCGGTTGTCTCCATCACTTCAGGACGACATGGCACTATCATGACTGAGTCACTACCCTGGAAGCATGTTCCATCGTAGGTATAGCCTGTAAGGGTCGCCTCGGTGCTCGAGGGCTCCAGCTGGAGATCTCGGATCCTGAAGAAGAGGAGCAGGTCGAGGTCTCCCTCCCTATCAACGTCCAGGAGGCAGCTCCATAGGGGCGGGGCTCCGGCGAAGAGGACGGTCGTGGTATTGACGTCGCTTGCATCGAAGTCGTCGGTCGTTAGGACCGCCACCAGGACGACTCCGTGGGAACCGAGGCAGATGATGTTCAGGGGGGACCAGGGGCGGATGTCTATCTCAACCTCCCTGCATAGGGGGCGTATGGTGTAGGAGAACCTCCACTCATACCTGCCTCCCGGGTGGAGGTGGGAGGACAGGAAGCCCCCTAAGGCAACCGCTGTCAGCAAGAGCACTATGACGTAAAGGTGCCTCCTCAACCCCAGGTCCCGCCGACCATTCAAGGTTTCAATTAGAGATAGAGGATTTAAAGGTTAACGCCCTCAGGATAGTGAAGACTTCTATGGACCAGGGGTACAGCCCTGAGCCTACTCCAAGAGGGTTACTGTGACCTCCTCCCCCTCTTCGATGACATCGACGTTGAGGGGTATGACGATGTACCCGTCGGCCTCCGACATGCTGGTGATAGCCCCCGACTCCTTGAAGGCCTGGTAGGCTTTTCCCTCCCTGATCCTCACCGTGAGGAACTGCACCCTCCCCGAGGAGGAGACGAACCTATGCCCCATCCTCACCCGCACCTTCCTCGGCTCCTTCTTGGGCAATCTCGCCATCTTCCTCACGGCCGGTGCGAGAAAAAGGTAGGCGTTGCTGAGGCAAGAGGTGGGGTACCCTGGCATGCCGAGGAGAGGTCTCCCGTCGATGATGCCGAAGAGGGTGGGCTTGCCCGGCTTCACCTGGACCCCGTGGAAGAGGACCTCCCCCACCTCCTCGACGACGCGGTAGAGCAGGTCCCGTGCCCCCACGGAGCTCCCCCCGGAGAGGACGATCATATCGTCACTTAGGGTCTCCTCGATGGCCGACCTCAGGTCCTCATGGGCATCGGGGACGATGCCACGTCTAATGGGCTTCGCCCCGTTGGCCACGACGACGGCCGAGAGGGTGTAGGAGTTGATGTCGTAGACCTCCCCCTCCCCGAGCTCCGACCCCACCTCCCTCACCTCCCTCCCCGTCGAGAGGATGGAGACCCTGGGCCTCTCATAGGCCTCGACGGCTCTCCTCCCGAGGGCCGCGAGGACGCCGACCTTAGGCGGCGTGAGGAGGACGCCGGCCTTAAGGACCGTTGTTCCCTCTTCTATGTCTTCACCCCTCGGTGCCACGTTGGCGCCGGGGTAGACGGGCCTCTGAACCTCGACGATCCCGTCTTCTTCTTTGGTGAACTCGACCATGACGACGGCGTCTGCCCCCTTGGGAATGGGGCAGCCGGTCGCGATCTGGACGCACTCTCCCTTCCCTATCTCTCCCCTGAAGGGCTCCCCGGGGTAGGCTGAGCCGATGAGTCGCAGCTTCTTCGGCTTGAAGGTCGAGGCCCCGTAGGTGTCCTCGGCCCTGACGGCGTAGCCGTCCATGGCGGCCCTGTCGAAGGGTGGGATGGAGATCTCCGCTATGATGTCCTCCGCCAGGACCCGCCCATGGGCTTCTTCGAGTGGAACTTTCTCCGTCCGTTCTATGGGTCTGACGTTCTCCAGGATGATCCTCATCGCCTCCTCGTAGGGGGTGAGCGTCTTGAAGGGCTCCATCCTCATCTATTCACCTCCCAGAGCATGTGCCCCAGCGCCGGGAGTATGATCCTCTTTAAACCCAGCTCCACGGCGCCCCGGGAGCCGGGGAGGGAGAAGATTATCTTCCTCCCCACCGTCCCCGCCATGGCCCTGCTGAGGATCGCCGCCTCCCCGATCTCCTCGTAGCTCAGCCTCCTGAAGAGCTCCCCGAAGCCCTCGAGCCTCTTCTCCAGGAGCTCCATGACGGCCTCGACTGTCTGGTCCTTGGAGCTTATCCCCGTCCCGCCGCTGGTGATGATCACCTCCACCCTCTCGTCGCTGAGGAGCCTCCTCAGGGCCTCCTTTATCGCCTCCCTGTCGTTCCCCACGATCTTGTAGGCGTGTACCCTGTGCCCGGCCTCCTCCAAGAGCTGGATGGCCCTCCTCCCCGTCTCGTCAGTCCTCTCATCCCTCGTGTCGCTCGTCACTAGGACGGCGCAGCCGGCGTGCTCCCTCCTCCTCTCCCTATGCTCCCTCATCTCTCTCACTCCTTCCTCTTCTCCACCACTCGGACCTCTGTGATCCGGGTCGTTGGGTACTGCCCCTCCTCGTCCTTCTCTAGGTACTTCACCATGTCCCAGAGGGTGAGGAGGGCGACCGTCACGCCGGTGAGGGCCTCCATCTCCACCCCTGTCTTGTAGTCGGCGACGACCCTGCACCTCGCCTCCACGTGGTCCTCACCTATCCTGAATGAGACGTCGACCTTCGTCAGGGGTATGGGGTGGCAGAGGGGTATCAGCTCCGAGACCCTCTTAGCGGCGAGGATCCCCGCGACCTCCGCGACGGGGAAGGGGTCGCCCTTCTTGATCGTCCCCTTCCTAATGGCCTCGAGGGTCTCCTTCCTCAGGAGGATCCTCCCAGCCGCCTCGGCGGTCCTGTGGACGACCCTCTTCTCCGAGACGTCCACCATGTCTAGGGGGTTGACCTCCCCGCCCCGCTCACCCATCTTCTTCGCCCTCCACCCAGAGGCCCCCCTCCGGGGTATACTCCTTCTTCCATATCGGCGCCAATCTCTTCACCTCCTCCAATATGAACCTACAGGCCTCGAAGGCCTCCTTCCTGTGGGCTGAGGCGACGGCGATGAGGAGGATGTTCTCCGAGACCTTGAGCGTCCCGATGCGGTGGATGATCACGGCCTCCTCCACCCCAAACCTCTCGAGGACCCTCCTCCTGATCCCCTCCAGTTCCCTCAGGGCCATCTCCTCGTAGGCCTCCACCTCGAGGCGCTCCACACAGCGGCCCCGGGACTCCCCCCGGACGATGCCGAGGAAGGCAACGATAGCCCCCGCATCCCTCCTCCTCAGGCCCTCGAGGACCTCCCCCACAGAGAAGTCCTCCCGAGTGATCCTGATCATCCCACTCAACCTCCACTCACAGATGGGAGGAGCGCCACGATATCCCCCTCCCTCAGCCTCCGCTCAGGGCCTGACCGGACGCCGTTGACGGCGACCAGCAGTTTCCTGCGTCCCCGTAACTCCGGGCGGGCCTCCCTCAGAGCCTCCAGGAGGTCCCTGACGGTGGAGCCCTCCTGGACCTCGACCTCCTCCCTCTCGAGGCCTACCTCCTCCCTGATGGAGGCGAAGTACCTGACGGTCACCCTCAACTCAGTCCCTCCAATAGGGCTCTCTCCTGGAGACCGCCTCCTTGAAGGCCTCCACCAGCGCATCCCCTCCGCCTCCTCTCCTCAATAGGGGTGCTACATCCACGAGGTTATCGTTCCTCATCAGGCAGGGCTTCAGCCTCCCATCTGAGGTCACCCGGAGGCGTGTGCAGTACCTGCAGAACTCCGTGTTATGCATCGGTCTCACGATCTCCACCACCCCTCCCCCCTTCAGGTAGTACTGCCTCCTCCTCTGGAGCTCTCTCACCCGAACCCTCTGGGACCTCGCCTTCAGCATCTCCTCTATGTCACGGAGGTCGTGGTGGAGGCTCTCCCAGTAGGGCCCTGTCCCCGCCTGCACGGGCTGGAACTCGATGAGCTGTAGGATCGCCCCATGCTCCTTGGAGAACTCGATCATCCGGGGGATCTCCCCGTCGTTCAGACCCCTCAGGACCACCATGTTCAGCTTCACGGGCTCCAGGCCGCTCTCAATGGCTGCCTCCACCCCCTCCACCACCTCGTTGAGCATGTCCCTCCCCGTGATCCTCCTGAAGGTCTCGGGGTCCAGGGAGTGGAGGCTGATATTCGCCCGTCGCAGCCCCGCTTCGTGGAGGTCTTGAGCGAACTTCCCCAGGAGGGACCCGTTCGTCGTCATGGAGACCTCGTCGACGTGGGGGGCGATCCCGGAGACGATCTCCACGATATCCCTCCGGATCAGCGGCTCCCCTCCCGTGAGCTTGACCTTCCTCATCCCCAGGGCCGAGGCGACCTCGACGAGTTCCACGATCTCCTCCGCAGAGAGTTCCCCATGGGGGTTCAGCTCCCCCTCCCTGTGACAGAAGAAGCACTCGAAGTTACACCTCTGTGTCACCGAGATCCTGAGGCTGTTCACGGGTCTCCCAAAGGGGTCACGGAGCAGTCCCCCTCCCCCCTCCCGTCCCATCTCCCACCCCTCGTCCAAGATGGTTTTATCCTAATAGTCGAGATTCCCTTAAAACTGTTATGTCGCTTCATGCATATCGAGGTTCTTTGATGGAAAAGGGTAATAACCCAGGGAGGGGAGTAGGTGATGGTGGAGACTGATGGTTCAGTTGGCTGAGATCACCTGGACGGATGCCAAGGAGTTCTTCTCGGAGTCGGATGTCGTGATCCTACCCGTGGGGAGCACCGAGCAGCATGGACCGCACAACCCCCTGGGGACGGATTACCTGAACGCGGAGGCAGTGAGCCGGGTCGTCGGGGAGAGGACGAAGACCCTCGTCCTCCCCGTCATCCCCGTCGGGGTCTCCGAGCATCACAGGCAGTTCCCCGGGACCCTCTGGGTCCCGCCCCAGGTCTTCCGGGAGTATGTGGAGGCCGTCGCCCTCTCGGCGGCGAGCCATGGGGCGAGGAAGATCGTCATCGTGAACGGCCACGGCGGGAACACGGCGAGCCTCCTGGAGGTCGCCGGTCACCTTAGGAGGGAGTGTGGGGTCTTCGCCGTCGTCGTCATGGCCTTCCCGCCTGGGATGATGGAGATCGGGGGAGGACATGCCGGGGCGGGGGAGACGAGCGCGAACCTCTACTGGCACCCCCATCTCGTCAAGATGGAGAGGGCGCCGAGGACGAGGCAGAAGGAGCGACTCGGGGGGCTGAGGATGCAGGGCATGGGTCGAGTCGGGCCGGCTCAGTTCCCCTGGGACACCATCGACCTGACGGAGACCGGCCTCCTCGGAGGGGCTGGGCAGGACCTGGACGCTTCCACGGCCTCTGCGGAGAAGATCAAGCCGATGATGGAGAAGTTCCTCGACAACCTCTGCGAGTTCGTAGAGGCCCTGAAGAAGGAGGATGTCAAGAGTCTCCTGTGCAAGCCCCACAAGTAATCCCTCTTTTTATACTTATGGGGTGGACTCAACGCCTCGCCTGTAGGTCGCTTCATTTATCTATCAAGAGAGGCATCTAACCTCCTTGGAGGAGTCCCCTTGAGGCATATCCTCATAGACACGGACCCTGGGATCGACGACGCCCTCGCCCTGATCTTCGCCCTCAACTCCCCGGAGGCGGGGGTCGAGGGGGTCACGACCGTCGTGGGGAATGTCACCCAGGAGAAGGCCCTCAAGAACGCGCTGAAGATCCTTGAGTTCCTCGGTGTCGAGGGAGTCCCCGTGGCCCCGGGGAGCACAAGGCCCCTCCTCCGGGAGCCGAGGGTCGCGGAGGAGATCCATGGGAAGACGGGGCTTGGAGGAGCCGTCCTCCCAGAGCCGAGGCTGAGGCCAGATGAGAGGTCCGCCGTGGGGCTCATCCTCGATAAGGTGGAGGAGTTTGGGAGGGACCTGACGTTGGTCGCCATAGGTCCGCTCACCAACATCGCCTCGGCCCTCTTGGTCGAACCCCGTTTGGCGGAGGAGGTGGGGCGCCTCGTCATCATGGGGGGCGCCTTCCATGTGACGCCCTACGGGTTTGGGAACGTCACTCCCGTCGCCGAGTTCAATATCTGGCATGACCCCGAGGCCGCGAAGATCGTCTTCGACTCCGGGATCCCCCTCACCGCCGTCGGCCTCGATGTCACCACGGACCCGAGGAACCGCCTCTCACCGGAAGCCCTCAGGGAGATTGAGGGCTTGGGCACGAGGAGGGCCTGCCTCGTCGCCGACCTCTGCCGGGACCTCGTCCACCGCTTCGGAGGCCTCAACCTCCACGACCCCCTCGCCGTCGCCGCCGCCATCGACCCGAGGCTTGTGAGGACCAAGCCCTATGTCGTCGATGTGGAGACGAGGGGGGAGCTGACCCTTGGGATGACCATCGCCGACCGGCGGGACCCGAGGCGTGTGTGGAGGCGGAGGGAGCCCAACGTCGACGTCTGCGTCTCCGTCGACGGGGACCGCTTTATGGAGCTATTCATGGAGCGGGTCGTCGGGGTATGATCGACCTCGTCTGCTGTGGGGCCATAAACTGGGATATAACCCTCTTCGTGGAGAGGCTCCCACGCCCTGGGGAGGAGGTCCCCGTCCATGAGATCCAGAGAACCTCAGGCGGGACGGCGGCGAACGTCTCAGTGGCAGCAGCCCGCATCCTAGGCCCGGGCAGGGTAGCCTTCATCGGCGCCCTTGGCGGCGACGAGATCGCCGAGGAGCAGATCGCCATCCTCAGGGCTGAGGGGGTCGACCCATCCGGCGTCCTGAGGGTGCCGGGAAAGGAATCAGGGCAGGCCTACATCATCGTTGGTCCCGAAGGGGAGAACGAGATCCACACCTACTTCGGGGCAAACCTCCACCTCACCCCCCAATCCCTGAGAGACCAGGAGAGGCTTCGCCTCATCGAGGAGGCCAAGGTCACCGTCATCATGGACCCGCCCCTCGAGACGGCGAAGGCCCTCGCGGAGCTCTCCAAGGAGGAGGGGAACAGGGTGATCTGGGACCCGGGCGTCTACGCGGAGCTCGGCCTCGCCGCTCTCAAGGGCATCCTCCGGAACGTCGACTACTTCATCCTCAACCACTTAGAGTTCGAGGGCCTCCTCGGGACGAGCGACCCATGGGAGGTCACGGCGAGGCTGGGGGCGGTGAACCCCAGCGTCAAGGCGGTCATTAAGAGGGGTGCGGAGGGGTGCATCCTCTGCTCCAGCGGTGAGGAGCCCACCTGGGTCAGGGCGGTCCCACTGGAGCGACTCGGGATGAGGGTGGTGAATACCGTGGGGTGTGGCGACGCCTTCATCGGGGCCCTCGCCGCCTCCCTCGTAGAGGGCTTCGACGAGGTTGAGGCCTTGAGACGTGGCTGCGCAGCCGGGGCCTTCAAGGCGACGAGGAAGGAGACCCGAGGCGGACCGACGGCCGAGGAACTCCAGGAGTTGCTGAGGAGATGGGCGGAGCTGGAGGGGGGATAGCCGCCCCTTAGGGGCTCAATCAGGGCACCGTCGATTGGGATTTATGGCATGGGGGCGCTGGGCAATTTATTTATACGCTTTCATCGATATGTTTGTCAAAACATATTGAGGATGGGGCGATGAGGGGGAAGATCCTCCTGGGGTTGGTCTTGGCCGCCGTGGTGGCCTTGGGGCTCTTCCTCGGCCCCCTGTCGAGGCGGGGGGTCGTCCTGAGGGTCTTCTGTGCCGGGAGCCTCACCCTGCCCCTGGAGGAGATCAAGGGGGAGTTCGAGCGACAGCATCAGGACGTCAGGGTTGAGATCGAGCCCTCGGGGAGCGTCGCCTGCGTGAGGAAGGTCGTCGAGGTCGGTAAGGCCGCGGACGTCGTCGCCGTGGCGGACCATAGACTCATCCCCACCATGATGATGCCGGAACACGCCGACTGGTACATCGTCTTCGCCACGAATCAGATGGTCCTGGCCTACTCGAATAGCAGCCGGCACGCGGGGGAGGTCAACTCCATCAACTGGTACGAGGTCCTACGGGACCCGGAGGTCCGGTGGGGCTTCTCGAACCCCAACATCGACCCCTGCGGCTACAGGGCCCTGATGGTGATCCAGCTCGCGGAGTGGCTGTACAACGACTCCAGCATCTTCGACGACCTCATCATCGAGAACACGGCCATCAAGGCCTCGGAGGAGGGTGGCAGGTGCTCCATCCTGGTCCTAAAGGACCTTGAGCCGAACAGCAAGCGGGTCACTGTCCGAGATAAGTCCGTCGATCTCCTATCCCTCTTGGAGGAGGGGGGGCTGGATTATGCCTTCGAGTACCTCAGCGTCGCCGTACAGCACAACCTCAACTACGTGGTCCTCCCTCCAGCCATCGACCTCAGCGACCTCAGTAGAGCTGAGGAGTATGGGAGGGTCGTCGTCACCCTCGCCTCTGGAGAGAACATCATGGGGGCGCCGATAACCTACGGTGTCACGATACCGAAGAATGCTCCGAATAGGGATCTCGCCGAGGAGTTCATTGAGTTCCTGATCGGCGACCCCGGGAGGGAGGTCTTCTCAAGGCTCGGGCAGCCCTCTCTCTCACCGGCGGTTGCCAGCGATCTGGAGGCCCTCCCCCCCTCCCTCAGGCCCTACTGCGAGGAGGCGTCTCCATGAGGGGCTTAGATCTTCTCAGGCGCTACCCCCTCTCCGTGCTCTTCGCCGCCGTCGGCTCCCTGCTCCTCCTCTTCACCGTCGTCGTCCTCTTTAACATGGTCTTCAGGCAGGTGGTCCTCAGGCCTGAGGGCCTCCTTGAGGCCGTCCGGGACCCCACAGTGATCCGCTCCATAGGCCTCACGATGTACGCCTCCCTCATGGCCACCCTCATCGCCGTCTCCCTTGGGACGCCCCTCGCCTACCTCCTCGCGAGGCATAGGTTCCCGGGGAAGAGCCTGGCGGAGGCCCTCGTCGACGTCCCCGTCGTCATCCCCCACAGCGTCGCGGGGATCGCCCTCTACGCCCTCTTCATGAGACACGGCGCCGTGGGGCGGGCCTTCTCCAGGCTGGGGGTCGTCTTCGAGGACTCCCTCTGGGGGGTCGTCGTCGCGATGCTCTTCGTCAGCGCTCCCTTCTACATCAACGCCGCCCGAGAAGGCTTCCGAGGTGTCGATCCGAGGTTGGAGAGGGTGGCGAGGAGCCTCGGCGCCGGGCAGTGGACGACCTTCTACAGGGTGACCCTTCCCCTCTCCCTCAGGAGCCTCATCTCGGGGGCGGTGATGTCCTGGGCCCGGGGGATCAGCGAGTTCGGCGCCATCATCTTCCTCGCCTACTACCCCATGGTCGCCCCCACCCTCATCTACTACAGGTTCACTATCCACGGCCTCACCGGCTCCCAGCCCGTCGCCGTCCTCCTCATCCTCCTCTGCCTCGCCATCTTCCTCGCCCTCCGCCTCTACACACGCCCAAGGAGAGGAAGGTGATGATCGTCCTCGAGGGGGTGAGCCTCACACTCGGCTCCTTCCAACTCAGGAGGATCAGCCTCAGGGTGGAGAGGGGGGAGTACTTCATCGTTCTCGGGCCGACGGGGGCCGGGAAGACCCTCCTCCTCGAGACCATAGCGGGCTTCCACACCCCGAGGGAGGGGCGGATCCTCATAGATGGGGTGGACATGACCTACGCCCCGCCCGAGGAGCGGGGGATCGGCTTCGTCTACCAGGACTACCTCCTCTTCCCCCACTTGACGGTGGAGGAGAACATCTCCTTCGGCCTGAGGGCGCGGGGACTCGCAGAGGAGGAGATCAGGGAGAGGGTCGCCCAAGTCATGAAGTCCCTCGGCATCCCACACCTCAGGGGCAGGTACCCGTCAACGCTCTCAGGGGGGGAGCAGCAGAGGGTCGCCCTCGCCAGAGCCCTGGCCATCTCCCCCAAGGTCCTCCTGCTGGATGAGCCCCTCAGCGCCCTCGACCCCCAGACGAGAGAGACGTTGAGGAGGGAGTTGAGGAGGGTGCACGAGTCCCTGGGGACGACGACGATCCACGTGACCCATGACAGGGTGGAGGCCCTCACGCTGGGCGATAGGGTGGCCGTCCTGATGGGGGGTGAGGTCGTTCAGGTGGGGGCGCCCGAGGAGGTCTTCGAGAGGCCTGGGGGGGTGGAGGTGGCGGAGTTCCTGGGCGTTGAGAACATCCTCAGCGGCGTGGTGAGGGCAAACAGGGGTGGCATAGCCGTCGTGGAGACCGAGGGTTTCCAAGTCACCGCCATCTCCCCTATAGAGAGCGGCGAGGTGACCCTCTTCATCAGGCCCGAGAACATCATCCTCTCACGGAGCCGCCTGGAGAGCAGCGCGAGGAACTGCGTGGAGGGGCGGGTCACGGAGGTCACCCCCCTCGGCCCCACCGTCCTCGTCCACCTCGACAACGGGCTGAAGGCATCGATCACGAGGAGGTCCCTCGAGGAGATGGGGCTACGCCCCGGGAGGAGGGTCTACGCCTACTTCAAGGCAACCTCTGTCCACGTCGTCCCCAAGTAGGAGGCTAACTGAGGGACGAGGGTCAGACGAGGAAGGAGCGCCTCTCCTCCTTACGCTTCTGGACCTCGGGGATCTTCCCGAACTGCTTCTCATACTGGTTCAGGGTCTGGGTGAGCCAGTTCAGCAGACCCTTCGCCTGCATCGGCGTCAACACCAGCCTGCACTGCAGCGTCCTCCTGATGTAGACCTTGCTGCTGTCCGGGATGACCGAGGCCAGGGCCTCGTCGGCGCACATCTCATCCGTGTAGCAGATCATCTCGAAGAGGCCCGAGCGACTCCCCCCGAAGACCCCATCCACGATGACCGTCTTATAGTCCTCAGCCCTCACCGTCTCAACCCTGAGATCCCTCGGCTGGATCTTCCCCTGGAACATCTCGGATCATCAGAGAAGAGTGGGGTGCTGGATAAATAAGGTTCTCGCTCTGGAAGGTCAAAAAGAGGGGGAGGGTCACCTCTTCCTCTTCGCCGCCTCGGCGGCGGCCCTCGCCACCTCGAGTGGGGGTCTCACCTCCTCGGGGATAGGCGACCTGTAGGTCCTACCCTTCAGACGCTCCCTGAACTCCTCCTGCGCTCTCCTCAGCAGTTCCGACCTCGTCAGTAGATCCAGCGCGGCCCCGGCGATGGTCTTCGCCGCGAAGAGGAGGGACTTGTGCCCGATGCTCATCCCCGCGCAGGCGACCGCCTGCCAGGAGTGCCCCGGGGTGCCGAGGACGAAGGTCGTGGTCCCGAACTCCATCGTCGGCGCCTTCCAGCTGACGTCTCCGACGTCCGTCGAGGCCGGCATCACCATTCCCTCGTCCCAGGGGTCGATGACCTCCTGGACGAGGTCCACGTCCATGTACCTCTCCCAGTTGGGGAACCTGATCCTCCTCAGCGCATCCCTCTTCTGCTCCCTCGGGACCGTCTCCCCGATCCTCCGAGCGAACTCCAGCTCCTCCTCCGTGTACCTCGGCGGCCCTATCTCCCGCATATTCGCCAGGACCACCTCGCTCAGGGTCCTGTTGGGGAGGAGGTTGTAGCATCCGCCGAGGAACTCGACCCTATGGGTGGTCCCCGCCATGAGGTCCGCCCCATCCGCGATCCTCAGGACCCATTCGTAGATCTCCTCCACCTGATCCCGCTCAGGGGCGCGGATGTAGTACCAGCTCCTCGCGTAGTCGGGGACGACGTTGGGCTGGCCGCCCCCCACCTCGATGACGTAGTGTATCCTCGCCTTATCGATGATGTGCTCCCGCATGTAGTTGACCCCGATATTCATCAACTCGACCGCGTCGAGGGCGCTCCTCCCCTGCTCCGGGGAGCCGGCGGCGTGGGATGCCTTTCCATAGAAGTGGAACTTCACGGAGTTCATGGCGTTGCTACTCCCCAGCCTCGCCGTGTTCACCTGTCCCGGGTGATGGCTCAGGCAGGCATCCACCCCATCGAAGAGCCCGGCGCGGACCATGAAGACCTTCCCATCATAGTTCTCCTCCGCGGGGCACCCGAAGAACTTCACCGTTCCAGAGATCCCCGCCGCCTCCATCGCCACCTTGACGGCTATGGCCCCAGCCATCCCCGAGGTCCCATGGATGTTATGGCCGCAGCCGTGGCCGGGAGCCCCCTCCTCCAGCGGCTCCTTGTAGGGCACCGGCTTCTGCGACAACCCAGGCAGGGCGTCATACTCCCCCATGATCCCGATGACGGGGCGGCCGCTCCCCCAGGTGGCGACGAAGGCCGTCGGCATCCCCGCGACCCCTCTCTCCACCCTGAAGTCGTGGCGCTCCAGCTCGTCGGCCAGGAGCTTCGAGGACCTATACTCGACGAGGCCGAGCTCCGCGTACCCCCAGATCCTGTCGCTGATCTCTATAATTCGGTCCCTGTTCTCCTCTATCCACCTCCAAGCCCTCTCCTTCACTTTATTCACCTCCATTTTCATGCCGTCCTAAAATCTGGTGCATCCATTAAAAAGTGAGGCCATCTCACTCCTGGCTGATCTCGTATCGGCACTCCCGGTCCCCCTCTAAGACCCAGCTCCTCCGCTCGACCTTTATCCTCGGGTTATACCCTACGTACTTCCAGATATCGACGTCGCAGTAGAGCTTACAGAGGTCTACGGCCCCCTTCTCGAGCCAGACCTCGGCGAAGGGGCAGTAGGATTCCCGGGTCGGTCCGCTCCAACCGATCTCGGGGAGGTCTGCGGCCTTTCGATAGTTCTCCAGCGTTGGCTCGAGGCCCATCGCCACCACCTTCTCCTTGATCTGCTGGGCCCTATCGAGCCCGAAACGCTTCACCGCCTCCCTCACCAGCGCTTTCCCCCTCTCCTCTCCGAGCTCCTCGACGAGGAGGTTGGCGAAGTGGTAAAACATCAGCCCGAAGAGGCGTCCGAGTCTACGGACCTGCTCGGTCGCCTCCTCCCGGGTATAGACCTCCTTCAACTTCTATCACCCCCTCCCTATGATGACCTCGTCGCGACTCATCCGCGCGGACTTGATGGGTGCCTCCGCCGGCCATCCGACGACGATGTGGCACCGGGTCACGAAGGTCTCGGGGAGGCCGAAGTACTCCCCGATCCTCCTCTGGGTCTCCTCCCCGTGGGTGAGCCAGACCCCGCCGAGGCCGAGGGCGTGGGCCATGAGGAGCATGTGATCCGCGGCCGCGGCGGCATCGTAGTAGATGTTCTGGGGCACCCTCTTATCGAAGCCGAGGGCCTGGTAGACATGCATATCTTGGCAGACGAGGATCATGACGCCGTTCTCTATGGGTATATCACTGCTGACCAGCCTCTGCTCCTCGGGATCTCGGAGGACGATGAACCTCGTCGACCCGACGTTGCACCCTTGGGGTGCCATCAACCCCGCGTATAGGATCTTCCTTATCATCTCCTCCGGCACCGGACGAGGCGCCCACTGCCTGATGGATCGGCGGCCGAAGAGGAGCTTCTCCACGACCCTCATCTCCTCCTCCGTGAAGGGTTTAGGCAGCTTCGTCTCCAGCTTGACGGTCCCCCCTGACCTGAGGACCTTGGCCAACCGGAGGTAGTTCACCACCCACCTTATGTCGGGGGCGTCCATCGGCAACCCCCTCCTCCTCCAGAGGTCGAGTAGAAACTCGACGGTCTCACCGAAGTCCCTTGGGACCTCCATCTTCCCCGCGAGGATGCGGTAGATGAGGACCTCGATGGTGTGGTGGGTCCGCTCATGGATCAGCGTCCGCAGCACCACCGGGTCCACCCTCGTCAGCTCCTCCTCAGTGAAGCCGAAGACGCCCTTGGGCTTGCTCACCATACTCACCAAACCCAATTAGTCGACAACCTTTAAAGAGCCTATCCATCCCTCGATCATCTGGGGGAACTAAAAAGCGGGGGAAGGAGATCGCCTGTTCAGAGGGTGAGAGATTGAGGGTCGAGGACCGGCTGAGGGAGCTCCGGAGCTTCCCGGAGGAGCTTGGGATAGATGTGAGGACCCCTGAGGGGCGGTTCAAGTGGTTCCTCGCCTCTCTTCTCTTCGCGAAGAGGATCTCCGCTGAGATAGCCAAGAGGACCTACCTGAGGTTCGAGGAGGAGGGGCTGACGACCCCTGAGCGCATCCTGGAGGCCGGCTGGGACAGGCTGGTCGAGGTCCTGGACTCAGGGGGCTACGTGAGATACGACTTCTCGACGGCCTCACGCCTCCTCGAGAACATGGAGAAGCTGCTCAAAGTCTACGGCGACCTGGAGGAGCTCCACAGACGCTCCAGAGACCCCAGGGACTTGGAGAGGCGGCTCAGGGAGTTCAAGGGCCTCGGACCCGTGGGGGTGAACATCTTCCTCAGGGAGCTCAGAGGGATATGGCCCAAGGCCAGGCCAGAGCCCTCCAAGATCGCCGTGGATATGGGGGAGAGGCTGGGCCTGGAGGATCCCGTGCCCTATGAGTCTGCCCTGGTGAGGGTGAGGCTCGAGTACTGTAAGAGGCGTCGATGTGGGGAGTGCCCGGTCAGGGACTACTGTAGGGAGCCCTTGGCCTGACCTCCGAGGATCGCAACTTTCTTACCTTCCCCCTCCCCAGTGATCCCTGGGGTTGCCGAAGAAGATCGCCAGGAGGATCAAGGCGAGGGACGTCTGGGTGAGGGAGCTCGCCTTAGACGACCCCAGGCTCGCCCAGGAGCTCGACTATACGAGGGACTACCTCAGGGTGAAGGCACCGGAGGGAAGCCTCTGCGTCGTCTGTAAGGGCTCCAAGCTCCTCTGCGGGAAGCCGAGGTGCCCCGTGATCACAAGGCTCCTCTCAACGGTGAGGCTCTGGAGGAGGGTGAAGGGGCTTAACATCGAGGGGACCTCCCCTCCCTCCGTCTTCGTCGGGAGGTTCGGCTACCCCTACGTCTACGCCGGCCCCCTCACACCCCCCACCTACGGGGATACCTCCATCCTCGACGAGCCCGAACGCTGGTTCGGCCGCTCCATAGAGGAGATCATAGACTTCAGATCCCAGCTCATCAGGGGGACCTTCAAGGTCCACGTCAAGAGACCTGAGAAGGCTGGAAGGTTAATGGAGCGGACCCTCGAACTCGCCCTCTCAGAGAACTACGTGGAGACGGAGATGGAGCTGAGGAAGAGGCCCCGGAAGAACTTCTACCTCGACGGGGAGGTCCAGCCGATAGGACCGACAGCCCCCTTGAAGGACGTGGAGATCGGCTACGTTAGATGGGACCACCGGATGGAGAGGGCCTACTACGACGATGACCTGAAGGCCGCCGAGGCCGTGAGGATGATCTATGAGCGAGGCGTGCCCGTCACGAAGATCCAGCGCGCCTTCAGCGTTGGGGCCTTCGGCCTGAAGAGGAACCGGAGGCTCGTCCCCACGAGGTGGAGCATCACCGCCGTCGACAGCATCCTCTCCCTCGACCTCATCAAGAGGGTGAAGAGGTGCCCCTGGATCAACGAGTTCGAGGTCTACGAGTCCGACTACCTGGGAAACAGGTTCGAGGTCCTCCTCGTCCCCGACGCCTGGAGCTACGAGGCCTTCGAGGCCTGGTATCCGAGGACCCTCTGGAACCCCGACGCCGAGGACATCGCCCTCATCACCGACTGGGAGGGCTACGGGGGTAGGTGGCGCTACGCCTCCATGGGGGGATGCTACTACGCCGGGAGGCTCGCCGTCGCCGAGCACCTGGCGGAGAGGAGGCGCCAGGCCCGGGTCTTCATCTTCCGTGAGGCCTACCCAGACTACCTCCTCCCCGTCGGCGTCTGGCAGGTGAGGGAGAACGTGAGGAACGCGATGAGGCAGAGACCCCTCAAGTTCAACACCCTCGAGGAGGCCCTGGAGAGGATCTCGAGGAGGCTCACGATAGGTCTCAAGCACTGGGTCGGGGCGAGCACCCTCCTGAGGGAGACCCTGACCCAGAGGAAGATGACCGACTTCCTACGGAGAAAGGGATGACCTCTCAGAAGCCGAACGCGGGGGTCAGAGGTGGACTATCTGCGCATGGGGGACCTCCCCCAGGTATAGGACAGCCTCCGGGTGGACGAGCCCAACCCTTACCGCCGCCTCAACGACCCTCTTCCCAACGAGGTTCACGATCGTCCCCATCTTAATAATCTCCAAAGCCTCCTCCACCTCCATAAGGACGCCCTTGTAAAAGGCCTCGTTAACCTTAAAGGGGACCCTCCCCCCCTTTAGGGTCCTTCCAAGAAGTTCCGCATCGCAGGCAGCGACGACGAACTCTCGGCCACGCCTGGTGGATTTTACGTAGACCCGGGCCTCCAAGGTCTCACACCGAGCGTTCTTTCCCTAAAGCCTGTGGGGTATTGAGGATCTCGCACCGCAGGCCTCGCAGACGAGGAAGGCGAGCCTCTTCTCTTTCACGATCCTCGTATCCGGGCGCTTACAGACGGGGCAGATCACATACCTCTTCGTGTAAGCCTCGATCAGGTTCCTGATGGTATCTTGCCTGAAGACGCCTTGGAAGATCGCCCTCGTCCCCTCCATGGAGGCCAGGGTCGCCATCTCCCTCGAGAGATACTTCAGGAGGTGCTTCGGATCCCTGTTAAGGGCGTCACAGATCTCCTTGAAGTTCAGGAGGATCGTCCTCTTCCCCACCTGAAAGACCTGAGGCCTCGGGACCTCGAACCTCTCATACTTCTCAACCCTACGGGGGAGGCGCCCATAGGCCCTCTCCAACATCTCCCTGTAACTCATCCCCGCCATGACCTCTTCAATAAATCATTATCAGAACTCCCTTTTTACCTCTCCGCTTCACATTAAGCATCCAAGGGACCAGATCCCCCCATCAACTCTGAGAGTCAATCGAGGAGAGGTATTCCATCAGTCTTTCAAAGCGTATATTTGCACCTATCCTGACCGATTTGAATCCGAGGGCTCCCCAGAACCCCTCAGCTTCCTCGTTCCCAATGATGTAGTTGAGAGTTACCTCCTCTACATTCTTAGAGGCGAAGAATCGACAGAGTTCTTCAACCAAGCGCTTCCCTATCCCCCTTCTCCTGAACTCCTCTCGAACATAGAGGATTGAGATCCTCCCGATATTATTTGGCGTGTAGGTGGTCCGGTGGGAGAACTCACCATAGATGAAGCCCACGATGACTCCATCCTTCACCGCCACCAACATCCGCCCATCCTCCTTCGCGAGCATCTCCTCAGTCTCCTCCCTCAGATGGGCCTCCCCCTCCTTTGTGATCCGCCAGACCCGAGGATTGGGCCTCTCCATGTGACGCTGAAAGAGCAATCTAAGCCTCACCAACTCCTCCACATCAGACCTTTCAGCACTCCGAATGAGCAAATCCCTCAAGACATCCACCAACCAAAACTATATCTAACACCTTTAGATCCGGACTTCCATATTTAATTCTACCTGAACCCTTCTCCTGGGAAGCCGATAAAGAGGAGATTTAGCGTCGTCGCCCCTTTTGGGGGAGGGAAGGACCTGTCCTTAGATGCCTTAGAGAGGGACTATAGGAGGGCGTCTTTTAAGGCGTGTTGGCAGTCACAGGTCCTCTCCTTCGGGATCCTGGGGATCGCCTCCATGATCAGCTTCTTGAACTTCTCGGCGTTGCTTCTCATCGTCCTGATCACTTCCTCCGTCGAGACAGGCTTCTCGGCCCAGACGTCGTAGTCCGTGACCATGGCGACCGAGACGTAGCAGAGCTCCGCCTCCCTCGCCAATACGCACTCCGGGTAGAGGGTCATCCCTATGATATCGGCGCCCCAGGACCTGAAGAGCCGTGACTCGGCCCTCGTCGAGAACCTCGGCCCCTCGATGCAGACGTAGGTCCCCCGGTCATGGACCTGGAAACCCAGCTCCTTGGTGAGTCCGATGAAGAACTCCCTGAGCTGGGGGCAGAAGGGGTCGGCGGAGGAGATGTGGCAGAGCTGCCCCCCTTCGTAGAAGGTGTCGAGCCTCTTCCTCGTCCGGTCGATGAACTGATCTGGGATGACGAAGTCCCCGGGCCTGTAGTCCTCCCTCAGGCTCCCGACGGCCGAGGAGGCTATAACCCGCTTCACTCCCAGCTCCCGCAGGGCCCAGATATTAGCCCTATAATTGACCCTGTGAGGAGGTATTGTGTGGCCCCTTCCATGGCGGGGTATGAAGGCGACCTTCACGCCCTTATAGGTCCCAAGGGAGATGAGGGAGGAGGGCGCCCCGAAGGGGGTATAGACCTTGATCTCCTCCACCTCCTCGAAGAGGCCGGGGTCATATACCCCAGACCCGCCGATGATCCCGATCTCAGCCCTCTTCTCCATCAACTCTTCACCACATTAACGGTGGAGGGATAGTTTATTTGAAGGTTTTCGGACCTTCCTCCTCCCATCTCTTGACGAGCTCGTCCACCTCTGTGACCTCCGCCCCGTAGAACTCCTCCATATATCTCAGCCCCTCCCGATACGCCTCCTCCGTGAAGGCCTCCGTCCCATCTCGGGGAACCACGATCCTGTAGCCCCTGAAGAAGGCATCAGCGGCCGTATGCCTAACACAGAGGTGCGTGTGGATCCCCGTGAGCACCAGGGTATCAACTCCCAACCCCCTCAACAGGGGGTCGAGCCCTGTCTCATAGAAGCCGCTGTAAGTCCTCTTCTCCAAGACATAGTCCCCCTCCACAGGACCGAGCTCAGGGACCACCTCCGCACCCTCCGTCCCCCTCATCGCATGCTCCCCCCACCTCCTCAACTCGAAGTCCACGGGGAGATGCGCGTCATTCAAGTAAATAACAGGGATGCCGCATCGCCTGGCCGCTGACAAGAGTTTCAAGAGGTTAGGGATTATCCTCTCCGCCCTCTCACACTGAAGCCTCCCAGAGACAAAATCCCTCAACATATCTATAACGAGCACCGCCTCCATGGCTTCTCCCCTTTAAAGGTCAGTACCCAAATTAAGAAAAATCTTTACTATGATAACTTGAGTAGGCTTCTTCTCTTTATTATCTACAACATTGGCTATAGTTTTCCTTCCTCAAAAGATAGGTTTGATGAAAGACTTCGAATAGAATGGGGAGGTCTATACCCCAACTTCCTTGGGCTTCTTCCCGCTCATGTAATCGATGTCGATCCTTCCTATAGTGGTTCGGCTCAGTCTCTCAGGGTTGAGTCTCTTTATTAGGGGGTCTGGGTTGTTGTCAAGTTGTCTTATTATGCATTCCATGGCGTGCTGCTTCTCCTTGGGGTCTTCTGGGAAGGTGACCCTGCCTGAGAAGTGGACGGAGGCGTAGAGGTAGTCGCCTTTGCAGGGGTCCTCTGACCTGGAGTAGCCGTAGTCCAAGAGGACCTGCCCCCAGACGAGGTTGTTCGCCTTGAGGTAGTCCATCTTCTTTCCCTCCTTGGCGCAGTGGAAGTAGATGCAGTTCTTCTCGTCGTCGTAGCCGTAGCACAGTGACACCAGATAGGGTTGATCGTTCTTGGACATGGCCAGGGTCATGTATCTCGCGGACCGCAGGATCTCCTTCAGGAGGTCCATGTCCCTGATCTCCTTATCTGCTCTCCTCATGCGATACTCCATAGTTGTTCAGATCCTCGCTTTGTTTATCACAGGTTTAAATGTTTTCGGATGCCTTGACAGTAACTGTTCGACTGAAGGAGGTCTACGTGACGGCCACGGCGAGGTCCAAAGAAATAAGAGCCACGGGTCCCTGTGGATAGGGTAGAGGGAGCGTCCCATGTTGGGCTCCTGACCCCCTGGGAGGGATATGATCTGTCTAAGGATCAGTTCGTGAGGTCCAAGATCATTTGCACCATCGGCCCCTCCTCCAGCGCGCCTGAGACCCTGAAGGCGATGATAGAGGCGGGGATGGATGTAGCCCGGATAAACCTCTCCCACGGCGACTACAAGACCCATAGGAGGATCATCAAGACCCTTCGCAGCCTGGGTGAGGTCTCAGTACTCATCGACCTCCCCGGCCCCAAGATCAGGATTGGAGAGGTGGAGGGACGAGTGATGTTGAAAGATGGAGATGAGGTCCACTTCACGACGAACCCCGTGGTCGGAGGGCAAGGAGAACTCCCCATAACCTATGAAGAGCTGCCTCGAGAGATCCGGATGGGCGGGCGCCTCTTCCTCGGTGACGGTCTCATCGAGGTCGAGATCATATCCATCGACGAGGACCTCCGGGGCTTCCGTGGTCGCGTCATCTCCGGCGGGGAGGTGACCAGCTATCAGGGGGTGAACGTGCCAGGGGCGTCCCTCTCAGTGAGGCCGCCGACGGGGAGGGATCTGAGAGGCATCGAGTTCGGTGTCGAGGTTGGGGCTGACTGGTTCGCCATCTCCTTCGTCCGAGATCGGCGGGATGTGGAGGAGACTCGGAGGGCGATAGCGCGGGTGGGGGGAGACCAACCTCTCATCTCGAAGATAGAGCACCGCGACGCCATAGGGAATATAGACGAGATTATCGATACCTCCGATGGCATCATGGTGGCGCGCGGGGATCTCGGGGTGGAGGTGCCCCCGTGGGAGGTCCCCCTCTACCAGAAGATGATCATCGCCAAGTGCAACGAGGCAGGGAAGCCGGTCATCGTGGCGACTCAGATGCTGGGATCGATGGTGGACAATCCTCGGCCTACGAGGGCCGAGGCGAGTGATGTAGCCAACGCCATCCTCGACGGCGCTGATGCAGTGATGCTCTCCGAGGAGACGGCTATCGGACGCTACCCCGTCGAGGCGGTCAGGGTGATGAACCGTATCAGTCTCACCGTCGAGCAGCGGGCGCCATATCGAGGGTCCATGCGGCTGGAGGAGGGCGTCCCCATAGCCGATGTCATCGGGAGCCTCGCCTCCCGGGCGGCGGAGGCAGTGGAGCCCGCAGCGATTATCGTGGTCACCCGTAGCGGCTTCAGCGCCCGCATGGTCTCCAAGCACAGACCCAGAACGGGCATCCTTGCCGTCGCGAAGAGCCTGAAGGTCAGGAGGCGGATGCACCTCTACTGGGGCGTCGAGCCCTTGGGCGTCCCCTGGACGGATGACCGTGACGAACTTCTCCTCAGGGCTGTGAGCGAGAGCTTGAGAAGGGGGCTTGTAGGGAGGGAAGATGTGGTGATGATAGTCTCGGGCTCGACCCTTGAGGAGCCGGGGAGGACGAGTACCCTGGAGATTCTCAGGATAGAGGACATCCTCCATAATCTTCGAGGATCCGATCAAAGAAGATAGATAGCTAAAGTCGAGGGGTCTCACAGGGTCAGGGATGTGCTCCCATAGAGAGGGAGATGAGTATCAAGCCCCAGTAGAAGGCCGCCCCGATGAGGAGCCAGAGGGTGTGGACCCAGCTCGGCCTCAGCTCCTCGGGTAGTAGCCTTCGGGTCACGTAGGCGAGGATTGGGCAGTAGAAGGCCATGGCGAAGGCCGCGAGCCACGTCGCCATCGTCACAAGCACCAGGGGCTTCTCGGCGATGAAGAAGGCGGCACAGGCGGGGAGGAGGGTCCCGTAGAGGAAGATGTAGTACCACTTGCTGAGGTGGATCTTCCTCGCGGCGGGGAGGTTGTAGTACAGGATATCCGCTTGTCCCCTGGCGTAGCCGTCGTAGACGCCGAAGCCCGAGTTCCAGACCTGGAGGAAGGCGACGATGTAGAAGAGTTTGGCGGCCCAGGGGCCGATGTACTTCGTGAAGACCTCCCCCATCCCCGAGATGATGGCGAGGGACTTTCCCGTCCGCTCCAGCTCCACGAGGCTTGGGTCCAGGGCGACCGCCCCCTGGGCGAGGAGGACGTAGAAGAAGGTGAGGAAGATGCTCATGGCCCAGAAGAGGATGAGGGCGTCGAAGGTGCAGTAGCGCCTCCACCCCCTCCATTTTCCCCTCTCCCCAGGGTCCTTGGGGTCAAAGGTATACCCCGCCTCGGGGATGGACTCCTCCCGGCCGAAGAGGCCCGTGATCCTCCCCACATAGGCGCCCATCCCCATCCCCCTGTCCCTGCACCAGAGGGTGTACCAGGCCTGCTGCATCCCTGAGGGTCCGGCGTAGGCGATGGCGCCCACGACGAAGGGCATGAAGGCCTTCGTTGACATCTCAGGGTGCCAGTAGCCGAAGCTGATGAAGCCCTTCAGGACCCCGAGGATCTGCCCGGGAGTGGAGACGGCGAGGGTGACGAGGATGACGAGGATGGAGCTGATGAGGATCGCCGCCGCCATGACCTTCTCGATCACGTTGTAGATGATGGGGCTCGCCGTCAGGATGATGAGGATGGCGACGACGCCGAGGACGGCGAAGACCTGCCAGCTCGCCTTCCCGAAGGGCTCTCCCGTCGCGTAGCTGAGGATCTGCCCAGCCGTCCCGATCCACCCGGGCCAGAAGTAGATGACGGGGGCGCTGAGGAAGAAGATCCAGGAGAAGAGCTTCCTGAAACCCATACGGGCGGCGGCTTGGAAGAAGCTCTCCCCAGTCGCCGTGACCCACCTGGACATCTCCATCTGGACGAAGTATTGAATAGTGAAACCGAGGAGGGCGAGCCAGAGGACACCATTTCCCCACATGACGGTCATCCGGGGCCACATGATCATCTCCCCCATCCCGATCCCCATCGCGGCGAGGACGATGCCTGGCCCTAAGATGTGACTCGCCCTGGGGGGTGGGGGGAGCTTCGCAATCCTGAGGGGCGGCCCCTCGCCTATCCTTACTCCCTTATCGTCCTCCTGACCCTCCCGAGGCATGGTTAATAACCTTCTTCTCCATTATCTTTTAAAATTTATCACCTCCCAACCGGGTATTTCTTATCCCTTTAATCTACGGCGTCCACCTCCTCTAAATTATTTATATAGTTTGGTTAAAATCTTCTTTGGGTGAGACATTGATTAAGACAAATAAGGACAAGCTTGTCGTACAAGAGGTACTAGGGAAGATCTCTCATCCTGTAATGATTCAGAGTCGGGGCTATGTGATCACCTGGGACGGCAAACCCAAGATCGGCTTGGGAATAGGCGGAATAAAATACAACGTTAAGGTGGGCGACCCCATCTTCGGTTGGCCTGAGGCAGAGTACCTGGAGCCTGGCGTGGCCCTAGAGGGGATCGATGATCGGGCTAAAGGAGCGCTGCTCAATCTGAGTTGCGTCGGGAACGAAGTTAAGGTGATAAGTGGGGAAGGAAAGGGCCTTAAAGGCGTAGTGACCGGGAAGGCCGGATACGCTGGGGCGCCGGCGCACGTCCTCGCACATTTCTCGGATGAGGACTTAGAGAAGCTGGCCATCGGGGACAAGGTCCGTATCAAGGCAGAGGGCGTGGGTCTAGAGATCAAAGGCTTTGAGGGCAAGGTATTCAATGTATCACCCTCCTTCCTAGAATCCCTTGATCTTGAGCTAGAGGACGGGGAACTCATAGTACCCGTTGTTAAGGAGATCCCCGCGTACGCGATGGGCTCAGGCGTTGGTGGGGGAGCAGCGATGAGCGGGCACTGGTGTATACAGACCTGCCCACCTGAATTGGTGAAGGAATTGGGCTTAGAGGATCTAAGAATCGGCGATTTAGTGGCATGTAGAGATATCCTCATGTTATACGGTAAAGGTTACTATAAGGGGGCCATAACAGTCGGTATCATCGCGTTCGGTGCAAGCGATCGAGGGGGACATGGAGCAGGCGTCTTCGCTATCGCCGTATCGAAGGAGGGGAAGATTCGACCGAGGATCGATCCTGAAGCAAATGTAGCGAAGTATCTAGGACTGAAGAGATGAGGGTTATGCTGAAAACGAATAAGGACCGATTGGTCAAGATGGCGGTGATGGGGGAAGTTGTCCACCCCTCATCCAGAGGCTACACCGTTGATTTTGAGGGCAAGCCTAGGATGGGCTTGGGAATGTCAGGTATCAAGTACAACGTCACGGTCGGCGATCTATGTTACGGGTGGGCGGAGGAGGAGCATATGGAGCCCGGCCTCAGCATAAGTAACAGGGATCCAAATGAGAATGCCGCCCTCTCAGTCTTGGCATGTATCGGTAACGAGGTAAAGGTAGTGACAGGGGAGGCGAGAGGCGCGAAGGGGTATATCATCGGGAAACATGGGAACTTCATGGCCTGGCTCAGAGAGGAAGATCAGGAGAAGGTCAACATAGGGGATAAAATCCAGGTGAAGGCCTGGGGGGTTGGACTTAAGATCGAGGGCTTCGATGATGTTAAGGTGAATAAACTAGACCCAGACCTCTTGGAGAGGATGGGAATCACCGTGGAGAATGGAAGACTCGTGGTGCCCGTCGTTAACGAGTTCCCCGCTTATATCATGGGCTCGGGTTATGGGATGTGGCCTGTAACCATAGACTATGACATTCAGACCACCTGCCCTGAGGTCTATGATGAGCTAGGGTTGAAGAAGCTACGTTTCGGAGACATAGTCGCATTAAAGGACCAACTAAACTGGTGGGGACGAGGGTATTACAAGGGAGCCATCACTATAGGTGTTGTTATCCATGGTTGGAGTTCCCACGCCGGACATGGACCGGGGGTGACCACCCTTCTGAGCACGAAGTCCGACAGGATCATCACTAAGACCGACCCGGATGCGAACATAGCCTATTACCTCGGGATAAGAGAGAAGTCCAAGAAATGAATTAAGAGACACATTCCACCAACTAACTAGGCTGGAATCCCCCCTCTTTTGATTTTTTTTAACAGGGAGGTAGTTACTGATGTTTCTTCAAGATCTATCAGTGGGCCCCTTGGGGGGCTGAGCCTTTGGGACCCAGCCATTAGAGAGTGTAGGAGACAGGGACAAGTCTCCAAGGAAAGGGTTATTTATTTCTGAGGAAGTGAAAGATCGTTGGCGATTCCCATGAACCTTTGGCGAGATCTTCCTGCGGGAGACGATCCACCGGACCTCGTGAATATGATCGTGGAGGTGATAAGCGGCTCCAGGGATAAGTACGAGTACCATAGGGAGTGGGAGGTCTTCGTCTTGGATAGGGTCCTTCACTCTTCTGTGGTCTTCCCCGTCGAGTACGGCTTCATCCCCCGGACCTGGTCAGAGGACGGAGATCCTCTGGATATCATGGCCCTCTCCTACGAACCCGCGGAGGTCGGGTGCCTCCTAAAGGTGCGCCCCATCGCCCTCCTCGTCATGGAGGATGAGGCCGGCGTGGACCATAAGGTCCTATCCGTCCCAGTGAGCGACCCAAGGTTCGACGGCTACACCGACCTTGAGGATGTCCATCCCCACCTCCTCAGGGAGATCAGGGAGTTCTTCGAGATCTACAAGAGGCTCGAGCCTGGAAAATGGGTGAAGTTCAGGGGCTGGAGAGGGGCAGAGGAGGCGAAGAGGCTCATCAGTCATGCGATCGACCTCTACCAGAGGGAGTTCACTGGGCCTTCCAGCACATCTGGTAGAGGTCGGAGAAGTGAATGAGATCCCCACCACACTCCTCCTCCAAGAAAGACTTATGCATCTTCTCAAACACCCCAGCAGATTGTGGGATATGAAAAATACGAAGGAACCATACACCTCAGATTAACATAAATCCCATAAAAATTGACGATCTTGGAACGTGAATTTGGCAGTTCTCTCCTCGCATCATAGAGGAGATCCGAAAGAACTTCGCCTCCCTGGAACTCTTTAACATATATTATGGAATATTATAATTAAATTAATAAATTTTTAATCAATTTCTTTAAATTTTAAGGCTTTATCGTTTCCTATAGATTATAAAATGGATGTTCCATTGTCTGAATTGAATCAGACGATATGCCCCAATGTGAGACATTGGGGTGTCTGATTGGTTAAACGACTTTAACCTCGGTATAGGAGGTGGGAAGGATGGTGTTGATGGAGAAGGCGCTGAGGTATACGCGCCATGAGGTTACTGAGAGGGGGCTGATAGAGCCCGGGCGGTGTCGGATCCTCATCCTGGGGGTAGGCGGAGCAGGGAATAACACCTTGGATAGACTGATGAGGCTGGGCGTCGGCGGGGCGGAGTGCATCGCCATAAACACGGATATACAGCACCTCGAGATGATCCACGCGGACAAGAAGGTCCTCATAGGGGAGAAGGTGACCAGGGGTCTCGGCGCCGGGGGGAAGCCCAAGGTGGGCAGGGAGGCGATACTGGAGAGCAGGCGCAAGATCGAGAACCTCGTCGAGGGCGTGGACATCGCCTTCGTCACGGCGGGGATGGGCGGCGGGACGGGGACGGGCGCGGCGCCGGTGGTGGCGGAGATATGCAAGAGGAAGGGGGCGATCGTCGTCGGCGTCATCACGATGCCCTTCAGGCACGAGAAGGGGCGGATAGACTTCGCGGTGCAAGGCCTCACGGAGATGAGGAGGGCGACAGATACCACGGTGATCATAGACAACAACAAGCTGATGGACCTCGTCCCCCAGCTCCCCATCAACGACGCCTTTACCCTGGCCGACGAGATCTTGGCGAACATGGTCAAGGGGATCGTGGAGACGATCGCCCTCCCGAGCCTCATAAACCTCGACTTCGCGGACTTCAAGACGATCATGGAGCAGGGGGACGTCGCCATCGTCGGCCTCGGGGAGTCCGACGCGCCGAACAGGGCCGAGGAGGCGGCGAGGAATGCCATGAGCCACTTCCTCCTCGACGTGGACTACGAGGGCGCCAACGGGGCCCTAATCCACATCTCAGGGGGGAAGGACCTGACGCTGGGGGAGGCTGTGAGGACGGCGGAGATCGTGACGGAGATGATGGACGAGAAGGCGATGGTCATCTGGGGTGCGAGGGTCGATCCATCCCTCGGGGACCTGCTCAGGGTCACCCTCGTCCTGACGGGGATACGTTCACCCCAGATCCTGGGCGGATACCGCTTCCCGAGGACGGAGCTCTTCAACCTCGAGCCCTACGCAGGACCGGAGGAGCCGCTGAAGATAGACCTCGGCCTCTACCAGATGGAGGGAAAGGTGAAGTAGACCCTTAGTGGTCTCCTCATTTTGAGGACCTTCAGAAGCCTCTCCCTCAGGGTGATACCTCCCCCCAGGGCCTCTGTCCTCCCCTCTCTCACAGCCTCCAATATATCTGAGACACTTCTCGAATCCGAGTCGATGACAGTATAGGCCCTGCCTATGGCCTGGGGGATATGAGCATCGCTCCCCCCAGTCATGGGGAGGCCGAGTTTCATGGCCAAGGCCCTGTTTATTCTCGCCATCCATGAATGAGGGAAGGAGGCGGCGTTCACGACCTCCAGGGCATCCGGCCTCGAAGCCCTGAGGACATCGACGTCCAGGAGCGGCCTGAGGAGGGAGATGGGATGGGCGACCACGGCGAGGCCGCCCAGTTCATGTATCCGCTCGACGGCCTCCACGAAACTGAGGCCCTCTTCAACGGGCCTCTCGACGTTGAGGGCGAGGATGTGCCCGCTGGGGGTCTCGACCTCCATTCCAGGTATGACGACGATCTCCCTACACCTCTCCGCCGCCCTCCATCCTCCTTCAAGGGTCCCATGATCCGTCACGGCCAACCCGTCTAAGCCCTCGGCCCGGCAGCGGGGGACAAGGTCCTCGATCTCTATGAGGCTGTCTCGGGAGTAGACCGTATGGACGTGGAGGTCTATCCGGAGCCTCAACCCCCGCACCCTCAGGAGCCCTGGGCCTTGGAGATCCGCTCCCTCACCCTCTCTATGAGGGGGGCGATCTCCTCGTCGGAGGCCCTCTTAAATAGCGGCCTGGGACGACCCAGTCTTCTCCCCGCCATGGGCGGGCTAAGGGCCTCGGCTACCAGGGCCTCCTCTACCTTCCCCTCCTCCCCGAGCTGCTCCCAGAGTTCCTGAGCCTTCCCAGGCATGAGGGGGGACATCAGGACGGCGAGGGCCCTCGCGATCCAGAGGCAGTTGTAGATGGTCGCTGAGCAGGCCTCCCTGTCCTCCTTCAGTGTCTTCCAGGGGGTATGGCTCTGGAAGTACCTGTTCCCGAAGGCGGAGAGGGCGAGGACGGAGTCCGCGATCTTCTTGAACTCGTACTCGTCGAGGCCCAGGAGGATCTCCTCTATGGTCTCCTCTATGGTCCTCTTCACCTCGTCGTCCTTCAGCCCCTCTGGGATGCCGCCGAAGTTCCTGTGAGCGAAGAGGAGGACCCTGTAGAGGAAGTTCCCCAACGTCCCAACCAGCTCCTTGTTCACCTTCTCCTGATAGGCCCTCCAGGAGAAGTCCAGGTCCTTGGTGTGCCCCGTATAGGATAGGATGTAGTACCTCAGTGCATCGGGGTCAAGGCCCTCCTCGAGGTAGTCCTCCTCCACCCAGATGACGTAGCCCCTACTCTTGGAGAAGATCTTCCCCTCGACCCTGACCATCCCGGAGGCGACGACGGCCCAGGGGAGGTTGTAGCCGCTCCCCCTGAGCATCGCCGGCCAGAAGATGCAGTGGTGGTAGACGATGTCCCCTCCTATGAAGTGGATGATGCGCCCCCTCCCCTTCCAGAAGAGCCTCCAGTCCCCCCCGGTCTTCTCGGCCCACTCCTCCGTCGAGGAGAGGTAGCCTATGGGGGCGTCCACCCAGACGTAGAGGACGAGGTCCTCCTCCCCCGGGAACTTCACCCCCCACTCTATGTTCCTGGTGATGCACCAGTCCCTCAGCCCCTTCTCCACCCACTGGAGGGCGTAGTTCCTGGCGATGGAGGTCCCCTCGAGCCCCTGGAGGTACTCCCTGAGGAAGTCCTCGAAGGCGGATAGCCTCAGGAAGTAATGCTTTGTTCTCCTCATCTCCGCGGCGGTCCCGCAGATGGCGCACCTCGGGTTGAGAAGCTCCCCCGGCTCAAGGTGTCTCCCACACCCCTGGTCGCACTCGTCCCCTCTCGCCTCGGCGCCGCAGTAGGGGCAGGTCCCCCTCACGTAGCGGTCGGGGAGGAATCTCCTACAACGTGGGCAGTAGGGCTGCTCGATCTCCTTAGGATAGACGTAACCCCTCTCCATGAGTGTCCTCACGATCTGCTGAGTCCGGCGGTGATTCCTGGGGTCGTCGGTGCTGCCGTAGTTGTCGAAGATGATGTTCAGCCTCCTGAAGACCTCCTGGTAATGCCTGTGGTAGCGGGATGCCAGCTCCCTCGGCGTGATCCCAAGTGCCTCCGCGTTCACGGTGATGGGCGTCCCATGGGTATCGGAGCCACAGACGAAGACGACCTCCTGCCCCAGCTTCCTCAGGTAGCGGACGAAGACGTCCCCAGGGACGTAGGTCCTCAGATGGGCTATGTGACATGGACCGTTGGCATAGGGGAGGGCACAGGTGACAAGGATCGGGCGGTCCTGGGGGAACTTATGTCGGCTCAAAATCCTCTCAGCCTTGAGTTCTATCACCTAACCAGATACGGTGAGAAGCATTATTTAAACCCAACTGGATGAGCCTGGGGCTCCTCAAGTAATGAACTCGTCCTATTCTTGCCTCTCCTCTTCTTCTGAGAGGAGCCTGAACTCCTCGAAGGTCAGTTTCTCCCCCCTCTCCAGTTTCTCCTTAATCCTCCTGAGGGCCTCTTCCTTCAATCTCTCCCTCTTCTTCCCTTCTATCTCCGCCCTGAGAGCCCTAAGCCTCCTCTTTAGGTCGAGTTCCTCCTTCCTGATCTCCCTGAGCCTCTCCCTTGCCTCCAAGACCCTCCTGTGGGCTTCATCGGCCTCCCCCCTCACCTCCTCCATCTTCTTAAAGACCTCGATCATCTCCTGATGTCTCGCCCGTCCCGCCTTCCTCCTCCTCCCTAATTCACCTTTCAGCTCCCTGACCCTGACCTGCCTTGCCATGATCTCAGCCCTCAGCTCGAGCCTCCTCGCCTCCAGTCTCTCAGCCTCATCGTAGGCCTCAAGCCTCCTCTTCAGCTCCCCGATCTCCCTGGCTACCTCCTCCTCCCTCCCCAGCATCTCCTCCGTAGGCGTCGTCATGACCTCCCACTCCAGCCTCCTCATCCTCTCCTCCAGCTCTCTGCGTTCCCCGGTCAGGACCTTCTCGACCTCCACAAGCCTCTGATCTACCTCTCGGAGTTTCCTCCTCCTCTCAGCTATCTCATCCCTGAGCCTCCGGATCTCCTCGATTAACTCTCGAGTCCGTCTATTCGCCTCGTCCCTCCTCTCTCTGAGCTCCAGGCCCCGAGACCTCAGTCTCCTCACCTCCTCGTTGAGCCTCTCCCGCTCCTCGACCCAGTGTTCTACCTCAGCCCTCAACGCCTCCCTCCTCTCTACCAGGGCTGAGAACTCCTCCTCCAACCTCCTGGGTTCCTCCTCACCCCCCACCCTCCTCCCCCTCCTGTTGGTACAGCTCCCTCCTCCTCGCCTCCAGCAGGTCTGGCTCCAGGCCCAGGAACTCCGCGGCCGTGACGATGGAGACACCCATCTCCTCCGCCGCCTCATATACTCGGCCGATCTGAGTCCTGTAGTTGAGATCCCTGGTGAGGTGGTGGTCCACTATGACCCTCCGCACACCCGTCCTCTCCATGATCTCGATGAGGTTCCTGTTCGCAGCCTCGAGGCACTCCGGAGGGTAGGCCTCCCCCAGCATGTAGGTCATCGGTCCATCTACGTAGAGGGTCCCCGGGTCCTCCTGGATTATGAACTCCACCTGCTCCCTGAGGGCGGGTCCCTGGACATCTGAGGTGAAGAGGAATCGACTGCTCTCCTCCACGCATACCTGGAGGACAAAGCCCAACATCGGCCCGATGCCATGGTAGACGGGCTGGGAGAAGGTAATCTCCGTGGAGCCGATGGAGACCCGCCGCCCATCCACATAGGAGACCTCAACGGCGAGATCTCTGATCTTCCTCAGGAAGTCTGAGGCCCTCCTTCTCTGGCTCGAGTTTATCCGCTCCCTGGGGTGCTTCGTGTAGAGGACCTTTCCCTCATAGATCTCGGGCTCCTTGGGCTCGAAATGATCATAGTGATAATGGGTTATGATGACAGCATCCGAGGTGGAGACCTTCTCCCTTATCTTGCTCCAGAGCTCCTCTCTTCTCTCCTTCTCCTTCCTATGAGGGGGGAGGCCGAACCTCTTCGGGCATAGGGCCACCCCCGGGTCTATGACGATTTCTACATCTCTCGTCCTGAGGTAGGTGGCCATGGAGCGGGCCCCGAGGCTCTCAGAGGCCAGAGGTACGATCTCCATAACGCCCCAACGCTAAGGGGAGGCGGGAGATATAAAACTTAACGTGTAGACAAACGCTATTCTTCCCTCTTCCTCGGCTCCTTCACGAAGAGGCCGAAGATGACCGCCGCCAAGAGGCCGAGGATCAATGAGATGTTGAAGGGCATCTGAGGTGTGTAGTTATTCCATATATAGCCGCCGATCCAGGAGGAAGGTGCCCCAACCACACCGGTGATTGTCCCGATAGTCCCCATGATGGTCCCCCGTTTCTCCCTTGGGATGAGGTCTGCCACGAGGGCCTGCCAGGCCGGTCCCCCAGCGAACCCCCAGATCCCCCCTCCCAGGGCCGCCCCGACGCTGCCGATGAGCTGTACGGTGAGGTACTGGGGGAAGTTCTTCACGATGGTGATCCCCCAAGTCGTAAGGGGCGTGATGCACCTCGTGGCCAGGATCATCGGCTTCCTCCCGAACCGGTCTGAGAGCATCCCCCCGGGCATGGAGAGGAGGGTGGATATGACGCTGCCGAGGGTCTGCACGAGCCCGAGTTGGGTGTTCGTTAGACCTATGATCTCGATGGCGTAGATGCTCATAAAGGGCATGACCAACCTCAAGGCGAAGCCCCCGAGGGTGGCGACGACCATCATCACCCATATCGTCCTGGGGACCTCGAAGGCCGAGGTGAACGTCGTCCTCGCGCTCCGTGATCTGCCTTCTCTTACTAACGTCTCCTCCAGGAACTTCGCCCTGGCGATGATGATTACGATCGAAGCGAAGATCGTGGCGAAGAGGAAGACCCTGACCCCCTCCTCGTATCCTAACATATCCATGACGATCCCGCCGATGAAGGGCATGAAGATCCTTGGAAGGGAGGTGATCATCCTATAGGCGCCATACCCCGCCCCTCTCTGCCTATGGGGGAGCGAGTCCGCTATGATGGCGTTGAAGGCCGGCATGTAGATGCTTGCCATGGCACTTATGAGGAGCGCCGGGATGACATGAACCCAGGTCGTGGCCAGGAGATATATGATGGGAGGTATCAGCCTGAAGACCGTCCCATAGACGATGATCCTCCTCCGCCCAAACTTGTCAGCGAGGATCCCGCCGGGTAGCTGGAAGAGGAGCTGGGAGGAGGATTGGATCATCGAGAGCATCCCCACCACAGGGATGGAGGCCTTCAGCACGTGCTTCAGGTACAGTGACCAATAGGGGCGCCAGCTCATATTGCAGATGCTCCATAGGGAGGTCGTGATGGAGATGACTAAGATATTCCTGTTGGAGAAGACGTTCCTTATGACATCCCTGAAGGAGGAAGACATCGATCTCCCCTGAGCTCTACTCCCCCCAATATCCTCCCCATCCCTATTTATCGTTTGCGATGAAATCAAGGATGATATCATGGTTGACTAATCGACCTAATGTTAGTCGGATTGAACCTCCCTGATGGATTCCAATAAGGAGGACGGGATCAGGTCTGCATCAAATTTATGAGGGGGTCTTTCCATTAATCAACTCGAGGGTGGGAGATGCCGCAGAAGAAGAGCCTGAAGCAGATGGAGAAGCAGCAGATGCTGAGGGAGCGGAAGGCGAGGGAGAGGGAGAGAGAGGCCGCCAGGATCGAGAAGACCATCGGTAGGCTCGATATGCCGGACCTGAGCAGCGAGGAGTTCCTGGAGCAGTTGAGGCGGATGAAGGTCATAACGCCGACACAGCTCGCGTCTCAGCTGAACGTGCGGGTAAGCATAGCGAAGAGGGCCCTCGAGGAACTCAGGAAGAGGAGGATTGTGGACCTCGTCTCGAGGAGCCACAACCTAAAGATCTATGTGATGAGAACGGGGCCGGGATCTTAGAGCTTCTCCATCCTGACCTTCGTGCCACTTCTCAGTAGCTTAAACGACTCAAGGTTCTTCGTGATCCTTCCTATGATGTTCACAGGGCTGTAGGGGGTGGAGGCGCTATGGAAGACGCAGATGCTGTCGCTCATAGGCCAGTAGGCGATGGTCCCGGCCTCCACCCTCCTCCTTGACTTCTCCTCCCCCCTCCTGAGGCCGATGATGAAGTAGATGCCGCCGGGGCAGGGGTAGGCCCTCCCTTCAAGGGGCAGGGCCCTTAGGATGGCCTCCACCGTCAGGGGGGCCGAGATCTTCGTCAGCACCCCCTCGGCTTCTCCCACCCCCTCCAAGATGAACCTCACGGGGATCCTCGAGGAGACCTCCGCCATTCAGACCACTCCCCTGCTCAGGATTCCTTACCACTACCTGGGGCGCGGCTATCCCTCACTTGAGGTTTCTGAGAGCAGATATATTCCACGATCTTCTCCGCGATGTCTACCCCAGATACGCTCTTCAGCGCCTGCCAGCCCGGGGCGCCGTTCACTTCCAGGATGATCGGGCCCCTCTCTGACTCTATGATATCGACGCCCGCGTAAATGAGGCCCAGGGCCTTGACGGCCTCCACGCCGAGTTTCTCCACCTCCTCCGGGACCTCCTCTGCGACCATCCTCCCCCCCTGGGCCACATTCGTCTTCCAGGTCCCCCCCGCCCTATACTTGTAGGCCGAGGCCACGGCCTCCTCGCCGACGACGAAGACCCTTATATCCCTGCCGGGGTTGGGTATGTACTCCTGGATGACAAGGGGTTGACCGACCCTCGTGAGCATCTTGTAGGCGTCGAAGGCGAGGTCGGGGTCGCTGAACTTCAGGGAGCCGTAGCCCCTCGACCCGAGGATGGGCTTATAGACGCTCTCGCCGAACTCCTTCGCCATCTCATAGGCCCTGTAGATGCTCTCCGTCGTGAAGGTCCTGGCGACGGGTAGTCCCGCCTTGGCGAGGACGTACTGGGTCGCGTACTTGTCCCTCGCCCTCCTGAAGGGGTAACAGGGGTTCACGACGCGTATCCCCGCGAACTCCATATGCTCCACCATGCTTATCCTCCTCGTGAGCTCCTCGCAGGACCCAGGCCCGAAGGACCTGAGGAGGCATACGTCGATGTCCGTGACCTCCCGGGTCCCAAGCCAGAACCTTGACACCTCGGAGTCCACGTAGCTGGACATGTTCAGGATGCTGCCCAGCAGGACCTCGTGGCCGAGCCTCTCCGCCGCCTCGGCAAGATCCCTGACGTTCAGGCTGAGGGACTGCCCGTAGAGGATCATCACCTTCAAGAGAATCCCCTTAGGTTCAATAGAGAAGCGGGTTAAGAAGTTTACTATCCCCCCTGAAACAGTGGAACTCCTTGGGCGAGAAATATAAATGAGTGGAGGGCTAAACCTTAGAGAGGGCTCTCAGTCTATTTATTCCCATGCTAAGGGTGGAGGGATATGTCACAGGGAGAAACATATGGGGTGATCACCAGCTACAGGAGGGGGCCCAAGACCCAGCGTCCGAGGGAGCTGATCCTCCTCATCCCGGGAGTGAGGTCGAGGAGAGAGGCCTCCAAGTTCATAGGTAGACGCGTGGAGTGTCGTCTCCCTGGGAAGGTGCTGAGGGGGAAGATCGTGAGGCCGCATGGGAGGACAGGGAAGGTCCTCGTCCGCTTCAAACGTGGGCCGCCGGGGCAGATACTGGGATCGAAGGTTCTCATCTTGGAGTGAGAGCCTAAAAACCTTTTAACTTGCACAGATCGAAGTTACTGGAAAGGATGTCTCACGAAGATGGGATTCTACTGTGGAGGGGCTGCACCTACAGGAACCAGCTGCCGGAAGAGCTGAAGAGCATAGAGAGAGTTCTGCGCAGGGTCGACGTGGCCTTCAGCACCTTGGAGGAAGGTTGCTGCGGATACCCTCTCTTCCTCTCCGGATATCAGAGGGAGGCGAGGGACCTAGCAGTTGAGAACATCGATGAGATCGGCTCCTTTAGGCTCATCGTCACGGCGTGCCCGGCGTGTCTCAGGGCCTTCAAGGAGGTCTACGAGGAACACTTCGGCCTGAGCCTCCCCCCAGTCCTCCACCTCACTCAGTTCCTCGACGAGAAGGTTAAGGAGGGCGTCTTGACCAGGGATCGCCTCAGGCCCGTTAAATTGAAGGTGATGTACCACGACCCCTGTGAGCTGGGGAGAGCGATGGGGGTCTACGAGGAGCCGAGGAGGCTGTTGGGCCTCGTCCCAGGCCTGAGACTCTTCGAGCAGCGCTTCACCAGGGAGGCCTCGGCCTGCTGCGGGGGAGGCGGCCTGCTGCCCGCCTTCTTCCCCTCCCTGGCCTCGATGGCGGCGGCTCGGAAGCTCACCCAGGAGGATCGGGTGCCGGAGGACCTCGACGCCGTCGTGACGACGTGTCCCCAGTGCATCCTGAACCTGAGGAAGGGGCTGGAGATGTGGGTCGAGGAGGAGGGCCTCGAGGATCTTCAGGTGCTGGACCTCGCCCAGATCCTGGACATGGCCTTGGGTGGTTGAGATGGGAGAGAACTTCGAGAGGTTGGTGGGAGACTACCTCCAGGCCCTCTGGGACGCAGCGATGGACGACCATATCCGGCTGGCCCTCTCCAGGGCCGTGGAGAGCTTCCGCCGGAACCGCGCGGCGGCCTTCAAGCTCTACCCCTGGGTCGAGGAGAAGGCGGAGAGGCTGAGGGAGGTGAAGGACTACTCGCTGCTCCATGTGGACGAGCTGGCGAGGGAGGTGAAGGATCGGGTGGAGGACCTCCATGGCAACTGCATCATAGCGGAGACGGTGGAGGAGGCGATGGAGTACATAGGCGACCAGGTGAAGCCGGGGGACGTCGTCGTGAAGGCGAAGAGCATCACCTCGGAGGAGCTCCACCTCAACCCGAGGCTCGAGGAGCTCGGGTGTAAGGTCTATGAGACCGACTTGGGGGAGTTCATCATCCAGAACCTGGGGTCGAGGCCGATGCACATCCTCTCCCCCGCCATCCATGTCTCTCGGGAGAGGGTGGCGGAGCTCTTCTCTAAGGTGATGGGGAGGGAGTTCCCGCCGGATATCCCGACCCTGGCGGGGGCTGCGAGGGAGTTCCTGAGGGAGAAGTTCTTAGAGGCGAAGGTGGGGATCAGCGGGGCCAACGCCATCGCTGCGGAGACGGGGACGACTTTTCTCATAGGGAATGAGGGGAACACACGCCTCGTCACGGGCCTCCCGGAGAAGCACATCGTCATCGCAGGGCTGGAGAAGATCGTCCCGACGCTCCAGGATGGGATGCTCGTCGTCGAGGTCGTGAGCCGCTACGCCAACTACAAGGCCCCCGCCTACGTCAGCCTCATCAGCGGCCCGAGCAAGACGGGCGACATAGAGAAGCAGATCGTCTACGGGGCCCACGGGCCGAGGGAGTACCACGTCGTCCTCCTGGACAACCATAGGAGGGAGATGATCAAGGACCCGGTCTACCGACAGGCCCTGAGGTGCCTCAGGTGTGGCGCCTGCCTCTACGAGTGCACCATCTACCCCCTCGTCGCCGGCTACTACGGATACCTCTACATGGGGGGGATAGGGGCCGTCTTCACGAAGTACCTCATCGGGGGGATGGAGAACGCGGCGCCGATAGCCTACACCTGCACCCTCTGTGGCAGGTGCAAGGAGTACTGTCCCATGAAGATCGACGTCCCGGAGATGATCCTGAAGCTCAGAAGCGAGCTCGCCGAGAGGGGTCTCGTCCCGGAGAGGGTCAGGGGGAACGTGGAGGAGATCACGGGGAGGAAGTTGGAGTAGTCCCCGAGGTGAGTGGATTCCCCACTCCGATATCCTTTATTAGAGGGTTCTTTATTCCCTTTAGGGTTGAACGTGTCCGCTGGAGGGAGAAACCCCGTTGGGCCAAGTTCTGGTGATCTGTGAGAAGCCGACGGCCGCACGCAGGATCGCCGAGGCCTTGGATGACAGGGGGAAGCCCAAGGCCTTCAGGGAGATGGACGTCCCCTACTACATCTCCCGTCGGGGCGACCGGGAGTTCGTCGTGGTCTCAGCCCTGGGCCACCTGTTCACCCTCGCCCAGAGCAGCGGCTCCTGGACCTACCCCGTCTTCGATATCAAGTGGGTCCCAGCCTACACCGTGGATAAGAGCTCAAGGACGAGGAACTTCGTCGAGGTGATCGGGAAGCTCTCCATGGGGGTCGAGGAGTACATCAGCGCCTGCGACTACGACATCGAGGGGAGCCTCATAGCCTACACCATCCTCAGGTACATCTGCGGGGAGGAGAGCATCAAGAGGGCGAGGAGGATGAGGTTCTCCACCCTCACGAGGAGGGACCTCCAGATAGCCTTCGAGAAGAGGATGCCTACCCTCGACTTCCCCATGATCTACGCCGGGAAGGCCCGCCACGAGGTCGACTTCCTCTTCGGGATCAACCTCAGCAGGGCCCTCACCCTTTCCGTGAAGCGCGCCACAGGCTACTACAAGACCCTCAGCATAGGTCGCGTCCAGGGCCCGACCCTCAACTTCATCAAGGAGAGGGAGGTGGAGATCAGGACCTTCGTCCCCGAGCCCTACTGGGTCATAGAGGCCGAGGCGGAGATCGAGGGGAAGCGCTACCCCCTCGAGTACTCGGAGAAGAAGATCCAGAGGAAGAGGGAGATGGAGAGGGTCCTCGAGGCCTGCAGGGGGGCTGAGGGGGTCATCGCCGAGATCAACTCGAGGAAGATCACCCAGAAGCCCCCGGCGCCCTTCAACCTCGGAGACCTCCAGCGGGAGGCCTACAGCCTCTTCAGGTACTCCCCCCGCGTCACCCTGAGCGCTGCGGAGCAGCTCTACCTCAACGCCCTCATCTCCTACCCCAGGACCTCGAGCCAGAGGATCCCCCCCTCCATAGACGTAGAGGGCATCCTTAAGGGCCTCTCCAAGAGGAGGGAATACAGGAAGCTGGTCGAGAAGCTCCTCTCGAGGCCGAGCCTCAAGCCCCAGCAGGGGAAGAAGGACGACCCGGCGCACCCGGCGATCCACCCCACGGGGAACCTCCCGGAGAAGAAGCTCACCCGGGTCCAGTCGAGGATCTTCGACCTCGTCGTGAGGCGCTTCATGGCGGCGCTTGGGGACCCCTCCGTGCTGAGGAGTGTCCGTGCGGACGTGGATGTCAACGGCTTCCTCTTCTACCTCCGTGGGAGGCAGACGGAGAGCCTGGGATGGATGGAGTTCTACGGCCCCTACGTGAGGAGGAAGGAGGTGATCCTCCCGCCGTTGGAAGTGGGGCAGAGGGTCGTCGTCTCCAGGCTCGAGGGCGTGGAGAAGTTTACCTCTCCTCCCTCGAGGTTCAACCCGAGTTCCCTGCTGAAGCTCATGGAGGAGGTGGGGATCGGGACGAAGGCGACGAGGACCGATATCATCGAGACCCTCTTCAAGCGGGGCTATATCCTCGGAGAGAGTATCAACCTCACCGACCTCGGCCTCTCCATCGTCGAGACCATCGGGAGGTACTGCCCCGAGATCCTCTCCGTAGAGATGACGAGGAGGCTTGAGAGGGACATGGAGCTCATCCAACTTGGGAAGAAGACGGCCGAGGAGGTCGTTGCGGAGGCGGTGGAGGCGCTGAGGCCGATCCTGGAGGAGTTCAAGGCGAAGGAGAGGCTCATAGGGCTGGAGCTGAACGAGGCCCTCAGGGCCAGCAGGGAGAAGGAGAACATCCTCGGCCCCTGCCCCTCCTGTGGGACGGGGGTCATAAGGATCATAAGGAGCAGGAGGACGGGGAAGCGCTTCGCCGGGTGCAGCAACTACTTCAACGGGACCTGTAAGATGAGCTACCCCCTGCCGCAGACCGGGAAGATACAGCCCACGGGGAAGACCTGCCCCGCCTGTGGGGCTCCTATCATAAAGGTCCTGAGGAGGGGGAAGAGGCCCATGACCATCTGCATCAACTTCGACTGCCCGGCGAAGAAGAGGAGGGGTGAGAAGGTTGGAGCGGCGGTGTCCCATCTGCAACAGAAAGACAGAGGGTGACCCCCTCTGCCCCTATCACCAGAGGGCGTACCTCAACCTCAGGGAGAGGTATGACCGCTGGAGGGAGGCGATGGAGATCGGTTGGGAGGATTACCTCAGGGAGGTCGCCGAGAATCCGAACACGGGTGAGTGGGCGAGGGAGGTCGCTCAGCACCTCCTTAAGAACGGAGGCACCCCTGGGCTTAACTCCCCTTCTTGATCTCCCAGCGGCTCTCCCGTCCCTCCCTCACCCAGACCCCGCCCAGAGACTTCACGGCGTCGTTGATCGGCCCCCAGAGGTCCCCCAGAAACCTCTTCGGCCTTATCACCGTCACCTCCTCCCCCTCAGTGATCTCGAGAAGGGAGACGTCCACCCCCGCCGCCGCCAGCCTCTCCTTTATGCTGGGGGCAGGCGCCGGGGTAGGCGGTACAGCCTCCCTCACCGCTGTGGGCTTCTCCTCTACGGGCCCCTTCCCAACTGAGATGATGATCCCGATCTTCGCCCCACACTCGGGGCACCTGATCCAGGTGATCTTGGTCTCCCCCTCCTCCAAATCGATTCCTCCTCCAAGGAAGAAGGGCGAGCCTCCCCCTTATAAGTTGAGTTCTTCCGTGATGACCGGGCCTCCCAAGAGTTAAATGTGGGGTTGAGGTTGAGAGAGGATTGGGGTTGGATGTGACGGTCTACGGGACGATCTGCTATATCATGAGGGGGGATAGGGTCCTCCTGATAAGGAAGGTGCAGGGCTTTGGGAGGGGGAAGCTGAACGCCCCGGGTGGGAAGATGAGGGAGGGGGAGACGCCGGAGGAGTGTGTCCTCCGGGAGGTCTACGAGGAGACGGGACTGAGGCTGCTCAACCTCAGGAGGCACGGCGTCCTCAACTTCTACTTCGGGGAGAAGGAGGAGCCCGACTGGGTCGTCTACATCTTCTCCTCCACCTCCTTCACAGGCGAGGTGAAGGGCTCCCCCGAGGGGCCCCTGGAGTGGGTGGAGGTCGATAGGCTGCCCTATGACGAGATGTGGGAGGACGACCGCCACTGGGTCCCCCTACTACTCGAGGGCAAGGCCTTCTCAGGAGAGTTCCACTTCGACGAAGCAGGTGAGAGGCTCCTCCACCACTCCCTCTCCGAGATCGATGAGACCTCTCAAGATTTATAAATCTCAAAGAGGGCAAGGGCAGCCCCTAAGGAGTGAAGGGTATCGCGGCGGGGTCTCTTAGCGGGAGGAGAGATTCAGTTCTCTTTCCTTTTCAGGTACTCCTCGGGGGTCATCTTGAACTTCTCCTCGACGGCCTGCCTGTGGAGGGTGTTCATGGTGCAGAAGGGTATGATCCTGCCGTCGGGTGTCGCGTAGTGGATGACGCATCTCTGGACGCGCTGGAGGTCGAAGTTGTAGGGGTCCATGAAGTGCATCGACCCTATCATGATCATGCGCATGTGGATATCCCTCAGGCTGTCGTAGTTCCCCTTCCAGATGACGGGGAGGATGTACTTCCTCAGCATCCCGAAGTTGATCTTGCTCAGCGCCGCCCTCGCGATGGAGAGCTTCGCCCTCGTCTTATGCCCCTCCTCAGCCAGCTTCACCGCCTCCTCGACGGCCTTGAAGAAGCCGTCTACGTCCACATACCTCGTTATCGGGGCCACCTTATCGCCGTCCTCGATGAGGTAGGTCGCCATCCCGCAGTGGGGGTGGGCGCTGAACTCGACGTACTTCCTATCCTTGAGGTGCTCCACGAGCCTCGATAGGGGGACGACCGTCGGGACTGGGAACCAGTCCTCCTCCTTTATGAGGCCCTCGGTCTGCTCCTCGCAGAGGCGCATGAGGTCGGGGATCGTGATCCTCATCTTCTCTCTCTCCTTCCTGTTGATCCTCCCGGTGATGGAGACGGGCTGGAAGTTGACGCACCTCACGATGTCCCTGTGCTCTATTGCGAAGCGGATGATGTCGCCGATCTCTCCGTCGTTCACCCCCCGGACGAGGGTTGGGACGAGGACGACGCTCCTGAACCCCCCCTTCTTCAGGTTCTCCAGAGCCCTCTTCTTCACCTCGAAGAGAGGCCTCCCCCGAGCGATGATGTAGGGCTTCTCCGTCACCCCATCGAACTGGAGGTAGACGGTGCTGACCCCCGCCTCCTTCAACGTCCTGCAATACTCGACGCTCTCCGCCATCCTCAGCCCATTCGAGTCCACCTCGACGTGGTCGAAGCCGAGCTCCTTGGCCATCCTCACGAGCTCGGGGAGGTCCTCCCTCACCGTCGGCTCCCCCCCGGAGAACTGGAGGGCCGGGGGCTTCACGGGGTCGTTGGCCCGGAGGTTCTCCAGCATCGCCCTGATCTGCTCCTTCGTCGGTTCGTAGACATAGCCCACAGCACCAGCATGGGCGAAGCAGATGGGACAGTTCAGGTTACAGCGGTTCGTCACGTCGATGATGGCGAGGACGGTGTGGGACTTATGCTCGGGGCAGATGCCGCAGTCGTAGGGGCATCCCCTCACGGTCTTCGTCCTCGGGTTGTTCAGCTTCGTCCCTAGGTGGTCGTACCTCTCAGCCCGCCTGTACTGCTCATAGCTCCCCCAGTAGAGATCCTTGAAGTAGCCGTGCTCCGGGCAGGTCTTATCGATGTAGACCTTCCCCCCTTCCTCATAGACCCTCGCGTCGATGACCCTCAGGCACTCTGGACAGAGGCTCTTCGTCTCCTTGATGAGCTCCATACCTCGCACTACACCCCGATGTAAGGGCTATCCCGTTGATCACTCCATAGTTATTTTAAAAGTATTCCCAACTCTCACCCTCGGATTGGTGAATCGACATCGGACGAGGAGAAGCCCTTCTCTAAGATGAGAGGTACCTCTTAACGGAGGCTCTCCTGTGAAGAGGGTCGAAGTCATATGCCCCAGGGACTGCTATGACTCCTGCCTTCTCACGGTACTCGTCGATAAGGACCGAGTCGTCTCCGTGAGAGAGTTCCGAGAACCTTGTGACCCAGGGGTTCACCTGCCCCCGAGGCGCCGGAGATCCGGAGAGGGGTCTGAGCCCCCTGCTGACTCAACTCCCCTTGAAGGCGGGTCGGGATGAGTTCATCATCCTCAACAGCGCTCTGTCCCAGTACACCCATACACAGTTCCAGGAAGTCTATGGACCCATCGCCCCAGTAGTCTGGCTGAACCCCAAGGACGCCGAGACTCTCAACATTAAGGACGGGGGAGAGGTCGAGTTCTACAACGAGTTGGGCTACGTAGTGGTGGAGGCCGTGGTCACTGATCGGGTCCCGAGGGGCGTCCTCTGGTCCCCGAGGCAGTTGACCGGGTTGAGGGGGCGGGCACAGAACCTCTTAGTCCCTCCCACAACCCAGAGGATCGGAGGTGGCCCCGTCTTCAACTTAACGAGGGTCAGGCTCCGTCCCAGGGGCGATGGTCCTGCTCCAGTCGGCTGAGAGGCGGGGCCTAAATCCAGCCCTGGGCTCTCAGGAGCTCGGCTAAGAGGATGGCGCAACCGGCGGCCCCCCTGATGGTGTTGTGTCCCAGGAGGACGAACTGGAGGGACCTCTCGTCGATGCCGGGCCTCAGCCTCCCGACCGTCACGCTCATCCCCGGAACCGATCCCGCCATCCTGTCGAGGCGCGTCTGCGGCCTATCCCTCTCCTCCCTGAGGATTATGGGGTTCTCGGGGGCCGTCGGGAGGCCGAGTTCCTGGGGCAGCCCCCTGAAGCCCCTGAGGGCCTCCCTCACCTCCTCCAGGTCCACCTCCTCCTCGGCCTCGAGGTAGACGGTCTCCAGGTGGCCGTCGAGGGTGGGTACCCTGTTGCAGGAGGCCGCGACGGAGAAGGAGGCCTCCTTCACTTTCTCCCCCTCCAGCCTCCCCAGGATCTTCAAGGTCTCCCTCTGCATCTTCTCCTCCTCCCTCTCTATGTAGGGGATGACGTTATCTATGATGGATAGGGAGGGGACGCCGGGGTATCCCGCGCCCGAGACGGCCTGCATCGTCGTCACTATGACCTTCTTGATGGTGAGGAGGTCGTGGAGGGGCTTGAGGGCGAGGACCAGGTTTATGGTGGAGCAGTTGGGGTCGGTGGCGATGAACCCCTCCCAGCCCCGGCCCCTGCGCTGTGCCTCGACGAGTTCCACGTGCTCCGGGTTCACCTCGGGCACCACGAGGGGGACATCCGCCTCCATCCTGTGGGCGCTGGCGTTGCTCACCACGGGGAACCCCTCCTCGGCGAACCTGGGCTCGATCTCCCTGGCGGCGGCTGAGGGCAACGCCGAGAGGACGAGGTCCGCCTCAACTCTCTCCGGCTCCGTGGGCTCCACCCTAATATTCACGAGGCTCTCCGGGACCCCCGTCGGAAGCAGCCAGTTCACGACCTCCCCATAGCGCTTCCCAGCCGACGTCCTCCCAGTGAGGGTTGATACCTCGAACCAAGGGTGGTCGGCGAGCATGCTGCAGATCCTCTGGCCGACGACGCCCGTCGCCCCCATCACGGCCACGCTCAACTTCCTCATCCTACACACACCCCAAGGTCTCCCTGATGAGCCTCAGAGCCTCTTCTCTTCTGCCCCATCTTATCAGGAGGCTGACGGAGTTATGTATAGTTAACGACTCGTAGATCTTTATGCCTCTCTTGGCCAGTGGTTCAGCGATCCTTTGGATCGCCTCGGGGAGTGCCTCCAGCCTCCTCCCCTTAACGGTGATCAGGGCAAGGTCCTCGAGGGCGGAGAGGCCTTTGAGGAGGTTTTCGGAGCAGGCAACCCTGTGTACCGCTTCCAGGACCTCGGAGGGTTCACCGTCTATGATGAGGTTCACGGCACGATCATCCGCCCTCAGGGAGAGGACCTTCATCCCCCTTCCTACGATCTCCTCCGTCATCTCGGCCAACGCTCTCTGGTTGGAGAGACCGTCCCCGACGACGGTCACCAAGAGGACGGGCCTATCGTAGCTCACCACCTGTAGGTCGGGGACCTCGCCATGGATCAAGGTGCCCCCCTCCTCCAATCTCCCACTATTCGACGTCACCCGGACCTTCAGCCCCTCGGGCTTGTACTTGAAGACCTTGCTATGTAGGACCTTCGCCCCCGCCGAGGCAAGGAGATAGGCCTCTTCCGCCTCCAGGTCCTCGATGAGCTTGGCGTCGCCGACCCGGTGGGGGTCGGCTGAGTAGATCCCTCCCACGTCCTTCACCAGGACCAGCTCCTCTGCGCCCAGGAGTCTGGCCAGGAGGACGGCGGTGATGTCGCTCCCACCCCGCCCGAGGGTGGTGGCCCTCCCAGAAGGACTCTTCCCGATGAAGCCGCATACCACGGGGACCTTTCCCCTCTCTATGAGCGGCTTCAGCCCGAGCTCCACCTGGTTTCTGCACTCCTCCAGGAGGGGCTCAGCGCAGCCGTGCTCCTCCTCCGTCACGATGGGCCAGCTGGGGGAGTCTGGGGTTACCTCGACGGCGTCTAACCCTATGGACCTCAGGGCCGCCGTCATGATCCTGGCGCTCTCCTCCTCCCCCAGTGCGAGGATGTAGTCGACCATCTCAGGTGCGGGGCTCTGGGAGATCTTCCTCGCCGTCTCCAGGAGCCTGTCCGTCGTCCCCTTCATGGCCGAGACCACGACGACGACGCCCCTGTTCCTCAGCCTCTCCCTCCTGACGGCCTCGGCGGCCCTCCGGATAGACTCACCATCCTCCAGCACCGACCCCCCGAACTTCACCACAAGCAGCTTCTCCGTCCCCATCGCCCCCAGCACCCCTCGTCACTCTCCATCGGGATCGACCCCGATGATGGGTGGGACGCTACCCCCTATCCCGACCACTCCCCGGTAGAGGATGAAGACCCCTGAGACGCCGTCGATAGACAGGGCCCTCCGGATCCCCCCCTCGACCGCGCCACGGTGGTCCTCTCCCCTCACGAGGTTTCCAACGGCGGTAGCCGCGGCATCGGCCAGCCCCGCGTTCTCCGCGAAGACGGTGACGGCCTCCGCCTCGCCGAAGCTCAGGGCGTGGCTGAAGACCCCGGAGCTCGTGGCGACGCCCACCGGGGAGTGTTCCACCCTGAAGCCGACGCGCCTTGAGAGGGGGGAGTCGTCGGCTGAGAGAGCTATCTCTACGGGCCTATCCGAGGCGATGGAGGCCTCTCCCCCGTCCTCGACGACGGAGACCTCCGCCCCCCTCAGGACCATCGCCTCGACCGCGAGGTCGGCCAAGACCCCCGCGACGGCGGCCATAGGTCCCACGCCGGCCTTCTTCGAGGCCTCGGCCATCAGCTTCACCACCCTGGGGCCACCATCCACGGGGATCGGCTTCAGGGAATAGAGGAACCTGGGATGCTCCCTGATGTACCTCTCGAGCTGCTTCCTGTGGAACATGATGGAGGAGAGAGCGGCTCTGATGGCGTCCTCCCTCTCTGAGATGATGACGCCCCTCGACTCCCCGTACTCGAAGGGCTCCTTGAAGAGACCCTTTGAGCCCACTGAGATCATCGGTCTCACCAAGCAGGGGGACCACGCTACCCTATCAGCCTTATCGCCTTCACAGGGCAGGCGTCGACGCAGAGACCGCAGGTGGAGCCGAGGCACTTCTCCCTGTCGAAGACCACGGAGAGGTTCTTCGTGAAGGCGATGGCGCCCACGGGGCAGAGGGAGATGCAGGCTCCGCAGTCGAGGCACCTTCCCTTATCCACCTCGATCAGCTTGCGGACGTCGACGGTGACGCCCCTCTCACGGAAGGCCCTGATCACCTCCTCGGCCCGGTCGGAGGGGACCTCCACGAGGATCTCCCCTCCCTGCTGGTCGATGTAGGCTCCCAGGATGTTTATGGGCACCCCGGTCTCCAGGATCACCTGGGAGGTTATGGGTTGGCCTGCCTTCTCCCTCGAGAACCTCAGCAGGACCCTAACCATACCGTCCCCCTCCCACCAGCCTTGAGATGTCCTCGGAGGTGATGATCCCCAAGACTCGACCCTTACGGTCGATCACAGGGAGGGCCGAGATGTTGTGCTGCGCCATCCTCCTGGAGGCGACCTCCACCGGTTCCCCTGGGGCTGCCGTTACCACATGCCTGACGATGATCTCCCTCAGCCTTCTCACCCCCTCTGCGACGGCCTTGGTGATATCCCAGGAGGTCACGATCCCCTTCAGCCTTCCCTCATCATCGACCACGACGAGGTGGTTGACGGAGTGCTCCACGATCCTCTTGGCCGCCATCTCTATGCTCTCATCCTCCCCACAGGTCACCGCCTCGTGGGCCAGATCCCCCACGAAGACTACCTCCCTCGTCTGCTTCATGGGTTTAAAGACGGTGTCCGTCGGGAGCCTCTCAACGGGGGCGGAGAGGTAGAAGGAGGCCTCCTCGATCCAGGACTTGAGGATCTCGGCGATCTCCTTGGCCTTCCTGAGGCTTGAGAGGGGGCTGACCCTCACCGTCCTGTCCCCGATCACGATCTTCCCCGACTTGAGGTCCCTGTAGCTTACCCTCCCAAGCCTCGGGCGGTCCCTGCGGGGGACGCCGTAGTCGATGATGTCCGTGAAGATCTCCTCGTCGTGGATGGCTACCTTCTTGACTATCCCTTCATTCAATATCGGGATCGGGATACCGATCCCCACGTAGAGGGTGGTCCCGTACCTGGTGAAGGCAGCTCCCCGGATGAAATCGGGGCTCATCTTCTTGCAGTCCCCCCGGACCATGATGGTCCCGAACCGGTTCCCTGGGTCGTGCTGGGTCCCCTCCCCTATCACATACCCCTGGGCGCCTCCCAGGAAGATCCGGGTTCCAACTCCTATCGTCTCGTAGTCCGGGTCGTTCATCAGGGGGTTCAGCTCCCCTGAGCCCGAGAAGGTCGCGTTCCTGAAGCGGGGGAGGAGCTTCCCCATGTAGGTGTAGATGACCTCATCTCGGCTGTTGGTGGCGCAGACGTACCTCTGGTAGCAGTTGCGGAAGTTCAGGAGATAGAACTGGTTCAGGTCCTCCTTGGTGATCGTCGTCTCAAGCCTGGTCCGGGGGTAGCAGTCCGTCCCATAGGCGACGGCCCTGACCTCGACCTCCTTCCCCCGGATCAGGTCCTCTATCACATGCCCCCCGCCATACTCGAAGGGCCTCGTCTCCGACATCATCGTCGCCCCGATGTAGAGGTCCACGGCCGCCCCTGGATGGCAGACGGGGACGTCGTTTATCCAGGCCCTGTGGATCTTGATGGGCGGATCAGCGTGTCCGAGGTTGATCACCGCCCCGGAGGAGCACATTGCCCCGAAGGTCCCCGTCGTGACGACGTCAACCTCCTTGAAGGCGACCCTGACGCCGCTGCTCTCCACCAGGTCCTTCATCTCCTCCACGGTGAGGACCTGGACGTCCCCCCTCCTGATCTTCTCATTAATCTCCTGTAGTGTCCGCTTGCTCCCCTCCTCAGTCCCCTTGAGACCTCTTCACCTCCTAAGCCGTTGGAAGACCTACTCCCCGATTCCAATATTAATAATTTTCTGAAATTTTTATTCCAAAAAGAATATATCGCCTTGGGGAGGAGTCAGATCCATGTTGCCCTCCATAGAGGAGATCCCGAGGAGGCGGAGGATGCTGGGTCTGACGCAGAAGGAGCTGGCGAGATTGGCCGGAGTCAGCCAGTCCCTTATCGCCAAGTTGGAGTCGGGGAAGATAGACCCCTCCTACGCGAAGGTCAAGGCCATCTTCGACGTGCTGACACGGCTGGAGATGAAGAGGGATATCCGCGCCAGGGAGATAGCCCATGGCGAGGTCGTTGGAGTTCAGAAGGATGAGAGCGTCTCAGAGGCGGCCCGGCTGATGTGGGAGCACGACTATTCCCAGCTCCCCGTCTTCGACGGTAGGAGGGTGGTGGGGAGCATCACGGAGAAGACCCTCCTAAATCAGCTGATAATCAGCGGAGACCCCTCCAAGATCTCCTCCCTCACAGTGGAGGAGGTCATGGAGGAGCCCTTCCCCCAGGTCGGGGAGGATGCCCCACTATCCCTGATCTCGAGCATCCTACAGGTCTACCCAGCTGTACTGGTCTCGAGGAAGGGAGAGGTCATCGGGATCATAACGAAGGCAGATCTCCTCAAGATGATCTCCCGAGGGGAGGGGTGATTACCATAGACCGCTAAACACCCCCACTTTGAAATCGTTGGGCGGGGTCCCTCACCGCTTGGAGAGCTCCTCCACCTTCCGTGCTATCGCGTCCCCGACCTCAGAGGTCGTGGAGGTCCCCCCGATATCCGGGGTCCTCACCTTTCCCTCCTCTAGGATCATTGTCACCGCCTGCTCTATGTTCTCGGCCGCCTCCTCCTCCCTCAGCCACTCCAGCATCAGCTTCGCGGAGAGGATCTCCGCTATCGGGTTGGCGATTCCCTTCCCGGCTATGTCCCAGGCCGTGCCGTGGACGGGCTCGAAGTAGGCGAAGCGGTCCCCGATGCAGGCTGAGGGGGCCATCCCGACGCCGCCGATGAGGCCGCAGAGGATCCCTGAGAGGACGTCGCCGTAGAGGTTAGACGTGACGATGATGTCGAAGGACTCGATATTGGAGACGAGGTGCATGGCCGCGACGTCCACGGCCCTATAGTCCTTCTCGATGTCGGGGTACCACTCAGCGACCTCGTCGAAGACCTCCCTGAAGAGCTTATCCCCTGAGAGGAGTTGGCTCATATCCACGCAGGTCACCTTCCTCCGCCTGTGGCTCCTGGCGTACTCGAAGGCGAACCTGATGAGGCGCTGGGAGCCGAAGCGGGTTATGATCCGCATATCGCTCCCCACCCTATCCCCCACGACCCCCGACTGCTTCACCGACTCCCCCTCGGTGTTCTCCCTCACAACGACGACGTCGATCCCCCTCCCCTCGGGCAGCTTCAAGGGACACTCGATCTTGGGGTAGAGCTTCATGGGCCTCAGGTTCACGTAGGTATCCTTCTCCCTCCTGAGGTAGTCCAGGACCCTCCTCGGGATGTCATAGGGCGCGTAGTCATGGCCGACGGCCCCGAAGAGGACGGCGTCGGCCATCTCACAGGCCTCCCTGGCCTCCTTTGGGAAGGAGTCCCCGTTCTTGAGGTAGGAGCTCCCCCCCACCTCGCGGATCAGGAACTCGAACTCCAGGCCCGTGGCCCTCAGCACCTTTATGGCCTCGGCTGTGACCTCCGGGCCGATCCCATCCCCAGGGAGGACGCAGATCTTATAATAGCTCTTCGCCATCTTCGGTTCTTCCAGTAGTTAATGACTCTGTTCTCCTTAACTCTCCTATAGGAAATAAATCAATTATCCTTCCCAGATACTTATTTAAAATTCACAATCCCTTTAAATGACCATGGAGAAGAATTAAACAAACACATTTCTAATTTCGTCCGAGTGCCCATCTCAAGGGGAAGGAGATCCATTAAGGCTATTACTTGAGGAGTTTCTTATCTTTAGGTGATTGTATGGAGGTCATCGCCATTCAGTCTAGCCCTAAGTGCTGTCTGATACTCCTCGCCACCGGGCTCCCCCCGCCCTGTAATCATCAGGAACTTGGCAGGAGGGGCCTCGATGATTAATTGGTCTCCTCGAGCTGGAGTAGAGCTGCTTCAACTTCCTCTTCAAGTCAAGTTTCTTCATCTCAACCCTACTATAAAGAGGAATTCTTGAAGGTAAAACCCCTTCCCATTCTGTGGTTTTCCCCACGAATAGGAGGTTGAAAGCTGGAGAGGCCGCTTCTTCGCCTCGGTTGTAAGAGGCAACCACGTTATTCTCTATGTCTGGGGTTTATTCGAGAGGTTTCTAAGGCGTTCTATGGCCTCATCGAGCTTTCTGGAGGCGCTATTCACATCTCCCCTCCTGAGGGCGGCGAAGATGCTACGGCTCAGCTCCTTGAACTCCCTTACGTCGTGGCCCTCTGCCTCCCTCTCCTTTATGAGTCTTCTCAGCTCCATCATCTTCCCCCTCAGCGCCCCGGGACCGGCGCCTCTAGGCCTTCTACCCATGCTTGGTCTCTGCGCTGGCTCCCCCGCACCTCTTTGCCTCGCCGTCAACTCCTCGGGCTCTTCTAGGTCCCTGAACTGTCTCATGTAGAGGCGGGTGTAGAGGCCCCCTTTCTCCAGGAGTTCCTCATGTCTACCCATCTCCACGATCCTCCCGTTGTCTATCACGACGATCTTGTCGGCGTTCCTCACGGTCGAGAGCCTGTGGGCGATGATGATGGCCGTCCTGTCCTTCAGCAGCCTCTCCAGGCCTTTCTGGATGATCAGCTCCGTGTAGGGGTCGACGCTGGAGGTCGCCTCGTCGAGTATCAGGATCTTCGGGTCCACGAGGAGGGCCCTGGCGAAGGTGATGAGCTGTCTCTGACCGACGGAGAGGTTCGTTGCCCCCTCCCTGACGACGGTCTCGTAGCCCTGGGGGAGCTTCATGATGAACTCGTGGGCGTTCACGGCCTTCGCCGCCTCTATCACCTCCTCGTCCGTGGCCTCGGGCCTCCCATACTTGATGTTCTCCTTGATGGTCCCTTGGAAGAGGAAGGGGTCTTGGAGGACGATCCCCATCTGTTTCCTCAGGGACCTCAGCGAGATCTTCCTGAGATCATATCCGTCGAGGGTGATGGACCCCTCCTGGGGATCGTAGAAGCGACAGAGGAGGTTGATCATCGTCGTCTTCCCCGCCCCCGTCGGGCCGACGAGGGCCACCTTCTCCTTCGGGCGGATGACGAGGTTGATGTCCCTGAGGACGGGGGTCCTGGGGTCGTATCCGAAGGTGACGTGGTCGTAGACGATCTCTCCTCGCACCTCCCCCAGCTCCACAAGTTCTCCCTCAGGTGCCTCCTCCACCTCCCTCTCCGTATCGAGGAGCTCGAAGACCCTCTCCGCCCCGGCCATCGCGCTCTGGAAGTCGTTGTAGAAGTTGGCGATGGTCATCAGAGGCCTGAAGAAGTTCATGAGGAGGGTCTGGAAGGCGACGAAGGTCCCGAAGGTGACGGTCCCATTCACTATCTGGATCGCGCTGTACCAGAGGAGGGCGACCGTTCCCACGACCTGGGCGAGGCCGACACCTATGCGGAAGAGCCCTGCCATGAGGGTGGCCCGGAGGCGGGCCCTCACCGTCTCCAAGTTCACGGCGTTGAAGGTCTCCATGTCCCTGCTCTCCCTCGTGAAGGCCTGGACGACCTTCATCCCCGAGACGGTCTCCTGGAGGACCGAGGTCATCCCGGCGATCTTCACCCTTGTCTGCCTCCAGGCCTTCCTGATGCGCCTGCGCATGAAAAAGGGGACGAGGAACATCACGGGTATCACAGCGAAGGAGAGGAGGGTCAGCTGCAGGCTGAGGGTGAACATGAGGAGGAGGGCGCCGACCACGGCGATGGTGTCGCTCACCACGCTCACGAGGCCCGAGCCGAGGAAGTAGCTCAGCTGCTCCGCGTCGTTCGTCACCCTGGACATGATCCTCCCCGTTTCCCCCTCAGCGAAGTACCTGATGGACATCTCCTGGATCTGGGAGACCATCTCCTCCCTCAGCTGGTAGATCGTCTTGTTCCCGACCCAGGCGATGAGGTACTGCCGGCCATAGCTCAGCCCGAATTGGGCGAGGAGGAGGGCGACCATGGCGAGGAGCCAGATATTCAGCACTGAGGTCTTCCCCGCCTCGATCCCGGCGGGTATGAACCGGTCCAAGACTATCTTCGTCATGAGGGGGGTGACGAGGCTCATGATGGCCGCCCCGATCATGAGAGATGTCAGCGCTATGACTCTGCGCTTGTAGGGGGCGAGGTAGGTCATCAGCCTCCTGAGGAGGACGATATCGGAGACCTTCCTCTCTAACTTCTCCTCTTCTCTCCTGGTAAAGCGGTCATGACGCCAGCCGGGTCCCCTTCCAGGGGGAGGTCCGCCATGCCAACCCATCCTACTCACCTCCTCCCATTCTCCTCGCCAGGATCTCCTCCCTCGGCGCGAACTGCGTCCGGTAGATGGTGGCGTAGATGCCGTCCTTGGCGAGGAGCTCCTCATGGGTCCCGCACTCGACGATCTCGCCGTCCTTCAGGACCACGATCTTATCCGCGTTCTTTATCGCTGAGAGCCTCTGGGTGACGATGAAGGCCGTCCTCCCCTTGAGCAGCGCCTCCAGGGCCTTCTGGATCTTGTACTCCGTCTCCGTATCCACGAAGGAGGTCGTATCGTCGAAGATGAGGATCCGAGGATCCTTGAGGAGCGTCCTCGCTATCGTGATCCTCTGCTTCTGCCCCCCTGAGAGGGTGATCCCCCTCTCCCCAACGACAGTGTCGTAGCCGTCGGGGAGGGACATGATGAAGTCATGGATCTGCGCCGCCTTCGCCGCCGCCACGATCTCCTCCATCGTCGCGTCGGGCTTCCCATAGGCTATATTCTCCCTTATAGTGGCGGAGAAGATGTAGATGTCCTGGAGCGCGATGCCGATCTGCTCCCTCAGGGACTTCAACTTGACATCCCTAATATCGTATCCATCTATCAGGATCCTCCCAGAGGTTACGTCGTAGAACCTCGGGATGAGGTAGAGGAGCGTGCTCTTCCCCGACCCCGTCGGACCCAGGATCGCGACCGTCTCACCAGGCCTCACCCTGAGATTGATATTCTTCAACACAGGTCTATCGGGGTCGTAGCCGAAGGTCACGTTCTCAAAGACGACCTCCCCCTTAACGGGGGGAAGGGGGACGGCATCGGGCTTATCCTTCACCTCAGGCTCCGTATCCAGGATCTCGAAGATCCTCGCGGCGGCGGCCATCGCCTCGGTATAGCTCCCGACTATGAAGCTCAGGAACCTGAGGGGCGCCATGAGGCTTGACATCCCCTGGACGAAGATCATAAGGTCCCCCCACTTGAACTCCATCGGGGTCCCATGGGTCACTATGATGAGCCGCCCCCCCAGCCAGTAGATGAGCGCCGTGACCACGCCCATGATCAGGGTATTCAGTCCTGGGTAGAGGGCACGTATCTTCGCCATCTCCAACTGAAGGTCGAAGTATCTCCGGTTTATCCCCGTGAACCGTTTCTTCTCCCGCTTCTCCTGTCCGAAGATGCGGACGACCCGGGTCCCGACGATATTCTGCTGGAGGAAGATGTTCATCTCCGCGAAGACTCTTCGCTGCTCCGCGAAGATCGGCCTGGAGAGCTTCCTGTATCTATTGGTGATGAGGAAGACGAAGGGCGCCGGGAGGAGGCAGAGGATCGTCATCCACGGGTTTATGGAGAGGAGCACGCCTATCCAGATGACGAAGCCCGCCACGATGCTTATCATCTGGTTTATCCAGAAGGAGGTCATCCTCCGCACCCGATCCACGTCGCTGGTGACCCTCGAGACTATATCCCCCACCCTGCTCCTATCATAGAAGCTGAAGGACTTCTGGATGAGGGCGTTGAAGAGGTCGTTCCTCAGGTTGTAGATCGTCTTCTGGCTGACGTAGGATTGGAGGTACATCTGGACGAAGTTCACAACGCTACTCAGGATACTCGCACCGATGATCGTCAGGGCCGCCCTTGGCAGGATCCTGAAGACTTCGTCTGGGTCGAAGGGGGGAGTCAGGGCGTTGAGTACCCTCCTCGTCGCCAGCCCCGGCACGACCATCAAATACCTATAAATGACTATGAGGCCGAGCCCTAAGGCGAAGAGGTACCAGTACCTGGCCACATACTTCATTAGTCTTATGAAGTTCCCCATTCCTCCGTCATCACTCCCGCTTCTTCTCTAATCGGCTCCTTACTTCCTCTATCTCCTCGGCCGCCTTGAGGAGGATCGACCGCACCCTCGCGGCCTCGTCCTTCACCTCCTCCCCCCTCAGACTCGGGGCGATCTTCTCCAACGCCTCGAAGAGCCTCAGGTGGGCCTGATAGAGTTCGTCGTCCATCTCCCTGTAGATCTTCAGCCACATCCTCCTTATGGAGTAGAACTTCCTCCTGAAGACCTCCCTCCGCTTCTCATACTCCTTGAGCAGTTCCTTTCCCTTCTCGGTCAGTGCGAAGCGCTTCAGGCCAGCCTCCTCGGACTCGACCTCCTCTATGACGCCTTTCTCCCTGAACCTCGCCAGGAGTGGGTAGATGGACCCTGGGCTGGGTCGCCACCCCGTCCGCTCCTCCACTACGTCCATGATCTCCGATCCGGACATCGGAGAACGGCTCAGGATCCTCAGCACCGCGTAGGGTAGGAAGCCCTTTGGGATACCGACCAGACGCCTCGTCCAGGTTCTCTGATGCCCCCTCAATTATATCACTATCGATATCATCGATGATATTGCTTATTTAAATCTTCCTCATGTACGGGACGGTGAAGGTTCGACGCCGGGGTCGCCCGGAGAAGAAAGGTTTAAAGAACAGAATTCAGATGAGATAGGGAGGATAAGGATGGCACCTAATGGGCTCTTCGCAGCACGGAAGCTCGTGAGGGATCGAAAACGCTTCCGGATGAAGAGTAAGGGCTTCAGGCATAGGCTCTTCAAGAAGAGTAAGGAGGATCCCTTAGAGGGGGCTCCGATGGCCCGGGGCATCGTCCTCCAGAAGGTCGGGGTGGAGTCCAAGCAGCCGAACAGCGCCATAAGGAAATGTGTCAGGGTTCAGCTCATAAAGAACGGGAGGGTCATCACGGCCTTCCTCCCAGGGGACGGAGCCCTGAACTATGTGGACGAGCACGATGAGGTCATCGTGGAGGGGATCCACGGCCCCAGGGCGAGGTCGATGGGCGATATTCCCGGCGTGAAGTACAAGGTCTCTAAGGTCAACGGCGTCCCATTGTATCTCCTGGTTGTGGGGAAGAGGAAGAAGCCCCTGCGATAGATAACTCCGTGTCCTCTCCTTCTCTCACTTAGCGTCAAATAGGCCGATCGAAGTGGGGTTACCTCAACTCTTCCCCAAGTTGTGAAGGTAGCGAATCAGGAAGCTCAGAAAAGGTTTTATTCCGGTTCCAGATATCTCGTCTCTGACCTCATGGTGTAGGATATGGACGGCCCTGCTGAGAGGGAGGAGATAAAGCTCTTCGGGGAGTGGAGCTTCAAGGAGGTGAAGGTCAGGGACCTGGGCCTGGAGAGGTACATCTGCCTGGACCCGGTCTACATCCCCCACAGTGGCGGTAGACATGAGTCCAAGAGGTTCCGGAAGTCTAGGGTGAATATAGTGGAGAGACTCGTGAATAATCTGATGCGCCCCGGGAAGAGCGGCGGGGAGAAGATGAGGGCCATAAATGTGGTCAGGAACGCCTTCAAGATCGTCGAGTTGAAGACGGGCAGGAACCCGATAGAGGTCTTGGTCAGGGCCGTGGAGAACGCGGCGCCCTGTGAGGACACGACGAGGATCGGGTACGGTGGCATCGTCTACAGGCTCGCGGTGGATATCTCCCCCCAGAGGAGGGTCGACCTCGCCCTGAGGTTCTTAGTCCAGGGCGCTAAGCAGGAGGCCTTCAGCAACAGGAGGACCCTTGAGGAGGCCCTCGCCAACCAGCTCATCGGGGCGGCGTCCAATGACGGCAATATCTTCGCGATACGAAGGAGGCAGGAGATCGAGCGGATCGCCCTCGCCTCCAGGTAAGCGCCTTAAGCCCTTGATCCCCCTAATTCTTGCTCGTTTTCTCGTATTCCTCCGAGATTCTGGAGAAGGCCTCCAAGATCTTGGAGTACTCCTCCAGGAGCCATCGGCCCTCCTCCGTGAGGGTTGCCCCTCCTCCCCCGTGGCTCCCCCCCTTGAAGGTCCTGAGGATGGGTCTCCCAATATGCCTCTCCACCTTCTTCAGGAGCCCCCAGGCGTAACGATAGGACATCCCGAGGGACTCCGCCGCCAGCCTTAGGGATCCCTTCCTCTCGATCATCTTCAGGAGGTTGAAGGTCCCCGGGCCGAGGACGTATCCCTCCTCCGTCTCGAACCAGACCTTGTAGCGGGGTCTCAGCCTAACCAAGGAAGCTCACCGTCGGATATCCACGTTAAGGAGGGGAAGATTGGCTCAAATAGTTTCCCCCTGGGGTTGCCCCCTGTCCCTCCTCTATCAGCTATAATGGTAACATAAGACTTAGATATAACTTTGAGAGGTGTATAGGTCATGACATCGAGCACAGAAGCGACCTTGAAGGTTTATTGTAAATATTTTAAGAAGGCCCTCTGCCTGAGGGATGATACGACAGAGTGCGAGAGCTGTCCCTACTACAAACTTGTCAAGCCTCCCACGAGTGGAGGAAGCGGGAGTAGTCGATAGTCTTCTTCTGGGCTTCTTAGTGTGAGTCACCACCCGGTCATCTGTTTTAATACCTCATCGGGGGCCTTTCCCTTCTCCACGTCATCGATGGACTCCTCTACGATCCCGAGGCCCTCTTCCAGTTCCTTTTCGCTGACAGTGAGCGGCGGGGCTATCCTCAGGACGTTTCCGAATCTCCCGAAGGAGATGAGGATCAGTCCCTTCTCATACGCCCTCCAGGAGACCTTCAACGCCTCCTCCCGGGCGGGCTCCCTCGTCTTTCTGTCCCTCACGAGGTCGACGCCGATGAGGAGGCCCCTTCCACGCACATCCCCGATGAGGTCATGGTCCTCCATCATCTCTCCAAGCCTCTTAAGCGCCGTCCTCCCAACCCTCTCAGCCCTCTCCGGGAGCCTCTCCTCCTCCAAGACCTCGATGGTCGCCAGGGCCGCCGCGCAGCACAGCGGGTTTGCCTCCGCCGTGAAGAGGTGGGCTGGCACGGACCAGGTCTCCATGAGTTCGCTCCTCGATATGATCGCGCTGAGGGGCATACCAGAGGCGATCGCCTTCGCGGTGAGGATGACGTCTGGCTCTATGCCCCAGTGCTCTATCGCGAACCACCTGCCGGTGCGCCCGAAGCCCGTCTGCACCTCCTCGTCGACGAGGAGGATGCCGTGATCGTCGCAGAGGGCCCTCAGCTCTCTCCAGAACTCGCTCGGCGGGATCACGACCCCCGCGTCCCCCTGTATGGGCTCGAGGATGAAGGCGGCGGTCTCCTCGGGTGGGATCAGGATCCTGAAGAGTTCCCTGATGTACTCGACGCAGGCGAGGCCACAGTCGGGGTACTGGAGGCCGAGGTAGCAGTGGTAGCAGTCGGGGTAGGGGACATGGTAGATCTCGGGAACGAGGGGACTGAGACTGCGTCTCATGTTCAGGCTTATCCCCGAGAGGGTGAGGGCCCCAAGGGTGGTCCCGTGGTAGGAGCCGAGGAAGGAGAGGATCCTCAGCCTCCGGGTGGCGCTCCTCACGAGCTTTATCGCCCCGTCGTTCGCATCGGACCCCGATAGACCGTAGGCGACCCTCTTGGGGAAACGCCCCGGGGTGATCTCCGCGAGCTTCTCCGCCAGGAGGGCCGGGACCTCGTAGTAGGTGTAGGCGAGGGTATTATGGATGAACCTCTCCAGCTGCTCCCTTATCGCCTGGACGACCCTGGGGTGGCGGTGGCCGATGTTTGTCACGGCCGCCCCTGAGAGGAAGTCGAGGTACTCGTTGCCGTCGAGGTCCCAGACCTTTGACCCCTCGGCCCTGGAGACGGCGAGGGGGAAGTAGCTTATCCTGGTGGCCGGGGATATGATCTCCCTGTCCCGGGCGATAAGGGCTTTACATCTCTCTATGGGCTTCAATTCCCTCCCTCGAGCCTAAGATCAGGGGTTCCATTACAAGTAGTTTTTGCGTTGGGGTTTGGCCTGCCGGTCCCTGGACTCCTTAGAGTTTCCCGTAGTCTATCTCCCCCTTGGGATCTAAGACCGGGAGCCTGAGGGTGAACAACTCGGTGTACTTGAGCCCAGACCCGGTGTTGAAGAGGATGACTCGGTCGTCCTTGTCCACAGACCCCTCCTCTAAGAGGTGCCTCAGCCCGGCCAGGGTCGCAGCCCCCTCGGGGCAGGGGAAGATCCCCTCCTCCTTGGCCATGAGCCTCACCGCCTCCAGGATCTCCTCGTCGCTGACGGCCACCGCCGTCCCACCGCTCTCCCTGATGGCCCTGAGGATGAGGAAGTCGCCCAGGGCCTTCGGGACCCTCAGACCAGAGGCGATGGTCGAGGCCCCCTCCCAGACCTCGGACTCCTCCGCACCTTCCTTGAAGGCCTTCACTATGGGGGCGCACCCCGAGGGCTGGACCGAGACCATGCGTGGGCGGGGGCCCTCGATCCACCCCAGTTCCTCCAGTTCCTCGAAGGCCTTCCACATCCCGATGAGGCCCGTCCCGCCTCCTGTGGGGTAGATGATGACGTCGGGGAGCGTCCAGTCGAACTGCTCCGCGACCTCCAGGCCCATCGTCTTCTTCCCCTCGAGCCTGTAGGGCTCCCTCAGGGTGGAGACGTTGAACCAGCCCTTCTCCTCCTCCCCGGCTGAGACGATCCTCCCCGCGTCGGAGATCAGACCCTTCACAAGGTAGACATGGGCTCCCGCGATCCAGCACTCGACCTTGCTGACGGTGGGGGCGTCCTCGGGCATGAAGACGTAGACCTCCATCCCCGCCCGAGCGGCGTAGGCCGCGAGGGCCCCAGCGGCGTTCCCCGCTGAGGGGATGGCGAGGCGCTTGATGCCGAACTCCTTCGCCTTGGAGACTGCTGCTGAGAGGCCACGGGCCTTGAAGGTCCCCGTGGGTATCTGGGACTCGTCCTTCACCCAGAGGTCCCCCAGGCCTATCTTCTCTCCGAGCCTCGCCGCCCTGATCATGGGCGTATACCCCTCCCCGAGGCTGATGATGTTCCTCTCATCCCTCACGGGGAGGATCTCCCGGTACCTCCACATCGTCGCCTCACGCCCCCAGAAGGAGTCTCGGTCCAGGACGCTGCCCACGGCCTCCAAGTCGTATCTGGCGAGGAGGGGCTTCCCACACCTGTCACAGACCGTCTGAACCCTGTCCGCCTCGAAGCGCTTACCGCATTTAGAGCACTCAAGCTCTATGAGGTAGCTCAAATCAGGAGAACCTCCCATTCTTTCATCCCAATATCCCTGAAGATAGTTCCTTCTTCTGAGGTGAAAAGTTTTTCATAGATCTTACCCCTTCCTCTAATGGGGAGACCAGAATGAGTATGAAGAATAGGTTTAGGGGTAAGGACTTTCTCACCCTCATGGACTTCACTCCCGTGGAGATCGACTTCATCCTGAGGACCGCGGCCGACTTCAAGCGGAAGCTGGCGAGGAAGGAGCCACACGAGTATCTCCGGGGACGCACCATAGCGATGCTCTTCGAGAAGCCGAGCACTCGAACCCGATTCAGCTTCCAGGCCGCCGCCGCCCACCTGGGGGCCTACACCTTCTTCGCGATGCCCCAGCAGCTCCAGCTCAGCCGTGGGGAGCCGATAAAGGACACGGCGCGGATCATAGATCGTTACTGCGACGCCCTCGTCATCAGGACCTTCGGTCAGGAGGTCGTCGAGGAGTACGCGGAGTATATGGTGAACCCCGTGATAAACGCCCTCACGGACCTGACGCACCCCTGCCAGGGCCTCGCGGACCTCCTCACGATCAGGGAGCATAAGGGCCGCTTCAGAGGGCTGAAGCTCGCCTACGTCGGCGACCTCTGGAACGTCTGTCAGACCCTCATGGTCGTCTCCAGCCTCATGGGGATCGATATGTACATCGCCCGTCCGAAGGGGTATGAGCCGGCGGAGGAGATACTGAAGTTCGCCGAGGAGCACGCCGAGGAGAGAGGGTCCCAGATAGTGCTGACGACGGACCTTGAGGAGGCGGTGAGGGGGGCGGACGTCGTCTACGCCAACACCTTCCACAGCATGGGTGGACCAGAGTTGGAGAAGGAGAAGAGGATCAGGGACTTCGCCCCCTACCAGATCAACAGCGAGGTCCTCTCCCTCGCGAAGGAGGACGTCATCTTCATGCACTGCCTCCCAGGCTACAGGGGGGAGGAGATGACCGACGAGGTCATCGAGGGACCGCATAGCGTCGTCTTCGACCAAGGGGAGAATAGGATGCACACGGAGAAGGCGGTCCTCGCCCTCTTCGTCCCATGATGGGGGTGGAGACCATGTCCGAGGCACCCAAGATCGTCACCCTGCCTCCCGGGCCCAAGTCCAGGAGGCTCCTCGAGGAGAGGGAGAGGTACGTCCCCCCAGGCGTCTACCTGATAGCGCCCATCGCCCTCGAGAGGGCTGAGGGAGCCGTCGTCGAGGACGTGGATGGGAACCGCTACATAGACTTCACCTCAGGCATCGGCGTGACGAGCCTGGGGCACACCCGAAGGGAGATCGTGGAGGTCATCAAGGAGCAGGCGGAGAGGCTCATCCATACCTGCATCCACGTCACCAACTACAGGCCCTACTTGGATCTCGCGAAGGAGTTGACGGAGATCACCCCGGGGCGTTTCCCCAAGAGGGCGATCCTCCTGAACAGCGGGGCCGAGGCAGTGGAGAACGCCGTGAAGATCGTCCGTCAATACTCCAAGCGCCCAGGCATCATCTCCTTCGAGAACTCCTTCCACGGGCGGACCTACATGGCCCTGACCCTAACGGGGAAGTGGGACCCCTACAAAGTCGGCTTCGCCCCCTTCGTCCCAGGCGTCTACATGGCCCCCTACGCCTACTGCTACCGCTGCCCCTTCCACCTCAACTACCCCGACTGTGGCCTCGCCTGCGTAGAGTACATCGAGAAGTCCCTCCTGAAGACCCAGGTCCCACCGCAGGAGGTGGGGGGCCTCATCGCCGAGCCGATCCAGGGCGAGGGCGGGTTCATCGCACCCCCGCCTGACTACTTCAAGGCTCTCAAGGCCCTCTGCGACGACCACGGCATCCTCCTCATCATCGACGAGGTGCAGACGGGCTTCGGGCGCACCGGCAGGTGGTTCGCGATAGAGCACTGGGGCGTGGAGCCGGACGTGATGACGATGGGGAAGGCGATAGCGGCAGGCCTCCCCCTCAGCGCCGTCGTAGCCAGGGATGAGCTCATGAGGGACGTCTACCCCGGCAGCCTCGGCGGGACCTATGGGGGGAACCCCCTCGCCTGCGTCGCGGCGTTGAAGGTCATAGAGATCATCAAGAGGGATGGGATCGTCGAGAGGGCGGCGAGGCTCGGAGAGAAGATCTCCAAGCGCCTCGGGGAGATGGGGGAGAGGTACGAGATCATAGGGGACATCCGTGGGAAGGGGCCGATGATGGCGATGGAACTGGTGAAGGATAGGGGGACGAAGGAGCCGGCGGTGGAGGAGACGAAGGAGGTCCTGAAGACCGCCTTGAACCGGGGCCTACTCCTCCTGAAGGCCGGGCTCTACGGGAATGTCGTGAGGCTACACCCCCCGCTCACCATAGAGGACGAACTACTGGAGAAGGGACTGGACCTCCTGGAGGAGACGATCAGGAGCGTCTCTCAATAAAACCCTTATTTTTTCTTCAGAAGATCCCTAACTTGCCCCCGAGTTTAATCTGGGAGGGGTAACGACCTTTAAAGGCTTCAGGCAACTACCAAATAGAGGAGGATGGGAATGTCCGAGCCTGTTGACTTCTGTAGGAAGAGGATGGGTCACCTGAGGAGGTTGATGGAGGAGAGGGAAGTGGAGGTCCTCTGCCTCCTCAGAGGGGCGCGTACCGGCTCCCTGTATAAGAGGTTGGCGAATACGACTTCGGGTCAAGCCCTCCTGATACCCAGGGACGGACACCCCTGCATCCTCTGCTATCCGGTGAACTATGAGAGCACGAAGGACGAGTCGTGGATAAGGGTCAGGGAGGTGGAGGATAGGGAGAAGATCGATGAGGAGATAGCGGAGTTCATAAATGAGCACCTCAGGGGCGGGACCCAGAAGATAGGCATCAACATGGATGCCCTCACATACAAGAGATATAGCTACTTCAAGGAGCGGTTGAAGGGTCAACTCGTGGACGTCTCCCAGACCCTACTCCCGGAGGTCTTCTACGGCCTCTACCCCGAGGAGGTAAGGTTCCAGAGGGAGGTCAGCAGGCTCGCGGATATAGCCATAGCGGCCGCGAGGGAGAGCATAGCCCCCGGAATGCGGGAGTATGAGATCGCGGCCGAGGCGAATTATGCCATGATGAGGCGGGGGGCGGAGATGCAGTCCTTCCCGACGATCGTCTCCAGCGGCGAGAGGTCGGCCTACTGCCACGGCTGGCCCGGGGATAGGACGCTCAAGGAGGGAGATCTGATCATCGTGGACCTCGGCCCCATGAAGCAAGGGTACGCCGCCGACGAGACGAGGACCTTCCTCCTCGGGAGGGATGAGAAGAAGGAGAAGATGCTGGCCGCGGTGGACAGAGCCGTGGAGGCGGTGCTGAACAGTATCAAACCGGGGATAAGCTGCAGGGACCTCGACGCCATCTCGAGGAGGGTGTTGAGGGAGGAGGGCTTCCCCGACTACCCCCACTCCCTCGGCCACCCCCTGAGCGGCCTCCTCGTCCCCATATTATCCAAGAGGAGCGGGGACGTCCTGAGGGAGGGGATGGTCTTCACCGTCGAGCCTGGTATCTACCTACCCGGATACGGCGGCGTGCGCCTCGAGGAGAACGTCGTCGTGACGGAGTACGGCTACGAGCCCCTGACGAAGAGCCCGAGACTGACTTGAGAGGTCTCTCTTTCCCTCCCGGCTTATCCCTGTTTCACCGCCTCTACTTCCTGAGGCTCCTGAACGACAGCTTGGTCCTCAACTCTGGGGGACTCCGGCTGCTCCGGCTCCTCGGTCATCGGGGTGGTCCTCCGTCCCTTCGAGGTGTAGAGGAGGTCAGGCGGGGGGCAGGGTGAGTCCAAGAAGGAGGAGAGGAGGAAGAGGTTGGTAAAGACCTTCTGGTAGACCATGTAGAGGATGGTGGGGACCTGGGTTTCGGGGTCCACCTCGAGGACCGCCTCCGTCGCCCTGCTGGGCCCGAGGATGATGGTCCTCCCTCCGACCTCGAACTTCGCGACGGGGGGCTTCGTCGAGATGCTGAAGCGGAAGGAGAGCGTCAGTTCCTCGCCCCTCCGTTCCTCCTCCTTCATCTCCACCTGGATATCGAACCTCACGGAGGAGTAATCCGAGGTGTTCCCTATCCTTGTGCCCTCTAAGTGCCTGATCTCGACCCTTACCTCTAACTCTTCGGAGGGTTCTATCTCCCTTCCCCCCATCCTCGATGTAGGCCTACATCCAACCGGTCTTCTCTTAGGAATATTCGTAGTCACTTGGTTTTTTCTATATGTGTGTAGGGATGGGAGACACTCACGCCCTCTACGAGAGAGGGAGACCTATCATGGATGTCGGGTATAGAAGGCGGATTCTTATCAATTGTATGTATGGAGTGTATCGATGGAACCTTCACTTTGTTTTTATAAGAAGGAGACAACTGAGAAACTCGATAGTTAGTCATCCATAGGACGACTGGGGGGAGCCTTGATGTCCAGGAGGTCTAAGAAGGGCAAGGCGCTGGGTTTCGGACATCAGGGTAGGATACTCTCCTCAGGCGTTTATAAGAGGGAGGCTGTGAGGAGGAGGATCAACGGGAACAGCCTCCAGGTCTCCCTCCTGAAACGCCCCCGGAGGTCTCCCTTGGTGGAGAAGTACAACGTGGCGAAGTACGACCTCCGCAGGGGGTACGAGTTCCCCGAGCACCTCCACGACCTGATACCCTCAGGGACCCCTGAGTACATCGACCATGGGGAGAGGTACGTGGAGAGGATCAGCAGGGCCCTCTACTACTTCAAGCAGTGTGCCCTCATCGGCCCCAGCGGGACGGGGAAGACCCATGTCGTCTACATCGTCGCCGAGATCCACGGCCTCCCCCTCTGGGAGATCAACTGCGGCCTCCAGACCTCCACCTACGACCTCTTCGGACGGTACATCGGCCTCGGGAAGGAGAACTGGATCGACGGGCAGATCACCTCCTGGCTGAGGAACGGAGGGATCCTCTATCTCGACGAGGCGAACATGATGAAGCAGGACATCGCGGCACGCCTAAACCCCATCCTGGATACGCGGGGGCACCTCGTCCTGACGGAGAAGGACAACGAGATAGTGAAGCGCCACCCCTGCGGCTACGTCATCATCGCGATGAACCCCTTCTCCTCCGAGTTCGTGGGGACGAAGCCGCTGAACGCAGCCTTCCGCCGTAGGATGGCCGTCTGGATCAACTTCACCTACCTCAGCGTCGGGGACGACATATCCAAGGACGAGATCGGGCTCATCCAGAGCAGGGGGAAGGTCGACGAGGACACGGCCTACAGGATCGTTAGGGTGGGGGCGGAGCTGAGGAGGCAGTACCTCTCAGGGGACCTCCCCTACGGGCCCTCTCCCGGCGACCTGATAAACTGGGCCGTCCTGATCTCAGACGGGATGACGCCGCAGGCAGCCGCGGAGGAGACGATCATAACGATGACGAGCGACAATATAGAGGTGCAGGAGGCCGTCCGGAGGGTCGTCAGGATGAACTTCGCCTAAGCCTCCGCCGGGGGTCGCGATGAGGTTCTTCGACTACGCCTGGTTCAACTCCTTCCAGATAACCAAGAAGAAGGAGAGTTCGGTCAAGATCCTCTTCAGGGAGGGCATCCCTCCTTCCCTCATCGTCGACGAGAAGGGCTACGTCCTCTACCTGCCGAAGCCGAGGAGGACCCGCGGAGGCAGGGGGGAGTATCAGGGCATCCCCTTTGACCTCGAGGACCCTGCCCATAGGAGGATGGTCTGGGGGCTCTTCAGGGCCTCCCTCTACCACCTCAGCCTCCATGTCGCCGCCTCGGACTACAGCCTCTACTCCGACTGGATGGAGGGGAGGGACCCGAGGCTCTCCCGCTTCGTCATCAGCCTCTTGGAGGACGCCTCCCTCAACGCCTACCTCAGGGTCTTCTGGTCGACGCTGATACCCGCCATCGCCTACGCCAACGCCCTCTCCTACCTCCTCCTGAAGCCTGCTGAGCTGATACCGAGGAGGCAGCTGAGGCTGATGGCGGCGATCCTCTCCGCCTCGACGATGGGGCTGATCAAGGGGCGTCTCGAGAAGCCCCTGAGGGAGGAGGCCCTGAGGGTCGTCTCCTACCTCAGGGCCGCCGAGGAGGTGCTCCAGGAGTACTACCTCCTGAGGAGGGAGGAGATCATCAGGGGAGGAGACGACGCGACCAGGATGGAGGGGAGGGTCGCGGAGAAGAAGCTGGGCTACGCGGACCAGATCTACGGGACCCTGGCGAGGCATGGACCCCCACCGGAGGCCCCAGCCCTGCCCTACGCCGAGCACCATGGGGAGAGCACCGTCTTCTCGAGGAGGCTCCCCGGCGAGAAGAGGCTGATGGAGCTGACCAAGAGGGCCGCGGCGATCCTCAGCCCCGAGTCCGAGGTCCCCCTCGAGGACTCCTGGACCCTCTGGGGGCGGGAGGCAGAGCAGAACATCTCAGACTGGCTGAGCTACGAGGCGAGGAAGGAGAAGATCCTCTCCCAGTACGTGGCTGAGGGGAGGGATACACGGTTCCACTCCTTCGGCTTCCCCGACGAGGACTACGCCGAGTTCCTACGTCGAAGGGAGCGGCTCTCAGGTCCCATCAGGCGGGCCCTGACGAGGCTCATCCTCTATCAGAACGTCCTCGGGGAGGATCCCAGGAAGGAGGCAGGCGTCCTCGACCTCCAGGAGGCGATCCAGGCGATGGCGAGCAAGAGCATAAGGTCGGACGTCTTCATAACGGATGAGCTGCAGAACCGGAGGATGACCTGGGGGATCCTCGTCGACGTGAGCAGGAGCCTGAGGGCCTTCACGGGGGAGGAGAAGGACGTGGTCCTCTGCCTCGCGGAGGTCGTCAAGGGGATGATCTTCGACCCCAATACCTGGGGGATGTTCGCCTTCGATAACAACTTCTACGTCGTCAAGGACTTCTCCGAGAACTACACCAACGACGTGAAGGCCCGCATCGGGGGCCTCAGGAACAGCGGCCTCACCTACCTCCCGGACGCCGTCAAGCTGGTGACACGGGTCCTGACGAGGAGGTACGAGGAGGCGAAGATCCTCGCCATCGTCTCCGACGGCTTCCCCACGGGCTACAAGGGGGCTGAGGAGGAATTCCTCAAACAGGTGAGGGAGACCTGGCGGCGGGGCATCGGCGTCATAGGGATCGGCATCAAGAGCAGGGCCGTGAAGAGGTACATCAAGACGAGCTGCGTGGTGGAGACGCCCTACGACCTCATGAAGAAGTTCGTCGACGCCTTCTTCGAGTATACGGCCCTCCTCTAAGGTTGGGGAGGAGTGGGGGCTGTGGAGAAGACCATGCTGAGCTGGAACCTGGAGGTCTCCCCTCTCGGTCTCACCACGATCTTCTCGGGGACCCCCTCCTTGATGTAGACCCTGTACCTCAGGTCGTCGCCGAGCCCGACCTTCATGAGCTCCTCCACCCCCTCCTTCGCCCCCTTGAGCAGCTCGATCTTCCTCTCGAGCTCCTCTATCGCCTCGAAGAGGAGCTCCATCTCCCCTTGGTCCGTCGAGGAGATCTTCAGGCCCTTGTAGGGTATCCAGCAGGAGGAGGTGGATGCCTTCCCCTTCTTCCGCTTACCCCTCTTCTTTTCCTTCTTCTTCGCGCCGCCCTTCAGCTTATCCAGGGACAGCTTCTTGAACCACTCCTCGTCCTTATACTTCTCCTCCGTCCTCCTCAGGTAGGAGCCCAGCTCCCTGCTATACTCCTCCTTCATGAGGTTGTACTGGGCGATGCGCTCCTCCAGATCCTCCACTATCTCTCTGAGGGAGAGAAAATCTCGGACCTCTATGACCAGGTTCTTAGGCATTCTCCCTCCAGCCCCAGGTAGGGCGGGGACCGGCGGTTCCCCGCGCTTAGGTCTTGAAGAAGGTGGCGTCCGTCTTCTCGGCTTGGTAGAGTCCCTCTACGGGGATCTCCTCCTCATGGGGTAGGCCGAAGGCCCCCTGGAGGCTCTTTAGATCCCTGCTTATCCTGTCGAAGTACTCGACCCTCCGCTTCACCTTCTCCTTGTACTCCCCGAGGAGGACCCTGAGCTTCGGCACGACGTTCCAGACGACCATCAGGACGACCTCTGGGGGGTAACCCTCCAGGGCCTTGGAGTCGATTCCTCCGTCTTGATGAACGATGATGAGGTGGCAACGGGGGTTCAGCATGACTCTCTCAGCCTTCTCCAGGAAGGGGAAGGCCTTCACCGGCAGCTCGATGGTCATATCGAGCCTCCCCAGGCTGTCCCTTAGGAGGGAGCAGAGTTCGTGGCAGAGCCTCTTGTCCTCCGAGAGGAACTCGGCGAGCTGCATCGCCTCCTCACTCAGGGACTTCAGCTCGTCGAAGAACCTCCTCTCAACCCGCTCCCTATCGATCTCGCTCGGTTCTCCCTCGCTCTGCAGTCTGTAGGGGTATAGGAGGAACTCCTCTTCTGAGAGATCCACCTTCTCATCTATTCCCAATTCTGACCTCCTCCCACTGTGGATAGGTTATTGGGGTTTCATGTAATGAAAATTTGTGAGTCTCAAGACCCACATACAGAGGTCTCAGAAGATCGTTTCCAGGATCCAGAGGGCGAGGTCGCCGAGGAGGAGGGAGCAGAGGAAGCCCAGGGAGATGAAGAGGAGGAAGGGCAGGGTATAGGAGACCCAGACCTCCCTGAGGCCCAGGTCCTCCACGAGGACCCTGAAGGTCTCCTCCGCCGCCACGTCGTCGTGGATGTCCGGCAACAGTCTGAGTCTCCGCCTTCCTCCAGCCACTACCTCGGCTGGGTACTG